>JANPDF010000232.1:0-4362 GCA_031431355.1 Gammaproteobacteria bacterium
GGTGTCGGCGATCTCGTCCTGCGTGCCGGTCTTGATCAACTGGTCGACGAACACTGCCTTGAATACCGCGTCGTGCGTGCGCTTCTGCACACCCAGGACATCGGCGGCGAAATAGGCGCGGGCGAAATCATCCCAGGAACCGCCGAACACGCCAGGCACGTATTCCCAGCGGACGTCGGCCGGCTGGGTCTTGCGCCAGGCATTGACCTGCGGCTGGAATTCGGCGCAGTGGATGCAGCGGTAGCTGAAAACTTCGGCGACTTCGATCTTGCCCTGGCCGTAGGTCGGCTGCGGCGTCGGCATCACTTCGAAATCAACACCGGGACGCGGCGTCTGTGCCGGGGCCTGCACGGGCGCTGGCGCGCGGGCGACGGCGCGGTTGGCGGCCGGCTTGGCCGGGGCGGGCGGCGCTGCGGACTGGGCGCAGGCGGACAACGAGATGAAGAACAGCGCGGGTGCCAGCAGGCGGCGAAGCATGGGTGGATCTCCTTGAGCAAGACAAAGCCGAGGACACGATGCCTTCGGCTCGCTGAATCCGGGTTATCGGGTCACGGGCGCCGCGCGGAACTTTCTCAGTGGCCCTTGGTCGCGACCGGCGCGGAGGCTGCATGCAGCCCCTCGATGTAAGTAGCCAGCGCCTGGATTTCCTCGTCGCTCAGAGCAGCCACAACCTGGCTCATCACCGGGTTGGCGTTGACGTCCTTGCCCCAGACGCCGCCGTCGCGGAAGAACTTGAGCTGCATGCTGGTGTACACGGCGTGCTGGCCGCCGAGCGACGGATAGGCCGGACCCGGGTTGCCGCGACCAACTGGACCGTGGCAGGCCAGGCAGGCGGGCACGGCGGAGGCCGACTTGGCGGAAGGAACGGTGGAGGCCGGCTTGCCGGCACGGAACAGGCTCTCGCCGACCTGGTAGAACTTCTTGCCGGCATTGGCGCCGGCCGCGATCGGGGTGTCGTCGGCGACGCCGGCGGAGGCCTTCTGGGTGGCGAAATAGGCGCCGATGTCGCGCATGTCCTGTTCGCTGAGCGGGGCCGCCATGCCCTGCATGATCGGATTGACGCGCTCGCCGCTCTTGAACAGCTTGAGCTGGCGCCAGATGAAGCGTTCGTGCTGGCCGGCCAGCTTCGGGTACTGCGGATCGGCCGAATTGCCGTCGAGGCCGTGGCAGGCAGCGCAGGCGCCGGCCTTGGTGGCTCCGGCCTTGGCATCGCCAAATGTGGGCGGCTTGCTGTCGACCAGGGCGACCACGGGCGCGGGCGCGACCTCCGTGGCCGGTTGCACCGTGGCGGCTTGCTGGGCAAGCGCGGACGTCACCAGCACTGCGGTGGACACACCGAGGATGCGCAAAAACTTCATGGACCCGCTCCGAACGCGTAGATGCCAGCTATGGGGAGGGCGCGGCAAGCGCGCCGGACAGCGGGCGATTATCCCAGTCGCCGCACAGGGTGGTCAATGAAGGGATGGCCGGGCCGGGCCGCTCGCGTAAACTGGCCGGATGTCCAACTACCTCGCCACGGCGGCCTACAAGCTCGCCGCCCACCTGCCGCACCAGCTGCCCGCCGACGATGGCCGCGAAGTTGCCTTCGCCGGCCGCTCGAATGCCGGCAAGTCCAGCGCCCTGAATGCGCTGTGCAACCAGCATCGGCTGGCCAAGACGTCGAAAACCCCTGGCCGCACCCAGCAGTTGGTGTTCTTTGAGGTCGCCCCGAGACGCCATCTGGTGGACTTGCCCGGCTATGGGTACGCCAAGGTCCCGCTGGGACTGAAGGCGCACTGGCAGGAATTCATCAATGGCTATTTCCAGAGCCGCCAAGCGCTGTCCGGCCTGGTGGTGGTGATGGACATCCGCCATCCGCTGCGCGAGTTCGACTTGAAGATGCTCGATTACGCCCGCTCGCGCGGCCTGCCGGCGCATTGCCTGCTGACCAAGGCCGACAAGCTCGGCCGCGGTGCGCAGGCCAATACCCTGCTGGCGGTGCGCAAGGAGCTCGGTCCGGTGGCAAGCGTGCAGTTGTTTTCCAGCGAGACCAAGCTGGGCATCGACGAAGCGCGCGCGGTCGTCACCAAGTGGCTGCACGGCTGAGTCCGGGGCGCGGCGGCGGACGCCGTCGTCACTTGCGCTTACCTCGGCCTGCCCCAAGATTGCCTAGACACTTTCCGGAAGCATGCCTTGTCCAGTCCCAGTAACGTCGAGGATTCGCCGATCACCGGGCGCCACGAGCTGGTGGCGTTCCACGCCGCGGGCAGCCGTCCTCCCGAGCAATGGAAGATCGGCACCGAGCACGAGAAATTCGGTTTTCGCCTGGATGACCTGCGTCCGCCGACCTACGAGGGCCCGCGCGGTATCGAGGCAATGCTGCGCGGCCTTACCCGTTTCGGCTGGCAGCCGGTGGAGGAGCACGGCCGCGTGATCGCGTTGCTGCGCGATGGCGGCTCGATCACGCTGGAACCGGCCGGACAGTTCGAGTTGTCGGGCGCGATGCTCGAGAACATCCACGAGACCTGCTGCGAAACGATGGCGCACCTGAGTGAGGTCAAGACCGTTGCCGAAGAGATCGGGCTCGGATTCCTGGGCATGGGCTTCCAGCCGAAGTGGAAGCGCGAGGACATGCCGTGGATGCCCAAGGGCCGCTACCAGATCATGCGCGACTACATGCCCAAGGTCGGCTCGCTCGGCCTGGACATGATGACGCGCACCTGCACCGTGCAGGTCAACCTGGATTTCGCGTCGGAAGCGGACATGGTCAAGAAGTTCCGCGTGTCGCTGGCGCTGCAGCCGGTGGCGACCGCGCTGTTCGCCGACTCGCCGTTCACCGAGGGCAAGCCGAACGGTTTCCTGAGTTATCGCTCGCATATCTGGACCGATACCGATCCGGGCCGGACCGGCATGCTCGACTTCGTGTTCGACGATGGCTTCGGTTTCGAACGCTACGTGGATTACCTGCTCGACGTGCCGATGTACTTCACTTATCGCGGCGGCGAGTACATCGATTGCGCGGGGATGAGCTTCCGCGACTTCATGGCCGGCAAGCTGCCGGTATTACCGGGCGCGTTGCCGACCATGAAAGACTGGGCCGACCACATGACCACCGCCTTCCCGGAAGTGCGGCTGAAGAAATACCTGGAAATGCGCGGCGCCGATGGCGGCCCGTGGAACCGGCTGTGCGCCTTGCCGGCGTTCTGGGTCGGCCTGTTGTATGACGACGAGGCGCTCGACGCCGCCTGGGACCTGGTCAAGGATTTCTCAATGGCCGAACGCAATGCCTTGCGCGACGGCGTGCCCCGGCATGCCCTGAAGTTACCCTTCCGCAAGGGCACGGTGCGCGAGCTGGCGCTGGAAGCCTTGAAGATCGCCGGCCAGGGTCTGGCACGGCGTAACCGGCTCAACCGGACCGGCGCCAGCGAGGCGGTATTCCTGGAGCCGCTGATTGAGTTCGCCCTCGCCAACGAAACGCCGGCCGAGCGCAAGCTCGCCTTGTTCCACGGCGCCTGGAAAGGGTCCGTGGACCCGGTGTTCAGCGAGTTCGCCTACTGAGGAATCGCGGTAGGCTTGGCCAATGAGCCAGCCTGTCGGCGAACCGCCGGAAGAACCGCTTCGCGCCGTTGAGTTCGCGGCAAGCGACCAGCTGCTGCGCGAGGACGTGACCCAACTGGGCGCGCTGGTTGGTGAAATCCTCGCCGATCAGTTGGGCGTGGGCTTCTTGGCCGACGTGGAGCGGATCCGTCGCGCCGCGATCCATCGTCGCGAATCGGGCGGTGAAATCGGCGAATTGGCTGCCTCGCTCGACGGCGCGACCGGGCAGCGCGCCGGCGAACTGGTGCGCGCATTCTCGACTTATTTCCAGGCGATCAACCTCGCCGAGCGCGTGCATCGCATCCGCCGGCGGCGCGACTACGAGCGCGGCGACCGCGGTCCGCAGCCGGGCGGCTTGCGCGCGGTGCTGCTCGGCCTGCGCGCCGACGGCGTGACGCTCGAGGAAATCACCGCGCTGCTGCCGCGGCTGCGCATCGAGCCGGTGTTCACCGCGCATCCGACCGAAGCCGTGCGCCGCGCGCTGTTGCAGAAGGAGCAGGAGATCGTGTCCTGCCTGGTTGCCGATATCGATCGTGGGCGCACGCCGGCCGAGCGGCGCTCGGATCGCGAGCGCATGCGCATGGCGCTGACTGCCGGCTGGCAGACTGCCGAGGCCGCGCCCGTGCGGCCGAGCGTGGCCGATGAACTCGAGCACGTTGGTTTCTATCTCTCCGACGTGCTGTATCGGGTGTTGCCAGTGTTCTACGAAGTATTCGAGGACGCGCTGATCGCCAGCCACGGCTGCAGCGTTCCGCTCCCGGCGGTACTCGGCTTCGGTTCCTGGGT
>JANPDF010000233.1:0-7092 GCA_031431355.1 Gammaproteobacteria bacterium
CCGGATCGAAGCCGCGCATCGCCTGCCCAACGTACCGGCCGGGCACAAGTGCGCGCGCCTGCACGGCCATTCCTTCGCCGTGGAACTGGTGGTCCAGGGCGAGCCAGGCGCAGACACGGGCTGGGTCATGGACTTCGCCGAGGTCAAGCAGGCCTTCCAGCCGCTCTACGAACAACTCGACCACCACTACCTCAACGACATCGCCGGTCTGGAAAACCCGACCAGCGAGATGCTCGCGATCTGGATCTGGAACAAGTTGCGTCCATCGCTGCCGCAACTGTCCACCGTAGTCGTGCACGAGACCTGCACTTCCGGTTGCCGCTATAGCGGACCGTCACGCTAGCCCGTCACGCCGCCACGGGCGCGACCGCGCCGTCTGCTTCGACAACTTCGTGCTTACGCGCCAGGAACACGTACACCACCGGCACCACGAACAGCGTGAGCAAGGTGCCGAACATCAGTCCGCCGACGATCACCCAACCGATCTGGTGACGGGCCTCGGCGCCGGCGCCGGCCGCGAACGCCAGCGGAATGGAACCGAGCACCATCGCGCCGGTCGTCATCAGGATCGGGCGCAGCCGCAACGCGGCTGATTCCAGCGCCGCCTGGGTCTTGCTGCGGCCGCGCGCCTGCAGCTGGTTGGCGAACTCGACGATCAGGATGCCGTGCTTGGAAATCAGGCCGACCAGCGTGACCACACCGATCTGCGTGTAGATGTTCCAGGACCCAGTGAAATTCCACAGCTGCATGTCGTGGCCGACATTGAGCAGCACCAGGCAGCCGAACGCGCCGAAGATAGCCAGCGGCACCGACACCAGGATCACCACCGGGTCGACGAAGCTCTCGAACTGCGCGGCCAGCACCAGGTAGATGAAGACCAGCGCCAGCCCCAGCATCACCGTCGCGCTGGAACCCGACTCGCGGAATTCGCGCGACTGCCCCGACAGATCGTATTGCGCGCCCGGCGCCACTTCCTCCAGCGCCTGTTCAAGCCAGGCCAGCGCCTCGCCCTGCGAGTAGCCGGACGCCAGTCCCATGCTCAGCGTCGCGGCGCGCAGCTTGTTGAAGTGGTTGAGCTCCTTGGCCGCCACCGTCTCGCGGACCGAGGCCAGGTTGTCCAACTGCACCATGCTGCCGTCGCCGGCGCGCACGAAGATGTTGGACAGGTCCTCGGGCGTCACCCGCGCCTCGTCGGCGATCTGCACGATGACGTCGTACTGCTCGGCCCCTTTCTTGAAACGGGTGACGCGGCGTCCGCCGAGCATGGTTTCCAGAGTTCGGCCGACGGTGGTGACGTTGGTGCCGATCGAGGCAATCTTGTCGCGGTTGAGCTCGATGCGCAGCTCGGGTGTGTTGAGCTTGAGGTCGGAATCGGGATTGGTCAGCTGCGGATTCTGCGCGATCTTCGCCTGCAGCCTCTTGACTATCGCGTCGAGGTCTTCCCAGCTACCGGTGGTCTGCAACACGAAACTGACCGGCTGACCGAAGTCGTTCTGCCCCAGCGACGGCGGCGTCACCGGGAATGCCATCAGTCCGGTGATGCCCATGAACTGCGGGAACAGCGAACCGGCGACCTCCTGCGCCGTGCGCTCGCGCTCGGACCAGTCGCGCAGGCCGACGAAGCCAATTGCCGACGTGACGCCATCGAATCCGACAATCTCGAAGAAGCGGTCCATCTCGGGAATCTGCCGAAAGGCTTCCTCCATCTCCATGGCGTACTTGTCGGTGTAGTCGATCGTGGAACCCTCAGGGGCAGTCCCGAATCCGATCACCAGTCCCTGGTCTTCCTGCGGCGCCAGCTCGTTTGGCAGCTGCGCATAGAGCACGAACACGCCGCCGAGGATCAACGCCGCAGCGCCGACCACCAACCAGCGCAGGCCAAGTACTCGGGTCAGCAAGCCCTTGTAGCCAGCATCCAGGCCGGCGAGCACGCGCTCGCCGAACTGGTAGAAACGGCCGTGCTTGCTCTCGTGGCGCAACAGCCGCGAACTCATCATCGGCGACAAAGTGAGCGCGGTAAAACCAGAAACCAGCACCGCGCCAGCGAGCGTCAACGCGAACTCGATGAACAACTTGCCGGTGCGTCCGGTGGAAAAGGCGAATGGCACGTACACCGCGGCCAGGGTCAGGCTCATCGCCACGATCGCGAAGCCGATCTCGCGACTGCCCTTGAACGCAGCCTCCATCGGCGCCATGCCATTTTCGACGTTGCGGAAGATGTTCTCGAGCATGACGATCGCATCATCCACCACCAGGCCGATGGCCAGCACGATGGCGAGCAGGCTCAGCGTGTTGATGCTGAAGCCGAACAGGTACATCACGCCGAAGGCGCCGACCAGCGATACCGGGATGGTGACCAGCGGGATGATCACCGCGCGCCAGCTGCGCAGGAACAGGAAGATCACCAGCACCACCAGCAACACGGCGATGCCGACGGTGACGAACACCTCGTGGATGGATCTCTCGAAGAAGATCGTGGAGTCGTAGGCGATCTCGACCTTCATGCCCTCGGGCAGCGTGCGCGTGATCTGCGGCAGAAGCACTTGCAGTGCCGACGAGATTTCCAGCGGATTGGCCACCGCCTGCTTGACGATGCCCAGCGGGATCGCGTTGTTGCCATTGAAACGGGCGCGGAAGCGCGAGGAATCGGCGCCGAGCTCGACCTTGGCCACGTCGCCGAGCCTGACCAGGTAGCCGTTCTGTCGCGACAGCACCACCTGGGCGAACTGCTCGGGCGTGCGCAGGTCGGTTTCCGACAACACGGTGAACTCGCGCGACCGGCTCTCGACACGACCCGCCGGTATCTCAATGTTCTGCGCGCGCAGCGCCGCTTCGACATCGGACGGCGCCAGCGACACCGCCGCCAGCTTTTCCGGATCCAGCCAGATGCGCATCGCGTAGCGGTTGCCGTACACCTGGGCCTGGGCCACGCCCGGGATGTTCTGCACGCGGTCCTTGACCACGCGCGTCGCGAAATCGGCGATCTCGATCAGCGAGTGCCGGTCGGAGGAGAACGCCAGGTAGATGATCGGTTGCGCGTCGGCTTCCTGCTTCTGCACGATCGGCTCGCTCGCTTCCTCGGGCAAGGCGCCGCGCGCCTGGGCGACTCGATCGCGCACGTCGGACGCCGCCGCGTCGGCATCGCGGTCCAGGCGAAAACGCACGGTCACCTGGCTCGATTCGGCGCGGCTCACCGACTGGATGAAGTCGATGCCCTCGATGCCCGACAGCGCATCCTCGATCGGCTTGGTGATCTGCGATTCGATGACCTGGGCGTTGGCGCCCGGATAGCCAGTAGCGACCGTGACTACGGGTACGTCGACATTGGGAATCAGCCGCACCGCGAGCCGCTGGTAGCAGATGACGCCGATCAGCACGATCACCAGGTTCATGACCCAGGCCAGCACCGGACGACGAATGGAGAGATCGGACAGGATCATTGGGCGATTCCGAGGTTCGGGCAGATCAGCGCGTTTTGTTCGAAGCAGCCGCTGGGGAAGCGGTGGCCTTCGTCGGCGGCTTGGCCGCAACCTTGGCGCCGTCGAACAGCTTCATCTGGCCGGCAACGACGATCTCATCGCCCGCCTTGAGGCCGCTGGTGACCTCCACCAATCCCGGTTGCCGGCTGCCGAGTTCCACCGGCACCAGCTTGGCGGTGCCATCCACCACCACGTACACCATCTTCTGCTCACCGTTCGGCCAGATCGCCTGCTCGGGAATCATCAGGGCCGGCTTGCTTTGCGAGAGCTGGATGCGCACGCGTGCCGACATGCCCGGGCGCAACTGCTGTTCGGGATTATCCAACCGCGCACGCAGCGCGACGCTGCGGCCGCCGGCATCCACGGTCGGCGCGATTGCCACCACCGTGGCGGTAAAAACCTGCTTTGGAAACGAGGCAACGCCGAACTGTACTGACTGGCCGACCGCGAGCGTGGACAGCACCACTTCCGGCGCGCGCAGGTCCAGCTCGATCGGATCCAGGCGCACCAGGTCGACCAGTTCCTGCCCGGTCTCGACGTAGTCGCCAACGCTGACCCGGCGCAGTCCGGTGACACCGCTGAAGGGCGCGCGGATCTGCGACTTGTCCAGGCGCGCACTCGCCGAAGCGGCGCGCGCCTGGTTGACCGCCAACTCGGCCTGCTTGGTATCGAGGTCGGCGCGCGCGATCAACTGGCGGTCGGCCAATTCCTTCGCGCGTGCGTAAGCACGACGCGTGTTCTGCAGGTTGGCGTTCGCTTCATTGAGGTCGGCGCGGGTCAGGGCACTGTCGAGGCTGAACATCAGGTCGCCCTTGGCAACGCGCTCGCCTTCGGCGAAATGAATCTTCTCGATGCGTCCGGCGACTTCCGGCCGGACGATGATCGATTCCTGGGCGCGCACGCTGCCGATCGTCTCGAACTGGCTGGGCAAAGCCTGCATGCCCACGCGAACGGTCTCGACCATGGTCGGCGGCATGCCGCCGCCGGGCGGGCCGCCCGGTCCGGCTTGCCCGGCAGCAGGATCGGCGGCGAACAGGAACCGGTAGGCCAGCACGGCCAGCAGCAGCACACCGACGATGACCAGCACGGGAGTCAGACGACGCATAGGGAAGCCTCGGGCGGAACAGGAGCGAGGGGCATTACTATACCGCCCAGTATAGCTTCCCGGCGTTGGTCGCAACCCTGCCGGAAGTCAGCTCGGCCCGGCCCGGTCAGTCCGATCCGGGCATGCGAAGCTGTGCGGCAAAGCTGGCTGGCGCGCGATCGGGCGCGTGCGCAAACAGGCCAAGGCAAGGCGCGGTCAGGCTGCGTTGCAGGAGTTGTGTGTAGTCCTCGGGAAACTCGATGCCCGGCTGCGCGAAATTACCGACCCAGCCGGCCAGCAACAGGCCGTCGCCGGCAATAGCGCGCTCGGTCAGCCGCGCGTGGTTCAGGCAGCCCAGCCTCATACCCACCACCAGAATCACCGGCAAGCGCAGCGCCGCCGCCAGCTCTGACTGCTCGAGTCCATCGGCCAGTGGCGCCAGCCAGCCGCCGACGCCTTCGACCACGACGCTATCGGCGCGTCGAGCGAGCTGCGCGTAGGCGGCCAACATCGGCTCCAGGCGAACGCGCACGCCGGCCTGGGCCGCGGCAATCTGCGGAGCGGTCGCCGCCGGCAACGCGAACGGATTCACCTGCGCGTAGTCGGGAACAGGATCACTGGCAAGCTGCAGCGCCAGCGCATCCTCGTTGCGCCAGCCCTCGCTGCTCAACTGGCAGCCACTGGCGACCGGTTTCATCCCGACGGCGCTGCCGCCGCGCGCGCGCAGCGCGTGCAGCAGCGCCACGCTGACTTGCGTCTTGCCGACTGCGGTATCGGTGCCGGTGACGTAATAGCCGTGGCTCATCGGCAAAGCTTAGCAGCGTCCGGCGCTGCTACACTTCCGGTCCCCCCGCGGAGTCCTTCGATGTTTCAGTCGGTGGCCCTTGAAGGTTCCAAGCGCGAGCAGTACGCCGAATTGGCCGACCAGGCCCGCGGCCTGCTGGCCGGCGAACGCGACCGCGTTGCCAATGCCGCGAATCTTTCCGCGCTCGTGTTCCACGCGCTGCCGGACCTGAATTGGGTCGGCTTCTACTTCCATGATGGCCAGGAACTGGTGGTCGGTCCTTTCCAGGGTCGCCCCGCTTGCGTGCGCATCGCACTGGGCAAAGGCGTCTGCGGCACGGCGGCAAGCACCCGGCGGACGCAACGCGTTGCCGACGTCGACGCGTTCCCGGGTCATATTCCCTGCGATTCCGCATCGCGTTCCGAACTGGTCGTACCGCTGTTCCAGGGCGAGCGCCTGGTCGGCGTGTTCGATCTCGACAGTCCGCGGCTGGACCGCTTCGACGCCGAGGACCAGTCCGGCATCGAGGTGCTGTCCGGTATTTTCCTGGAGTCGCTGGAATGTCCGAGAAGCTGCGCAACATCGGCCCCAAGGGCATGGCCTGGCTGCGGCAGACTGGCGTGCGCACGCTCGCCGACTTGCAGACGGTCGGGGCCCTGTCCGCGTTCGTGCGGGTCAAACGAGCCGGATTCAAGCCCAGCCTGAACCTCTTGTACGCCCTCGAAGGCGCCATCCTGGATTGCCACTGGCAGGAGATTCCTGAGGCACGCCGCAGCGAGCTGATTGCCGATGCCGAGGCGCAAGTGGCATTGCTGCCACAGCCCAAGGGCCGGCGCATGCCGGTAGCCGGCCCGGTCACCACTACTCACACCGAATCCGAATCCGAATCCGACCAAGCGTCGCTGCCGGATCCCGAGAGCTTCGACTTCGACGATCCAGCCACCCCGCAGGAAGCCTGAGCGCAAGCACCGAAAGCTTGCCGCCCATAGGGCACTGCGCAGGTGCGCGCGGCCCGCTCTTGCGTAATTCCGAAGAATTTACAATTTATCCGGAGCGTGGAAACTCATTGCGTGCGCGAGTACGAATCGTGGGCCGGTCTTTCAGGGGAGACGCAGGAGAACCTCGCACTTGGCATCCGGATCGAGTTCTAGAGTTCGCCCCGCGGCTCCGTCGACATTCCGGGAGACTCCGACTCGCCCAGCCATTGAACGATTTCCGTCAATGGCTTGCGCTGGATATCGGGCACCCGGCAATCCGCCGCCGCGTGGCCGACCACCAGCAACAGGTACGGCAACTCGTTCCTGGGGCGACCCAGGATCTCGTTGAGGAAGGACATCGGGCTGGGCGTGTGCGTGAGCGTCGCCAGTCCGGCATGGTGGAGCGCTGCGATCAGCAGGCCGGTGGCGATGCCGGTCGACTCGTGCGGGTAGTAGCGCTTGGCCTTGCGTCCCTCGACCTCCGGCCCCGTGCGCTCGTAGAACACCGCGATCAGCCAGGGTGCAATCTCCAGGAAAGGCTTGTCGGCATCGGTGCCCAACGCGGCCAGGGCCTCACGCCACTCCTGCGGCGCGCGGTGCGCGTAGAAGTCGCGTTCCTCGACTTCGGCGGCCAGCCGGATGCGATGCTTGATCGCCGCGTCGGAAATCGCCACGAAGCGCCAGGGCTGCTGGTTGGCACCGCTGGGTGCGGTGCCGGCGGCACGCAGCGCAGCGAGGATGATCTCCCGCGGAACGGCGGTGTCGGAG
>JANPDF010000234.1:0-4866 GCA_031431355.1 Gammaproteobacteria bacterium
ATCCGTCGTGGCCGAGTCGCCCGCGCCTGTTGGCGCGGCGCCGGCACCGGCGCCAGCACCCGCACCCGCACCCGCACCAGCAGCCGGCCCCACCGCGCCGGCACGGCCCCCCACAGTCGCACCTGCAGCCGCCACTGCCGCGCCGACGCCCACATCCCCACCCGCGCCCGCGCCATCGGTTGCGCCAGCCGCTCCGACTGCCATTGCTGCCGCCGTCGCGCCCGCCGCGGATGACGCGTCCGGACTACTTCCCGCAATCCTTCCCTATGCCAGCCCCGCAGTGCGTGTCTTCGCGCGCGAGTTGGGCGTGGACCTGGGCAAGGTTGAGGGCAGCGAACGCGGCGGCCGCATCAGCAAGCTGGACGTACAGGCGCACGTGAAGGCAGCGCTCAGCGGCGCCGGCGACAGCGCCCGCGCCGGCGGTTCCAATGGCGGACTGGACCTCTTGCCGTGGCCGCAGGTTGATTTCAGCAAGTTCGGCGAAGTCGAGTCGCAGCCGCGCTCACGCATCAACAAGATTTCCGGCGCCAACCTTGCACGCAACTGGGCGATGATCCCGCACGTCACCCAGTTCGACGACGCTGACATCACCGAGATGGAAGCGTTTCGCAAGAAGCTTGGCGAGGAGCACAAGGACGTCAAGATCACGCCGCTGGTGTTCCTGATCAAGGCAGTGGTTGCCGCGCTCAAGAAGTTCCCGACCTTCAATGCGTCGCTCGACGGCGACAACCTGGTGTTGAAGAAGTACTTTCATATCGGCATCGCGGTGGACACGCCCGATGGCCTGATGGTGCCGGTACTGCGTGATTGCGATCGCAAGGGCCTGCTCGAGTTGTCGACGGAACTGGCGGCAATCGGCGCCAGGGCGCGCGAAAAAAAGCTTGGCCCGGCCGACATGCAGGGCGGCTGCTTCTCGATCTCCTCGCTGGGCGGCATCGGCGGCACCGCTTTCACCCCGATCATCAACGCGCCGGAAGTGGCCATCCTCGGCGTCTCCCGTTCGCAATTGAAGCCGGTGTGGGACGGTAGCGCTTTCGCGCCGCGACTGATGCTGCCGCTCTCGCTGAGCTACGACCACCGGGTGGTTGATGGCGCCGCCGCGGCGCGTTTCACCAGTTTCCTGGCCCAGGTCCTCGGCGATCTCAGGCGCCTGCTGGTATGAGCGCGTCGCTTGAACTGGCTATTCCCGACATCGGTGGGAGCACGCAGGTTACTGTCATCGAGATACTCGCGTCCGTGGGCGATCACGTCGCGAAGGACGCTGGGCTGCTCACCCTCGAATCGGACAAGGCGACGATGGAAGTGCCGTCCAGCGCTGCCGGCATCCTCAGGGAATTGAAGGTCAAGGTCGGGGACAGCGTGGCAGAAGGCCAGGTGTTCGCGGTGATCGAAGCTGACGCAGCCGCCACGAACCCGGGCAGCGTCGCTGCTCCCGTCGCGCCTGCTGCCGCGACGAGTTCCACCGGCGCTGCAGCCGCTGCTGCTTCCTGCGCACTACTTGTGCTCGGCGCCGGTCCTGGTGGCTACACCGCTGCGTTCCGCGGCGCCGACCTGGGCCTGGATGTCGTCTTGGTCGATCGCTACGCAAACCTTGGCGGCGTCTGCCTCAATGTCGGTTGCATCCCGTCCAAGGCCTTGTTGCACGCGGCCGAGGTCATCGAGGAAGCCAGGCATGCCACCAGCTATGGCGTCACCTTCGGCGAGCCGGTAATCGACCTCGACAGGTTGCGGGCGCACAAGGACAAAGTGGTGGCGACGATGAACGGTGGACTGGCCGGCATGGCCCGGCAGCGCAAGGTGCGCACCATCACCGGCAGTGCGCGCTTCGTATCGGCGAATGAAGTAGAAATTTCCTCGGCTGCCGGCAACCAGCGCCTTCGCTTCGAGCATTGCGTCATCGCCGTCGGTTCGCAGCCGGTGAAACTGCCGGGCTTTCCCTGGGACGATCCGCGGATGATGGATTCGACCGATGCGTTGACGCTGGCCGACATACCGAAGCGACTGCTGGTAGTCGGTGGCGGCATCATTGGCCTGGAGATGGCCTGCGTCTATGCCGCACTGGGCAGCCAGGTGACCGTGGTCGAGTTCATGGCGCAGTTGATGCCCGGTACCGATCCCGACCTGGTCAAGCCGCTGGCAACGATGCTCGGCAAGCGCGGCGTCGTCGTGCACCTCGGCACCAAGGTGGCTACGGTTGAAGCGGCCGGCGATGGGTTGAAGGCCAGCTTCGAGGGAGACAAGGCGCCCGCGACGGCAAGTTTTGATCGCGTGCTGGTTTCGGTTGGCCGGACACCGAACGGCGGCCGCATCGATGCGCAGCTTGCCGGCGTCGCGGTTTCCGAGCGCGGCTTCATCGCGGTCGACAAGCAGATGCGGACCAACGTGCCGCATATCTTCGCCATCGGCGACGTCGTCGGGCAACCGATGCTCGCGCACAAGGCCACCCACGAGGGCAAGCTAGCCGCCGAAGTGGCCGCCGGCCACAAGCGCGAGTGGGTAGCCCGGGTTATCCCTTCCGTAGCCTACACGGACCCGGAAATCGCATGGGTTGGCCTGACCGAAACAGAAGCGCGGCAACGCGGCATCGCCGTCGGCGTCGGCAAGTTCCCGTGGGCCGCCTCCGGCCGAGCCGTCGGCCTGGGCCGCACCGAAGGTTTCACCAAGCTGCTCTTCGACAAGGAAACCGGGCGCGTGGTTGGCGGCGGCATCGTCGGCGTGCATGCCGGCGACCTGATCGCAGAAATCGCGCTGGCGATCGAAATGGGTTGCGAGGCCGGCGACATCGGCCACACCATCCATCCGCATCCGACGCTGAGCGAATCGGTGGGAATGGCCGCCGAGGTATTCGAAGGCAGCATCACCGACCTGTATATTCCTCGCAAGTAAGCCCGCCGGCGCCAAGGAAGTGGACATGATGAATGCGATCGGGATGTTCGTGCTCGGGCTTTTCCTGCTGTTGCTCGGTGGCGATTCGGTGATCAAGGGTGCCGCTGGCCTCGCGCAGCGGCTCGGCCTCTCGCAATTCACGGCTGGCCTGCTCCTGGTGGCGTTCGCCACGTCGATGCCCGAACTTGCCGTCAACGCCTACGCGGTTGCGACTGGACAAGGTGATCTGGCGCTAGGCAACGCCGTTGGCAGCAATATCGTCAACATCGGCCTCACTCTCGGTGTCGCCGCGCTGTTTGCGCCCTTGTTGATCAGCATGCGACTGCTGGCGGCGGAAATGGTCTTCGTGGTGGTGGCCACCGGCGCCGTGCTGATGTTCGGCCTCGACGGCGTGATCGCCCGCTGGGAAGGCGCGGTTCTGCTGGCCGGCTTCGCCGGTTTCCTGGTGTTCGTGTTCCGGCGCGGCCGTGCGGAGGCGCCGGCGGTTCAGGCGGAGCTTGCGGACTTCGCCCTCACCAGCACCGGACTTACGCAGAATCTGGTGCGCATTGCCATCGCCGCCGTACTGCTGTTTTTCGGTGGCCGCCTGGTCGTGCAGCACGCACCGACGATTGGCCTGGCGCTGGGCCTGGGAACGATGCTGACCGGCTTGGTCATCGTGGCCATCTGCACTGCCTTGCCCGAGATCGTGATTGCTGTGATGGCGGCGATCAAGGGACAGGGAAACGTCGTGGCTGGCCACGTGCTCGGCGCTTGCCTGTTCAACCTGCTGTTCATCGTCGGTGGCATGGCGGCGATCCGGCCGCTGCCGTTGCCGGCCTCGTTCGTGACGCTGGAATTGCCGGCGGCGATGGCCTTTGCCTTGCTGCTCTATCCGGTGCTGGGCGGCGACCTGCGGATCAACCGGCGCGAGGGCGGCTTGCTGGTGCTGGCAGTCGTGCTCTGGGTCAGCTACGAGTTGTTCTCCGCGTTTGGTTGATCGCAGCCAACGGCCGCCGCTCGGGACTGGCGCAAGCACGCTGGTTTTCGGGTTGAGCGGGCAGGTGGGCGATGCGTTGCTGCCAAGGTTGTTGTCGCGTGGCGAGCCGGTGTTGGCCGTAACCCGCTCTGACCGCCCCGCGCTTGCTGGCGTGCGCTGGCTGCATGGCTCGTTCGAATCGCTGGCAAGCGTGCCCGAGGGCCTGGCCAGGATCATCAGTCTGGGCCCGCTCGAGCAGTTCTCCGACTGGTTCTGCCGCGTGCAGCCAGAAGCGGTACGCGTGGTCGCACTCGGATCGACCGGGCGCGTGCACAAGCGGCACTCGCCGGATCCGGCGGAACGCGCCGTTGCCAGGGCGCTCGACGATGCCGGGCAGGCATTGCTCAGCGCTGGCGAACGCCTGCACTGCCAGGTCACCGTGCTCGAGCCCACTCTGCTTTACGGCAACGGTCGTGACCGCAGCCTGTCACGGCTTGCCGCGTTTGCCCGGCGCTGGCGAATGTTGCCGATGCCGGCGCGTGCCTCGGGGCTCAGGCAGCCCGTACATGTCGAAGACGTTGCCGGCGCTGTGATGAACTGCCTCCCGGTTTCAGCCACCTTTGGCCGCCGCTTCGAGCTGCCGGGCGGGGAAGTGCTCCCGTTCGACGCAATGGTCGCCCGCACCCTCGCGCGGCATGCGCCAGGCGCCCGGGTGCTGCGACTGCCGACGCCACTGTTTGAATTCGCAATGCGGGTGGCGATCCGCGCGTCCGGCTCTCATCCCTCCCCAGGAATGCTCGCCCGAGTCCGGGCCGACCAGATGGCAGATTCGTCTGCGGCCCACGAGGCCTTCGGTTACCAGCCGAGGGCCTTTGATCCGTAAGGGAATGTTCAAGATTGCTGCAGCGCAGCAGCAAAAGATTCAGTTTTCCATACGCTAGGGCATTGCTTCTTGGCGTAACGGACTTTTAATATGGGGGTACAGTAGCCCGTCGGGCCCGGGGAGGGGTCGCCAGATGAAA
>JANPDF010000235.1:0-4077 GCA_031431355.1 Gammaproteobacteria bacterium
AGTCCGCGCCGGGGCGACGGAGGCTGCCGCGGTGGCGTCGCTGGCGGCGTTCGCGGCGCAGTTGCTTGCCGCCACTGAGACCATCGCTGCGACAACGCGGGTGCTGTCTGACTGCCTTGCCGGTGGCCGTATCCGATTGGGCCTCGCCAACGCCTCGCTGTACCTGAACATGGTCGGCCATGTGCTGATTGCCTGGGCACTGCTCAGGCAGGCGCTCGTCGCCGCGCGCGCGCTGCCATCCGCGAGTGGCTCCGACCAGGCTTTCTACCAGGGCAAGATTTCCGCCTGCCGCTACTTCTTCCGCCATGAGTTGCCGGCGGTCGAGCTGCATGCGCGCCTGTTGTACGAGCTCGATGCGAGCACGCTGGAGATGGCGCCGGAGAGCTTCTGAGCAGGTCCGGGCCAATAAGCGTATCGTCGCCCCGGATGGGGAAATCTCTGAAGCCGCTGTCCGGCCTGGATGCCGCGTTCCTCTATCTCGAGGCAGCGGGTACGCCCATGCACGTGGGCAGCGTCATGCTGGTGGAAGTACCAACCCGCCGCGGCTATGACTTCCACGCCTCCCTGCTCGCCCACATCGCCGAACGATTGCCGCGGGCGCCTGCGCTGCGGCGCCTGCTGCACGAGGCCCCGTTCAACCTCGGCCACCCGATGTGGTCGGATGCCCACGACGTGGACCTGCGCAAGCACATCCGCAAGCGGCGTCTTGCAGGCGCCGGCGGCCGCGCGCGGCTGATGACCCTGGTTGGCAAGTTGCATGCGGAAGCCTTGCCGCGGAGCTTGCCGATGTGGCAATTCGTGGTCATCGAAAATGTCGAGCCAGGCGTCGTAGCGTTGTACTCCAAAGTCCATCACGCCTTGCTCGACGGACAGGGAGGGATCGCGCTCGCGCAGGCGATCCTGGATATCGAACCCACCGCGGCAAGACGCAAGACGACGAAGCGCGCGCCAGCCGATACAGCGGCGCCCAGGACGGCCGACCTCGCACGCACAGCCACGCGTTCGACAGTGCAGCAATTCGCGCGGCTGCTTCGCGCCTTGCCAGCCACCCTCAAGCTTGCCGGCAGCGTCAGCCAGGCCGGCGCGATGATCGGCAGCCTGCGCGAGAACGTGCTGCTGGCTCCGAACACGGTGTTCAACCGCAAGGTCGGGCCGAACCGGAGCTTCGCGGCGATCTCCCTGCCGCTCGAACAGGTCAAGCGTGTCGCGCGCGGCTTCAACGCCAGCCTCAACGACGTGGTCATGGCGATCTGTTCGGGCGCCTTGCGCGAACTGCTGGCCGGTGCCGGTGCGCTGCCCAAGAAATCGCTGGTGGCGGCAATGCCGGTGTCGCTGCGCCAGGCGGGCAACGCCGAGGTGAACAACCAGGTCTCGATGGTGCAGTGCTCGCTGGCCACCGACGTCGCCGACCCGGTGCAGCGCCTGCACGCCATCCGTGATTCCACCGCGCAGATCAAGCGCCGCGTCGCCACCTTCCGCAACCTCATCCCGACCGACTTCCCGGGACTGGCCGCGCCAATCTGGGCGGCTGGCCTATCCCGCCTGTGGGCCAGCGGCACGCTGTCGGAACGGCTGCCGGCGCTGGCGAATGTCGCCATTTCCAATGTTCCCGGTCCGCCGGTCCCGCTGTACCTGGCCGGGGCCAGGCTGCGCAACTACTATCCGGTCTCCATCGTCACCCATGGGCTGGGGTTCAACATCACCGTGCAAAGCTACGCAGGGCAGCTGGAATTCGGCCTGACCGCCTGCAAGGATATCGTCGCCCGCCCGGAAATCGTCGCCCAGGCAATCGCGAAGGCACTCGACGAACTGATCGAAAGGCTTCCATGAAGCAGAACGTTTCCGCGTCGCGCCGACCACGTACCCACGAGACCCTGAAGTCGCCCTCGGCACTGCTGATGGCGATGGAGGGCCGGGCGATGTTCGAATGGGCCTCCTACGCGCTGACCTGGCCCTGGCTTCGGACCGCGCCGCGCGGCGATGGTCA
Organism: Gammaproteobacteria bacterium; assembly: GCA_031431355.1. Lineage (GTDB taxonomy): Bacteria > Pseudomonadota > Gammaproteobacteria > Xanthomonadales > Xanthomonadaceae > Arenimonas. The sequence goes on from JANPDF010000235.1 coordinate 1,988, forward strand.
TCCGGTGCTGGTCTTGCCGGGGCTGTGCGTGGGCGACAACACCACCTATCCGCTGCGCCGCTTCCTTAGCCACCTCGGCTACGAGACCTATCCCTGGGAGCAGGGACTCAACTTCGGACCGCGCGACCACGTGATCAAGGGCCTGGTCGATCAGGTCCGGCGCGTGCAGAAGGACCATGGCAGCAAGGTCAGCGTCATCGGCTGGTCACTCGGCGGCGCCATGGCCAATGCCCTCGCGCTGCGCATGCCCGAACGCATTCGACAAGTAATCACACTGGGCTCGCCATTGACCGGCCATCCCAAGGGCACCAACGCCTGGCGCATCTTTGAACTGGTCAGTGGCTTTCGCGCCGACGACGAGCGCCTGATGGAACTGGTGAACGGAAATCCAACCGTGCCGACCACATCGTTCATGAGCAAGACCGATGGCGTGGTGAACTGGCGGATGAGCCTGGCCCAGGAATCGATGATCGCCGAGAACATCGAGGTCAGCGCCACGCACATGGGGATGGGCGCCAATCCGGCCGTGCTTTGGGCGATTGCCGATCGTCTGGCGCAGGCGGAGGGCGAGTGGAAGCCGTTCCGCCGAACCGGCGCCTGGCGCTCGCTGCTGTACCGGGACCCGCACAATTTCCGCCTCGCGGACCTGATCGCGCCCTAGCTGGCAGCCTGCCATTCCTGAACGAAAAATAGTCGGGGTCCCGAACCTGCGGCTCTGCTAAGGTGCGCGGCAGCTTATCTTCACTCCGGGGAATACATGACCATCTTTCGCAATGCCGCGCTCGCGGCATCGATCCTGCTTGCCGCAACGGCGGCCACCGCGCAACCAGTCAGTGTCGAGGATTTCTCGAAGCATCCGCTGGTCAGCGAAGTATCCATCTCGCCCACCGGCGAATATCTCGCAGTGATCGCGCCGACCGCCGATGGCCGCGAAAGCCTGCTGCAGATCATCAAGATGGACGGCTCCAAGAACCAGGGCATCCGCCTTGGCCGCGACCAGTACGTCACCGACGTCGTCTGGTCCGACGACACCCGGCTGGTGGTATCGAAGGCGAAGAAACTGTTCGGCGAAGAGCGCCCGCGCGCCACTGGCGAGCTGTTGAGCGTGGACGTCGATGGCAAGAACCAGCAGCTGCTGTTTGGCTACGTTCCCGACGACGGCAACACTCGCGGCCGCCGCAAGGACGAAGGCTGGGCCAACGTGGTGCGCGTGCTCGACAAGGAGCCGGGCTACGTCCTGGTCGGGTTCACTGGATGGGGCGAGTTCGAGCGTGACGTGAGCACCATCTACCGCGTCAACACGCGCACCGGTGAACGTCGACAGGTCGAGCAGGTCAAGCGCGCGGACGCCTGGGCGTTCGACCGCACCGGCAAGCTGCGCGTCCTGGTCTCGCTGGATGAGCGCGACGTGCCGCAGATGTTTTACCGGCCGAGCGCAGCTTCGGAACTGGTGCCGATGCCGAAGTCACTGGTCGGTTACCGGAGCTTCGGTGGCTGGTTCAATGAGGATGGCAATACCGCCTATCTGTATATTTCCGACGCTGGCGAGCCTGCACAGTTGTTCCGCGTCGACCTGGCCAAAGGTACGCGCGAGAAACTGGCTGGCGATCCCGACCAGGACGTGACTTCCACGCTGCTTGGCGGCTACAACGGCGTGCCGTTCGCGGTTGGCTACGATGCCGGCAAGCCGACCATTTCCTACGTCGGCGAAGCTACCGAGTGGGCGAACCTGCATGCCGGCCTGATGAAGCACTTCGCTGGGCAGCTGGTTTATTTCAACAGCTTCACGCGCGACAACCAGTCGGTGATGTTCAGCGTCTACTCCGATCGCAACCCCGGCAAGTACTACCAGTACGACCTGCGCAACAAGAAGCTGCGACTGGTGATCGAGAGCATGCCGTGGTTGAAGGCCGAGAGTCTCTCGCCAGTCATGCCGGTGGAATTCAAAGCCAAGGACGGCACCAAGCTGTTCGCCTTCTATACCGCCAATGGCACCAGTCCGCGGCCGCTGGTCGTCATGCCGCATGGCGGTCCCTTCGATGTCTATGACAGCTGGGGCTACGACGCCGACGCGCAATTCCTTGCCAGCC
>JANPDF010000236.1:0-2528 GCA_031431355.1 Gammaproteobacteria bacterium
GATACCGGCTTGGTAAAAATGGAAACCGACAGCCGCCCGCAACAACCAACGCCGGTCTTGAACTCGAAGCGGCACCCGGAAGTGGGATCGCAAACGGCGGCCGCCTGACGGCTCGATTCGCACTGCGCGCTCGGTCGAGCCATCAGTCGACCCCCGTCTCCCGTCGTTGCGCAGAGCGACGCGTTGCATGGGTCGGCACCTGTCGTTAAAGCCTCGCGTGGCTCACTCGTAACCGCGTCACCCGGCTTGGTGGTGGTAAGCGGGTGGCGGGTGGCAGCTCGACCGAGCACGCAGTGCGAATCGAGCGTTACCCGGCACACGCCGGCCTGCAGCACGTCAGGGTGCCGCTTGAACTCCCAAAACCGCGACCAGTGAGGCAGGCGGGTGCCGGTATTGATTTCTACCAAGCCGGTTTCGGGCGGCGACTAGAAATCAATGCCGGCACCCGCCCTCGCCCAACTCACAGCTGCTTTCCCGGTAATCCGTGACGAACGCAAAAGGAGGCCGCCCGGTAAAGCGGCGGCCTCTTGCCTGCGCGGGTCGGCTGGCGCCGGCCTTGCAGCAGCTGGATCAGTAGGACTGCAGATTCAGGATCGTACCCAGCAGCGTGCCGAGGACGGAGTACCTGCCGTTGCTGTAGGAACCGTACTGGTAGCGACTGTAGTAACCGTCGTCATAGCCCTTGCGGAAGCCCTGGCGGAAGTAATAGCTGTAGTCGTTGCGGTCCATGTAGTAGCCGCTGTAGCCATAGCTCGCGTCCTGGTAGGCGTAGGAGTTCTGGTAGTCCGCACGCCAGTTGTCCATGCGATCGGCGCGGCCAGCACGGTAACCTTCCGAGTAACCTTCATTGACCGCATCGCGCAGCAGGTTGGCGCCGTACTGGTTCACTGTGTAGTACTGGCCATCGCGCTGGTAGCGATAGATCGGCGCCGAGTAGAAGTACGGGTCGCTGTCGTAGTTGAACGACATCGTGCTGTAGCGCTGCTGCTGCGCGGCCAGGCGCTGGTTGTAGTCATTGATGTACTGGTACTGCTGCAAGCGTTTCTGCGCCTGCACCTGCGCCGCCGTGGTGCGCGCAAGGGCGCGTTGCTGTGACACGTATTGGCGATACTGGGTCACGCGAGCGCGCTGCTGGCTGATCATCTGCTGCTGCTGTGGCGCGCTCAGGCGGGCGGCGCGAGCCTGAGCGCGCTCGGCGCCCTGCGCCGGGCGTGTCGGAGCCGCGGCCGGCCGCTGCACGCGCGCGGGAGCAACGGCAGGACGCTGCTGCGCCCGCGCTGGCATCGCCTGCTTCTGATCGCGAACATCCTCTTTCGCATCCTTCTTGACGTCCTTTGCCGATTTCTTGGCATCCTTGGCGTCGTCGCGGGCTTCCTTGCGGGCCTCGCGCTCTGCTTCGGTGGACTGTGCGTTGGCCTGGGCGAGCAACGGCATGGGCAACAGCGTGCCGAACATGGCGGCGAGCAGCAGGGTGTTCCGGGACTTCATCTTCATGGTGGTTCTCCGCAAATGTGTCGGAAGGATTCCGCTAACAGGAATACACCGCGGCCGATGAATCCATCCTGAGACGGGTCCCGCGCAGCTAGACAGGGGCTGAACGACGATCGCTACCGCAGAACTGCGCACGCTGTCGTGGCGCGTATGCTCGTGTTGTCCGTGCATACCGGAACGCGAAAGAAGCGGCGCCGCCCGGGGGAGCAGGCGGCGCGGGAAGGGGTCGGCGTCCTTGCCGAGCGACTTCGCGGGGAAGTCGAGATCAGTTCCGATCTGTTGCAAGGCTAGGGCCGCACGCGCCCGGTCTCGGTGCGCTGCCACACACACCGGCAAAGCGGGTTTCCTACCGTTCAGCGTGCGCCCGGCTCCGGGCTGGACTGGACGCCTTGCGTGCGCACGCGCTGCACCTCGAGCGACTTGTCGATGCGTATGAATCGCTCGAGCATGTCCACGTGGATCTGGTCGGTCTTCTCGTGCAAGTGGGCGATTTCCAGTTCCGCCTTGACGTTGATCTCGAACTCGATGTCGGAGCGGACGCGGTCCTTTTCAGCCTGCCGGTTCTGGCTGATCAACACGAAGCAGGACAGGAAGATCGCTTCCAGCGAGACGATCATCGTCAGCAGGCCGAACGGATACGGATCGAAGGTAGGTAGTCCCAGCGGCAGCGTGTTGATGGCGATCCAGACAGCGAACCAGCACAGGTTGATGAGCAGGAACGGCATGCTGCCGCTGAACCACGCGATCCAGTCGGCCACCCGCTGCAACGGACTGAGGATCACCTGGGCCTCGACGTTGACGTTGCGCGAGACGCGTGACTTCAGCAACTCGTCGGCCTTGCGGGTCATGTGCCCCATCGACGCAAGCAGGTGCAGTCCCGCCGCAGGTGCTTGCTGGAACAGCAGTAACAGGTCGTCGCGATCGAGCTCGAGCAGCTCGGTGTCGGTCAGCGCCACCGCAGTGGCCGTGCGCGCGCCGCGGTCGAGCAGGGCCAGTTCGCCGAAGATCTCGCCGCTGCTGGCCAGGGTCAGCACGAT
>JANPDF010000237.1:0-7661 GCA_031431355.1 Gammaproteobacteria bacterium
ACCCGGGTCCGCCTGCTCGCCCTTCTCGAACGCGAGGAACTGACCGTAGCGGAACTGTCGGCGGTCACCCGGCTCGCCCAGCCGCGGGTCTCGACCCACCTGGCCAAGTTGAAGGAAGCCGACCTGGTGCTGGATCGCCGCGCCGGCGTTTCGGCCTACTACCGGTTCAATGAAGACAACCTGGAAGCCGCCGAGCGCGCGCTTTGGGAAGCTTTGCGCGCGGGCACCGACGACCCGCTTCTGCGACAGGATGCCGAACGCATGCCGGCGGTGCTGGCTACGCGCGCGTCCGACCACAACTGGGCCGACTCGGTGGCTGGCGACATGGAGCGCCACTACTCGCCGGGCCGCACCTGGGAGGCGCTGGCGCGCGCCGCGTTGCCGATGCTAGCGCCGGGCGACGTGCTCGACGTTGCTTCCGGCGACGGCGTGCTGGCGGAATTGCTCGCACCGCACGCCCGCCGCTATGTCTGCATCGACAGCAGCAGCAAGGTGGTGTTGGCGGCCAGCGAGCGGCTGCGCAAGCTCGACCACGTCGAAGTTCGCGAGGGTGACATGCAGGCGCTGCCGTTCGACCGCCCGCAGTTCGACCTGGTGCTGATGATGCACGCGCTGACCTACGCTGACAAACCGGCGCAGGCAGTTGCCGAGGCTGCTCGCGTACTGCGTCCGAACGGGCGCCTGTTGCTGACCTGCCTGGCCAAGCATGAACACAAGAGCGCCGTGACCCCGTATGGCCACGTCAATCTTGGCTTCACAGAGAAGGAACTGCGCCGGTTTGCATCGCGCGCCGGGCTGGCGGTGCAGGTCTGCCAGGTTGTCACCCAGGAAAAGCGACCTCCCCACTTCGAAGTGCTCACCCTGCTGGCGCGCCGCGAATGATCGAGTTGCCGTGGAAGGATCCGCAGCGGGTAGCGTTGCTGGAAGCCGCCCTGGCGTCGCGAATCCTGGTGATCGACGGCGCCATGGGCACCATGATCCAGCAACACGGGCTGGACGAGTCCGGCTATCGCGGGGTCCGGTTCGCTGACGGATACGATTCGCATGGACCACGAGCGAGCCCACGCCAGAACAGCCCGGAAACCGCGGAAGTCAGGTTTTCCGAGGGCGAGGCGCATGCGCATGGCCCCGGCTGCGGCTGCGAGGGTGACCTGAAAGGCAACAACGACCTGCTGACGCTGACCCAGCCGCAGCTTATCCGCGACATCCACCTCGCCTACCTGGCCGCCGGCGCCGACCTGATCGAAACCAATACCTTCAACTCGACCCGCGTGTCGCAGGCCGACTACCGGCTCGAGCACCTGGTACCAGAGCTGAATCGGGAAGCTGCCCGCCTGGCGCGCGCCTGCTGCGACGAGTTCGAGGCGAGCGAGCCAGGCCGCCCCCGCTTCGCCATCGGCGTACTCGGCCCGACCTCGCGCACCGCCTCGATGAGTCCCGACGTCAATGATCCGGGCTTCCGCAACATCACCTTCGACGAACTGGTCGACAACTATCTGGAGGCATCGCGCGCGCTGGTCGAGGGCGGCAGCGATGCGATCATGGTCGAGACCGTGTTCGACACGCTCAACGCCAAGGCTGCCGTGTTCGCGCTCGACCTGCTGTTTGAGGAGCTCGGCCTGCGCCTGCCGGTGATGATTTCCGGCACCATCACCGACCGCTCCGGTCGCACCCTGTCGGGGCAGACAGCGGAAGCGTTCTGGTATTCGCTTCGCCACTGCCGTCCGATCGCAGTCGGCCTGAACTGCGCGCTGGGCGCGAAGGACCTTCGGCCGCATGTGGACATGCTGGCGCAGGTCGCCGATGTGTTCGTCAGCTGCCATCCCAATGCCGGCCTGCCCAACGCCTTCGGCGGCTATGACGAAGGCCCGGCCGAGATGTCGGAGATGCTCGGCGAGTTCGCGCGCGCCGGCCTGCTGAACCTGGTCGGCGGTTGCTGCGGCACCACGCCCGCGCACATCCGCGCGATCGCCGATGCAGTCGCGGGGTGCCCGCCGCGGCCTTTGCCCCAACTGGAACGCCACACGCGCCTGTCCGGGCTCGAACCGTTCGTGATCACGCCGGAGACGAATTTCGTCAACGTCGGCGAACGCACCAACGTCACCGGCTCGGCCCAGTTCAAGAAGCTGATCCTGGAGAACCGCTACGACGACGCGCTGGCCGTCGCCCGCCAGCAGGTCGAGAACGGTGCCCAGGTGATCGACGTCAACATGGACGAGGGCATGCTCGACGCGGAAGCGGCGATGTCGCGTTTCCTGCGCCTGATCGCCGCCGAGCCGGACATCGCCCGGGTACCGCTGATGATCGACTCGTCCAAGTGGAGCGTCATCGAAGCCGGTCTGAAATGCGTGCAGGGCAAGGCAATCGTCAATTCGATCTCGATGAAGGAAGGCGAAAGCGCCTTCCTGCAGCAGGCTGCGCTGGTGCGTCGCTACGGGGCCGCCGTGGTGGTCATGGCATTCGACGAGCAGGGCCAGGCCGACACGCTGGAACGCAAGGTCGAGATTTGTTCGCGCGCCTATCGCCTGCTGACCGAGCAAGCGGGGTTCGCGCCGGAAGACATCATCTTCGATCCGAACATCTTCGCCATCGCCACCGGCATCGAGGAGCATGACGGCTACGCCGTTGCCTTCATCGAGGCCGCGCGCGAACTGAAGCTGCGATTCCCGCACAGCCACGTTTCCGGTGGCGTATCCAACGTGTCGTTCTCCTTCCGCGGCAACAACGCGGTGCGCGAAGCCATCCATTCGGTGTTCCTGTTCCACGCGATCCATGCCGGCATGGACATGGGCATCGTCAATGCCGGCGGCCTGCCGATCCTCGATGACCTGGAGCCGCCACTGCGCGAAGCGGTGGAAGACGTGGTGCTCAATCGGCGCAGCGATTCCACCGAGCGTCTGCTTGTCGAAGCAGACCGGCACAAGTCAAAGAAAGGCGAGGTTCGCAGCGAAGACCTGTCCTGGCGCGAGAAGCCGGTCAATGCCCGGATCCAGCATGCACTGGTGCATGGCATCGACAAGTTCATCGAGCTGGACACCGAACAATCGCGACAGCAGGCAGCGCGCCCGCTGGACGTGATCGAAGGCCCGCTGATGGACGGCATGAACGTGGTCGGCGACCTCTTCGGCGCCGGAAAAATGTTTCTTCCCCAGGTCGTGAAGTCGGCGCGGGTCATGAAAAAGGCCGTCGCCCACCTGATCCCCTACATCGAGGCCGAGAAACTGCGCACCGGCGACGCCGGCAAGGCCAAGGGCAAGATCCTGATGGCGACCGTCAAGGGCGATGTCCACGACATCGGCAAGAACATCGTCGGCGTGGTGCTCGCCTGCAACAACTTCGACGTGGTCGATCTCGGTGTGATGGTGCCGACCCAGACCATCATCGATCGGGCGATCGACGAGAAGGCGGACATCATCGGCCTGTCCGGGCTGATCACGCCGTCGCTGGAAGAGATGAGCCACGTGGCCCGCGAGATGAAGCGGCGCGGCGTCGAACTGCCCCTGCTGATCGGCGGCGCGACCACGTCCCGGGCACACACGGCGTTGAAGATTGCGCCGCATTACGCGCAACCCGTGGTCTGGGTGAAGGACGCCTCGCGAGCAGTCGGCGTCGTGCAGACCCTCCTCAGCAACGAGCTGCGCCCGCCGTTCGTCGCGGCAATCGCCGCCGACTATGCCGAAGTGCGCACGCGCCATTCCAACCGCGGCGACGCCAAGCCGCTGATCTCGCTGCAGCGTGCGCGGCGCAAGCGCTTCGACGGCGGCTGGGAAGACTACACGCCGCCGCAGCCCTTGCAGCCGGGGGTCACCCAATTCGACGACGTGCCGCGGGGCGAGCTGCGCGAGATCATCGACTGGACGCCGTTCTTCCAGACCTGGGAACTGTCCGGCCGTTATCCGCAGATCCTCAACGATCCGGTGGTCGGCACCCAGGCGCGCGAGCTGTTCAATGACGCCCAGACGATGCTCGACCAGGTGATCGCTGAGAAGTGGCTGACCGCCAAGGCCGTCGCCGGCATCTGGCCGGCGCAATCGGTCGGTGACGACATCCAGCTTTCCCCTGTAGGAGCGGCTTCAGCCGCGACCGCCCCCCCCACAACCACCCTCCACTGCCTGCGGCAACAGGCCGACAAGCCCGACGATCGCGCCAATTTCTGCCTGGCCGATTTCATCGCGCCGGCCGACAGCGGAAAGCCGGACTGGCTCGGCGCATTCGCGGTCAACGCGGGCATCGGCATCGGACCACATGTCGCCCGTTTCGAGGCAGCCTACGACGATTACAACGCGATCCTGCTGAAGTCGCTCGCCGACCGGCTGGCCGAATCCTGCGCCGAGTGGTTGCACCGCCGGGTGCGTACGCAGTTGTGGGGTTATGCCCCCGGGGAGGCGCTGGATGTCGACGCGCTGGTCGCTGAAAAATACGCAGGCATCCGGCCGGCCCCCGGTTATCCGGCCTGTCCGGACCACAGCGAGAAGGGGACGCTGTTCGAACTGCTCGACGCGCCCAACCGGATCGGCCTGCAGCTCACCGAGAACTTCGCCATGCTGCCGGCATCGGCGGTCAGCGGCCTGTATTTTTCGCACCCGCAAAGTCAGTACTTCGTGGTCGGCAGGCTGGGACGCGAACAGGTCGCCGATTACGCCAAGCGCAAGTCGGTGTCCGTTGCACAGGCCGAACGCTGGCTCGCAGCCAACCTGGATTACGATCCGGAGTAATCCGGACGCTCACCAGACCAGGTCGTCGGGAACCTGGTAGGCGGGATCTCCGTAGGGATCGTCGCTGGCCGGCGCGCCGGCATCGACCTTCAATGCGACCGCCGCTGAAAATATGGACTCGGCCTCGGCCAACAACGCCGCACTGACCAGCAGGTAACGGCCGTCGGCCTGCACTACTCCCAACTCGCCGGCGTTCAGCGCCCGCAACTGCTCGGCAGTGACATGGATGCGCTTGATCTTGCCGCCGTACTCGAAATGCCGGGCAATCTCTGCGGCGGGATCGTTGAGTGCCCTGTCCTTGAGCAGCACGGCGAGCCGGGCCTTCGCCTCGCGACGGACGCGAGCTTCTTCCTGCTTGATCCGCTCGGCCTCGATACGATCGTCCTTCTCCTTCTGTGCGCGAAGGGCATAGGCCTTGGCCAGGTCCATCTCCTCGCGCGTGCGTGCAGGCGGAGATGGGCGACGGCGCCCTGCCTCTGCCGGCCTCGGCGCGCGATCTGCCGGCTTGCCGGTGCTGCTGGTATTGCCGGACTTGCCGTGTTTGCCCGACCCGCCGGCGACGGGACGCTCGCGCGGCGGGAACGAAGTCGGCTTCTTGGGCGCTGGCGCTGGCGCCGGCTCCGGCTTGGGCGCTGGCTGGTAGCCAAGGCCAAGCAACTGGTCGCGAAGGGACTTGCTCATCAGTAATGCGGTGGCGGCGGTTCGGTCGCCGGATCCGAGTAAAGAAGTCCGCGCAGTTGCTTGAGGTCCTCGAGTGCCTGCTGCAGCAACTCCTGATTGCGCGACGCTTCGGCGCGGGCGGCGGCAAGCGCGTCACTCATTTCCGTCAACGCCTGTTCCTGGAAGGAAAAGCGCGTCTCCAGTTCGGTAAACCTGCGGTCGAACTGGAACTCGAGCGATTCGTCGGGTGCAGGCATGGCTCAGTTGCCCGCGGCGATGGTTCGCCCGCGGCCGATTCCGTAATAGGCAAGGCCCGCGGCTTCCACTTCCAACGGGTCGTAGATGTTGCGTCCGTCGAAGATGACCGGCGACTTCAATGCTGCTTTGAGCCTTGAGAAATCCGGGCTCCAGAACGCCTTCCATTCGGTCACCACGACCAGCGCATCCGCGCCCTCGAGCGCCGCTGGCGGAGACTCGACCAGGACCAGGTCGTCGCGCGTGCCGTAGATTCGCCGCGCCTCGTCCATCGCCTCCGGATCGTAGGCACGGACCTTGGCGCCGGCAGCCCACAGGCGATCGAGCAGCGTGCGGCTGGAAGACGCGCGCATGTCGTCGGTGTTGGGCTTGAACGCCAGGCCCCAGACGGCGAAGGTGCGGCCGGCCAGTTCGCCGGAAAAATGGCGCTCGATCAGCTCGAAAAGCTTGTGCTTCTGGCGCTCGTTGACTGCTTCGACGGCTTCCAGGATCAGCGCGTTGTACCCGTACTGGCCGGCCGTGCGCTCGAGCGCCTGCACGTCCTTCGGGAAGCAGGAGCCGCCGTAGCCGGCACCCGGGTAGATGAAGGAGTAGCCGATGCGCGGGTCCGAACCGATGCCGTGCCGAACCATCTCGATGTCGGCGCCAACCCGCTCCGCGATGTTTGCCATCTCGTTCATGAAGCTGATCTTGGTCGCCAGCATCGCGTTGGCCGCGTACTTGGTCAGCTCCGCAGAACGCACGTCCATCGCAATGATCCGCTCGTGGTTGCGATTGAACGGCGCGTACAGCCGCTTCATCTGCTCCATCGCCGATGCGCTGGTGGTGCCGATCACGATCCGGTCCGGGCGCATGCAGTCCTTGACCGCGTCGCCCTCTTTCAGGAATTCCGGGTTAGACACCACATCGAAAGTCAGCTCGCTGTTACGCGCCTTCAATTCCTCGGCGATGGCATTGCGCACGCGGTCGGCGGTTCCCACCGGAACGGTGGACTTGTTGACGATCACGGCGTGGCGACGCAGGTGCTTGCCGATAGTGCGCGCCACGGTGAGCACGTACTGCAGGTCGGCGCTGCCATCCTCATCGGGCGGCGTGCCGACCGCAATGAAGATGATGTCGCCATGCTCAATTGGCGCCTGTACCTCGGTGGTGAAGGCCAGGCGGCCGCTGCCGTGGTTGGCCAGCACCATTTCCTCGAGCCCGGGCTCGTAGATCGGGATGACGCCGCGATTGAGGCCGTCGACCTTGGCAGTGTCGATGTCCACGCAGACCACCTGGTTGCCAACCTCCGCCAGGCAGGTGCCCGTTACCAGGCCGACGTAGCCGGTGCCAAAGACAGTAACGCGCATGCGTGCTCCAGGATCTATGAGAGCGGCGACGGCCAGGCCGTCGCCGCCAGGGTCACTTGACGATGCCGAGCAATTCGACTTCGAAGACGAGGGTCGAGTTGGCGCCGATCGGCGGCTGTCCGTTCGGGCCGTAGGCAAGCTCGGAAGGAATCCAGAACTTGTACTTGCTGTTCACCGGCATCAGCGCGACGCCCTCGGTCCAACCGGGTATGACCTGGTTGAGCGCGAACTCGACCGGTTCGCCGCGATCATAGGAACTGTCGAACTTGGTGCCATTGAGCAGGGTGCCGCTGTAATGCACCTTTACCTTGTCGGTGGCCAGCGGCTTGGCGCCGGAACCTTCGCGGATGACCTGGTACTGCAGGCCACTTTCGGTGCTGCGCACGCCCGGCTTGGATTTGTTCGCCGCCAGGAAGGCCTGGCCTTCGCGCAGGTTCTTCTGCCCTTCGGCAGCGGCCTGCGTGGCCATCTTCTCCTGCATCTTCTGGCTGAACGCAGTGCGGACCAACTCGGCTTCCTCGGCGGTGAGCTTGGTTGGCTTGCCGGCGAACGAGGCCTGCATCGCCGCAGTGAGCGCGGCCATGTCGATCTCGTCCTTGATCGGGTGTAGCGACTTGGCGACGTCCATGCCGATCATGGTGCTGTTGCGCTGCTTCTCGCTCAGAGCGGTTGCCGATGCGCC
>JANPDF010000238.1:0-6349 GCA_031431355.1 Gammaproteobacteria bacterium
GCCGAAGGGCCGTTGGTAGATCTTGCCGTCGTCCGTGCGCGAGAACGGCACGCCGTAGTGCTCGAGCTCGATGATGGCCGGGATCGCCTCCCGGCACATGTACTCGATCGCGTCCTGGTCGCCGAGCCAGTCGGAACCCTTGACGGTATCGAAGAAGTGATAGCGCCAGTCGTCCTCGCCCATGTTGCCGAGCGCAGCCGAGATACCGCCCTGGGCGGCAACGGTGTGCGATCGGGTCGGGAAGACTTTGGTCAGGCAGGCGGTCTGCAGGCCCTTCGCGGCCAGGCCGAGCGTGGCCCGGAGCCCGGCGCCGCCGGCGCCGACCACGATCATGTCGTACTTGTGTTCGGTGATCTTGTAGGCAGGGGTCATCGTGGACTCAGGCGGAAAAAACGATGCGGCCAAGCGCCAGGACCGAAGCCAGCGCGCCCAGGACAGTGGCGAATCTCACCGCGACCTGGAGTGCTATCTCCAGTGCGCCGTGCACGTAGTCTTCGATCACGACCTGCAAGCCGAGTTGGGCATGCCAGAACATCGCCAGGACGTACGAGAGCATCAGCGTGGCAGTGAGGGGCCGCGCCAGGGTGGCGCGCACCGTGTACTGCTCGGCGCCCATGAGGCCGAACAGGAGCGTGATCAGCCACGGCGTAAGCAGCAGGAGGGCGACGGCGGTCAGCCGCTGCACCCACCAGTGGCGCGTGCCATCCTTGGCCGAGCCCAGTCCCCTGGCAACTGCCAGCGGATCGCGGAGAGTCATGACGTGCCCCCGGCGGCGAGCCCGAGATAGACCAGCCCCGCAGTTACCACGACGGTCAGGCCAACCACGGTCCATCCGCTGGCGTAGACCTCGGAAAGCTCGAAGCCCCAGCCCATGTCCCAGAGCAAGTGTCGAATGCCGTTGAGCAAGTGGTAGATCAAGGATGCAGTGATCGCCACCAGCACGATCTTGCCAGGCACGGAGGCGGCCCAACCCGAGAAGCGGGCGAAGGATTCCTCGTCGCCGGCGGCCGCGAGCAGCCAGCCCATCAGGGCAAAGGCAGCCACCGCAAGCAGCACGCCGGTGCCGCGGTGCAGGATCGAGAGCACGCTAGTCAGTTGCGGGTTGTAGACCTGCAGGTGCGGCGACAGGGGGCGTTGATGCGCTGCCATGGGGCTCTCGGGGTCGGATCGGGCCGGGAGGGCCGTCAGGGTTGCAGGTAGGGAGCGGAGTACGAAGGCTCGGCGCTGACGGCCGGGGCGGGACTTTCGCCTATGATCTGCTTCGTGGAAACCATCTCGACATGTTAAGTCCCGCTCCCATGCCGTTCAAGACAAATCGAAGTGACGGCAGTGCGCCGCGGCTTGGCGGTTTTGCCTTGCTCGGATTTTCGGGGCTTGAGGCTGGCCTGTTCCTGCAAGCGCAGACGATGAACGACGTGCGCTTGCTGGACGTCCATCGCTGGCAGTGGAACGGATGGTTGAATTCGAAGGGCCGCGTCATCTGCCTGTTCGCCCTGCTGCGCGCAGCCGAGCAGGAGTACATCGCCGTGCTCGCCGATTTCCCGGCGGTAGATCTGCAGGTGCAACTGCAGCGATTCTTATTCCGAAGCAAGGTGAAGATGGGGCCGGTGACCAGTCTGGTCGCCGCGGCGCAGTTCGACCAGGCACCGGACATGGGCAGCCCCGCTTCGGACCTTGCCGTGGGATCGGCGGAGACCGGTTTTCGACTGGACTTCAGCGGTGATGGCTGCCGTCGCGACCTGCTGCTGCTTCCGGAATCCAGCCCGGCCCTCGCTCCGCAGGACGCAGATTGCGATGCCAGGTGGCTGGCCTGCGACCTTGCCCACGGCCTGCCCAGGTTCGCCGCCGCGCAACGTGAAGCGTGGACGCCGCAGATGCTGTCCCTGGAACGACTGAATGCATTCAGCGTGAAGAAGGGCTGTTACCCAGGCCAGGAAATCGTCGCCCGCACGCACTTCCTCGGCAAGGCGAAACGCCTGCTGGCTCGTATCGAGGGAGGCGGACTGGATTCGGGGGCGAGCGTGCAGGATGGAAACGGCCATGCGATCGGCAGCGTGGCCTGCGTCAACTCCGACGGTTCTGCCGGGCTGGCGATCATGCAGGCCGGCGAGCATTCCGACGGCGTCGTGGTCGGCGGCAACGCGGTCACGCTGCCGCCGCTATTGGGTGGACTGCAACGCCCGGTGTGACAAGATGCACAAAGTGCCGACGCGGCATTGGCGAACCGCCCGCATTCTGATATACCCGCTCGAAGGGAGCCAAACGATGAAAATCCGCAGCAAGCTGGTCTTTGCATCCGTTTTGTCGGTACTTTCGGCCGCGGCAGCCAATGCGGCCGACTACACGGTCACCGTCGAACCCAACTATCCGCCGGCGCAGGCGCAGGAGGTCTACCGGCCCTTGCTTGCGTATCTGTCGAAGGCGACCGGACAGCGCTTCATCCTCAAGACGGCCGGCAACTATCACGTCTACTGGCGCGACATGCGCGGCGGCGCGGCTACCGACTTCGCCTTCGAGGAAGCGCACTTCACCGACTACCGGATCAACCGGCAGCGCTTCACCCCGCTGGTCCGAGTGGTCGATCCCACCAAGTTCATCCTGCTGGTGGACTCCAGCAAGGCCGCCGAAGGCGCCAACGGATTGATCGGCCGTCGAATCGCCAGTATGTCGGCACCCAGCCTTGGCTACCTGCTGCTAGGCGAGTTGTACAAGAACCCGATCGCCCAGCCAGAAATCCAGTCCGTCGCCGCCAGTTGGAAGGATGGCGTGGAGATGGTGTTCGCCGAGGAGACCGAAGGCGCGATGGTGCCCGGCTACATCGCCCAGACTTATCCCAACCTGGTTTCAGTCGCCACCTCGCGAGATTTCGTGGGTCGTGCGTTCTCGGCCGGACCGAAGGTTCCGGCGGACGTGCGCAAGAAGGTGACCGATGCGCTGCTGCGCCTGCACCGGGATCCGGCGCTGTTCGACGTGATCAGCGAGCTCGGCGCGACCCAGTTCGTACCCGCCGTGGCGGCGGATTACGCCGGCAACGAGCGCCTGTTGCGTGGTGTGTTTGGCTACCAGCCGTTGCCGGGCAGGAAGGTCGTTCCGGCGGTGACTGCGCCCCCGGGTACCGAGCCGGCCAAGAGCGGCCTGTCTATCAAGGCCAAGCGCGACTGATCTCAGTCCGTCTCGAAATGGATCAGGTCGGTCGTGTTGATCGCGGCGGCCTGGCCCATGCTGATGCTGCCTGACTTGCGCAGGTGCAATTCGTCGCGGTGCACGCGCAGCTCCGGATCTTCCCCGATGCAGACATAGGTCGCATTGGTCGAGCGATCCGCAATCATGAAGTGACCGCGCTTGAATTCGATCTGGGCGTGGGTGCGGCTGACCCAATCCGCTTCAACGACGAGGTCGTTGCTTGCTTCGCGCCCCATCATGAAGGGCTCTGAATTCTCGGTCAGCTCGATCAGCTTGCCGCGGTGGCGCAAGGTCAGCTTGCCACCCGTCGTGGCGGCTGGACCGTCGCCGATGCGGATGGCGCTCTGGACCATGGTCATTCCGGAAGTGTCTTCCTGCCAGACCACGTCGACGATCTCGATCGGCAACAGCTTGCCGCTGACGCGTGCCCGGCCCAGGCTGCGGGTCTCCGGGGCGCCCTTGGTGATGCCGTTGATGGTGACCGCGGTGGTCACGATCTGCTCGCGCTTGGCCAGCGAGGTCATGCGGGCAGCGGTGTTGACGGCGTCGCCATAGACGTCGCCGTTCTCCTCCAGCGCATTGCCATGGTGCAGGCCGATCCGCACCGCCAGGTTGTCGCGGACGAAGTTGATGTCGCGCGCCATCTTGCGCTGCATGTCGCGCGCGGCGAGCACGCCATCGAGCGCAGTGGGCATCGTGCACATGATCTCGTCGCCGATCGTCTTGATCACGCGGCCGCCGTAATGGGCGCAGACGATGCTCAGCGCATCAAGGACGGAAGCAGTCAGTCGACGTGCCTCCACATCGCCCTTCGTTTCAAAAAGGCGGGTGCTGCCGGCGACGTCGGCAAACAGGATGGTTTGGGGCCGGGACTCGCTCATGCGATCAGTATAGGTCAACCAGACGGTTCGTTAGCTGCCAGCAGGGATAACGGGCTCAGGCCAATTCACCGGCCATCGCGATTATGTCCTCCTCGCCGGGAAGTACCAGCAGGGCAGCGCCGGCCAGCGGGGTGAAGGTGTCCACGCCCACCACGCGGCGCAGGGGCTTGGCCCCCTGCCCGCCTTCGACCACGGCGGTAATTATGCCCTCGCCCACGCCAGCGCTGCGCCGGCCTTCATCGACCACCAGGATGCGCTGGCAGGCGGCCGCGTGCCGTGCGATCGCCTCCACATTGAGGGGCAATAGCCAGCGCAGGTCCACGACGCGGACTTTCCAGTTATGGCGCTTCTCGATTTCGCGTGCCGCCCGGAGGCTCATCGGCACGCCGTTACCAAAGCTGAATATCACCAGATCATCGGCCTCGGGCGAGTAGACCCGTTCCTCCCCCAGCACCAGCGACTTGTCCGGCAGTGGATAGCTCGCCTGCCACAGGCCATCGCCCGGCTCGTACAGGTCCTTGGTCATATACAGGGCGATCGGCTCGAGGAAGGCGCACACGCGTCCATCCACCTTGGCCAGCGCGGCCATCGTGCGCAACATCATCGCCGCATCGTCGCCGCGGCTCGGGCAGCCAATGACCAGGCCCGGGATGTCGCGCAATGCGGTGATCGAGTTGTCGTTGTGGAAGTGGCCGCCAAAGCCCTTCTGGTAGCCCAGCGAGGCGATGCGCATGAGCATCGGGTTGCGATACTGGTCGTTGGAGAAGAACTGCAACGAACAAGCCTCGCCACGAATCTGGTCGCAGGCGTTGTGGAAATAGGCCAGGTACTGGATTTCCGGCAACGGCAGCATGCCCATGTTGGCAAAGCCCTGGGCCAGTCCGAGGATCATCGTCTCGTCGAGCAGGGTGTTGAACACGCGGGCGCCCTTGAACGCCTTGTGCAGCCCCTTGGTCACGGTATACACGCCGCCCTTCTGGGCTACGTCCTCGCCGAACAGCAACGCCTCGGGATACTTGCAGAACAGGTCGTGCAGCGCATTGTTGATCAGGATCGCCAGGTGCCGCGGTGGCTGGTTCTCCGGCAACTTCTGCTCGCCGCCGAACACGGCCAGTCGTTTCTCGGC
The DNA here is from genome assembly GCA_031431355.1 of Gammaproteobacteria bacterium. Lineage (GTDB taxonomy): Bacteria > Pseudomonadota > Gammaproteobacteria > Xanthomonadales > Xanthomonadaceae > Arenimonas. Next base: position 5,191 of record JANPDF010000238.1, read on the forward strand.
ATAGTCCGCGCGCTGTGATTCCGCTGCTACCAGTGCCGGCGTATACGGTGCCAACGGAGCGATCACCTGGGCTAGCGTGGTCAGCTTGGGCCGCTTGTCGGCCTCTTCCGCGGCGGCGAAGCACTTGACCCGGGTGAACTCGTACAGCCCAAGCAGGTCGTCGGTGCCCATCAGCCCCGACTCCAGCGCGATCGCCGCGGAGCGCAGCAGCGGGTCGCTGGCCTCCACCGCCATCAGTTCCTCGAAGCTTCGCCACTCGATCTCGAAGTCGGTGCCAGCATGGCCCATGACGCGGGTCGTACGCAGGTGCAGGAAGGTCGGCCTGCGAGTCCTGCGGCAGTGCTCCACCGCACGCTGCACCTGGCCGTAGCCTTCGGCCACGTCCAGGCCGTCGGCATAGAAGTAGTCAAGGCCATCGCGGTTGCGGAACGCGTTGGCAATCCAGCCAGTCGGCGTCTTCACGGAGATGCCGATGCCGTTGTCCTCACACACATAGAGCACCGGAGCCGGCAGCTGCTGGTAGGCAGTCCAGGCCGCAGTGTTGAATGCAGTCTGGGCGGTCGCGTGGTTGCTGGACGCGTCGCCGAACGAACAGATGGCGATGGAGTCGGCCGGAATCGGCAACGTGTGTCCGATCCGCCGCGCCTGCTCGATGGCAACCGCGGTGCCCAGCGCCTTGGGCAGGTGCGAGGCGATCGTCGATGTCTGCGGCAACACCCAGAGCGGTTTGCTGCCCCAGACCTTGTGCCGGCCGCCGGAGATCGGGTCCTCCTTGCTCGCCGCGAAGCTGAGCGCGGAGTCCATGATCGGATCCATGCCAGGCAGCTTGCGGAAGCGCTCGGCCATGAAGCCGCCGGAGCGATAGTGCAGGAACGCGGGATCAGTGTGCCGGGTCAGGCGCGCCACCATGGCGTTGCCCTCGTGCCCGGACGAACCGATCGTGTAGAACACCTTCTGCTGCACGCGCAGGACGCGGGCCATGAGGTCCAGGTGGCGCGAAATGAGCTGCGACTCCAGCAACTCCATGAAGTCCGCTGCCGTACAGGCGCTACCGGGCACTACCGGATCGCCTGGAGCGGGCTTGCGGGCTGCGTTGCCCTTCCAGCCGCGGACGAATTCGACGAAATTCTCGTCGCACACCTGCGCACGATTGACGTTC
>JANPDF010000239.1:0-14010 GCA_031431355.1 Gammaproteobacteria bacterium
GCATCGAAGGATTTCAGCAGCACGGTACGCGCCGATGGCTGGCCATCGTCGCCCAGCGTGGCCAGCGTCATTGCCGTCGGCTCGCGGTCACCGGAGGCCCCAGCGGCCTCGAGCAAGCCGGTGAATGTCTCGACCATCCCCGCAGTCATCTCGCTCATCGGTGTCCTTCCTTTTTAAGTATTGTGGCGCGATGGCAAGGCAACCGCACCCGCTACCTTCCCCGGCATTCCCAGCGACCCTGGTCGAGGCCGTGCTGGAAGACGCGCTGGCTGCACCCGGCAAGCCGGCGGTGTATGCCATCAGCGGCATGCAGGGCAGCGGCAAATCTACCCTGGCGGCGCAACTGGTGGCGGCCGGCGCGGCGCGCGGGCTGCTGGTGGTGGCCTTGTCTATAGACGATTTTTACCTGGGCCGGCGTGAGCGGCAGGTGTTGGCTCGGCGGGTGCATCCGCTGCTAGCGACCCGCGGGCCGCCCGGCAGCCACGACCTGGTGCTGGCTGGCGCCGTGCTGGACCGCTTGCGCGGGTTGCGGCCCGGCGACTGCGTCGGCCTGCCACGCTTCGACAAGCTGCGCGACCGGCGACTGCCGCCATCGAAATGGCGACAGCTTTGCCGACGGCCGGACCTGATCGTGTTCGAGGGTTGGTTCCTGGGCGTGGCCGCGCAGTCGGCGGCCGCCCTGCGCAAGCCACTCAACCGGCTCGAGCGCGACCAGGACCCGGACGGCACCTGGCGCCGCTACTGCAACGACGCGCTGGTCCACTACGCGCCGCTCTGGCAAAGGTTCGACCGCCTGCTGTGGCTGCGCGCACCCGGCTTCGAGCTGGTGCCGGGGTGGCGCTGGCAGCAGCAGGCAGCACTGCAATCCGCGCGCCCGGCCGCGCCGACGATGTCGCGCGCCCAGGTGGATCGTTTCGTGCTGCTGTTCGAGCGGATCACCCGGCATGCCCAGGCCACTCTGCCGCGGCTGGCCGATCGGGTGGTCGAACTGGACGCCGAACGCGGCGCCCGGCTCAGGCGACGATAAAGGTGACGCGCAGGTTCACCCGCCACTCGATCACGCTGCCATCGGGCCCGGTGACCACCTTTATAAGTGCCCGTGCCTGTACCGAAGCCGCGATCCCGGAATGCTAGGATCGCAGGCATGAATCCGGCGCCAAACCTCGTCCTGGTCGGCCCAATGGGGGCCGGCAAAAGCTCAATCGGCAAGCGCCTGTCGACGCGCCTGGGCCTGGAATTCGTCGACGCCGACCAGTTGATCGAGCAACGCGCCGGTGCGCGCGTGCCGATGCTGTTCGAACTGGAGGGCGAACCGGCCTTCCGGGCGCGTGAAGAAAGCCTGCTCGGCGAATTGCTGCAAGGCCAGGAACGCGTGATCGCCACCGGTGGCGGCGCGGTATTGTCCGCCGCCAGTCGCGAGCGGATGCGCCGACGTGCTTTCGTCGTCTATCTCAAGCTCGGCGTCGACGGGCAGTTGCAGCGCCTGGCACGCGACAGCAACCGGCCCTTGCTGGCCGGCGGCGATCGCCGGCAAACACTGCAAGCACTGGCGCGCGTGCGCAACCCTCTGTACGAAGAAGTCGCCGACATGGTGTTCGCCGCCGATGGCCTGGCCGTCGGCGCGGCGACCAGCCGCCTGCATGAGCTGGTGCAATCGCAATGGCGGCGCGAGGCCGCCGCGTGAGTACGACGATCCGGGTCGAACTGGGCCGCCGCGGCTACGACGTGGAGATCGGTGAGGGCCTGCTCAGCCGCAGCGACCTGCTCGCCGCCCAGGTCCCGGGCCGCCACGCCTTCGTCGTCTGCGACGAGAACGTCGCGCCCTTGTACCTGGCCTCGGTCCGCGATGCGCTGGCCGGCAAGTCGGTGCAGGTGGCGATCCTGCCGCCCGGCGAGCAGGAAAAGACCTTGCTGCGATTCACCGAACTGATGAGCGCGCTGGCCGCGCAGGGCGCCAGCCGCGACTGCACGGTGATCGCGCTCGGCGGCGGCGTGGTCGGCGACCTGGCCGGTTTCGCTGCAGCCTGCTGGATGCGCGGGGTGCGTTTCGTGCAACTGCCAACCACGCTGCTGGCCATGGTCGATTCCTCGGTTGGCGGCAAAACCGCGGTGGACCTGCCGGAAGGCAAGAATCTCGCCGGTGCCTTTCACCAACCGGCCGCCGTGTTCGCCGACATCGCCGCGCTGTCCAGCCTGCCCGACCGGCAACTGCGCGCCGGGCTGGCCGAAGTGGTCAAGATCGCGGCGATCGCCGACGCCCGCTTTTTCGATTGGCTTCAAGCCAATACCGACGCACTTTTGGCGCGCGACGCAGCCAGCCTCGAGCAAGCGATCGGCCGCAGCGTTGCGCTGAAGGCCGGCATCGTGGCCCGCGACGAAACCGAGCAGGGCGAGCGCATGCTGCTCAACTTCGGCCACACCTTCGGCCACGCCATCGAAACCGAACAGGGCTATGGCGGTCTGCTGCACGGCGAGGCTGTCGCGGTCGGCATGGTGCTTGCCGCCCGGCTGTCGGCGGCGTCGGGGCGTGCGCCGCAAGCTGATACGCAGCGCCTGTTTTCGTTGCTGGATCGCCTCGGACTGCCGACCTCAGTGCCTGCCGGGCTTGCGGCTCAAAGCCTGCTCGAGCGCATGCGCCTGGACAAGAAATCCGTGTCCGGGGCGGTGCGCCTGGTGCTCTGGCGCGGCATCGGCCGGGGCGAGGTTGCCACTGGCATCGGCGACGCCGACATCCTTCACGCGCTCGGCGCCTAGGCGGCTGACGTTACAATGGCGGTCCTATGCGCCTCTTGCTGCAACAACGCCCGGCCGCCGGCGAAATCCCCAAGTACGTCCAGCTGATCCTGCAACAGGACCTGCTCGGCGGCTGGCTGCTGCTGCGCGAGGCTGGCCAGATTGGCGGCAAGGCCACGCTCAAGCGCGAGCAATTCCTGGAACAGACCGCTGCGCTGCTGGCGTTCGAGCGGGCCCGCGATGCGCAGATCAAGCGCGGCTTCCAGGTGATGTTCGCCCAAGGCGCCAGCGCCCCCCAATGATTGCAACCCCGAAGGAAATACATTGAGCGCCAACAACGATCGCCTGCTGCGCGCATTGCGCCACGAACCCGTCGACGCCACGCCGGTGTGGTTGATGCGCCAGGCCGGACGCTATCTGCCCGAGTATCGCGCCACGCGCGCGCGCGCCGGCAGCTTCATGGGCCTGGCGACCAATCCCGAGCTGGCCTGCGAAGTGACACTGCAGCCGCTGGCGCGCTTCGACCTGGACGCCGCGATCCTGTTCTCCGACATCCTCACCATTCCCGACGCGATGGGCCTGGGCTTGTCGTTCGTGGAGGGCGAAGGCCCCAAGCTCGCGCGGCCGATCCGCAGCGCCGCCGACGTCGACCGGCTGGCGGTACCCGACATGGAGGACGAACTGCGCTACGTGATGGATGCCTTGCGCCTGATTCGTCGCGAGCTCGACGGCCGGGTGCCGCTGATCGGCTTCTCCGGCAGCCCGTGGACGCTGGCCTGCTACATGATCGAAGGCGGCGGCAGCGACAACTTCTCCAAGATCAAGGCGATGGCCTTCAGCGACCCGGCGCTGTTGCATCGCCTGCTGGAAACGGTCACCGACGCAGTCATCGCCTACTTGAGTGCGCAACGCCAGGCTGGCGCGCAAGTGCTGATGGTGTTCGACACCTGGGGTGGCGTGCTGTCGCCACATTTCTATCGCGATTTCTCGCTGCGCTACCTGCGCCGCATCGCCAAAGAGTTCGAACGCGGCGACGGCGATTCGCGTACGCCGCTGATCCTGTTCGGCAAGGGCAACGCGCCGTATCTGGAGGAGTTGGCCGACACCGGCGCCGAAGGCGTCGGCGTGGACTGGCTGGTGTCACTGGAAGAAGCGCGCCGGCGCACCGGCGGCAAGGTCGCGCTGCAGGGCAACCTGGACCCGGCGACGTTGTATGGATCACCCGAAGCCATTCGCGCTGAAGTTCGGCGCACGCTGGACAGCTATGGTCCTGGCCCGGGACATGTGTTCAACCTCGGCCATGGCATGGCGCCGGACATGGATCCGGAGCGGGTCAAGGTCCTGGTTGACGCCGTGCACGAGTTCAGCCGGGCAACGCCTCGCTGACGGGCGCCGGTCCGCGCAAACCGGCCAGCACCCGCTCGATCTTTTGCTGCAGCAGCAAGCCTGTCACGGGCTTGCGCAGGAAGCTGTCCATCCCCGCGGCGAGCGCGAGTGTTTCGGCTTGCGGATCAGCGCGCGCGGTCAACGCGACCAGTGCCACGGTCCGGCCCTGCCCGCGAATGATCCGCGCCAACTCGAACCCATCCAGCCCAGGCAGATCCAGGTCGAGGAAGGCAAGGTCGAAGCGCGAACTGGCCAGTTCGGTCAGCGCAGCGAGCGCTTGCGGCGCATGCACTACCTGGTGGCCCAGGGATTCCAGCAAGCCGGTAATCACCTCAGCCACGGTCGCGTCGTCTTCCACTACCAGTATGCGCAGACCGTCGGACGGCCTCGGCGAGGCGCGTTCCGGCGGACGCGACAACTCCGCCACGTCAGCCGCCGCCAGCGGCAGCAGTACGCGGAAACAGGCACCCTGTCCCGGCTTGCTCTGCACGTCGATGCGGCCATTCATGGCCAGCGCCAGTTCCTTGCAGATGACCAAACCAAGGCCGCTGCCGCCGTGGCGTTGCGCCGTGCGCAGGCCATCGGCCTGTTCGAAGGGCTGGAACAGCCGCGCCAGTTGTGCGGCATCCATGCCGGCGCCGCTGTCGTTGATTTCCAGCAGCAATCCCGCCGGTGTCGCGGCGCTGCGCAAGGCCACTTCGCCGCTGTCGGTGAACTTGATGGCGTTGCTGCCGAGGTTGAGCAGGATCTGGCGAACGCGGCCGGCATCGCCGCGCAAGGCGCGCGGCGTCCCGGGTGCGCGTTGTAGCGAGAACTGCAATCGCTTGGCTTGCGCCAGCGGCTGCAGCAGTGCGGCCACCTCGTACAGCAACTCATGCAAGTCGAACGCCGCGTCGTCCAGGGTCAGCTTGCCGGCCTCGATGCGGGCGAGATCCAGCGCATCGTTGACCAGGCGCAGCAGGTGGTCGCCGGCACGCTGGATCGCGGTGACCTGCAGCCGTTGCTTCGGTTCCAGCGCACCGGCCTGCAGCAGCTCGGCCATGCCGAGCACCCCGGTCATCGGCGTGCGGATTTCATGCCCGAGCGTAGCCAGGAATCGAGTCTTGGCTGCCGACCCCTGGTCGCTCAACTGGCGTCGATGTTCGCGCAAGTGATCGGCGTGGCGATCACGCAGGCGGTGCCGGTACTGGCGCGCGCCCAGCCATAGCAGCAGAACTGCGCTCGCGGCCCAGCACGCCAACGCCCATCCGCGTTGCCACCACGGCGCCAGCACCGTCAGCGGGAAGCCTCGCGACGGCGACCACGCGCCGCCGGCGCTGCTGGCGGCGACCTCCATCCGGTAATCGCCGGACTCGAGTCGCGAGAATCCGCGTTCGCCCAAGGCGCCAACGACAACCCAGCCAGCATCGTATCCATGCAGCCAATAGCGGTAGCGGTGTGCACCCGGATCGGCGAACGAGAGCAGGCGCGCGGTCACCCGCAAGTCGCGATCTTCCGGCGCGAGCGTCAGCGCCCGGCCGTCGGTCGGCAGCGCGAGCAGCCGTCCATCGCGGCGCAGGCTGATCGCGTCCAGCGCAAGCCGCGGCGCGGCGGCGCCGGCACGGATGCGCGCGGTGTCGAACATCACCAAGCCCTCGCTGGTGCTGGCCAGGCCCAGCCCGTTGGGCAGCATCAGCGGCGGCTGCATCTGGAATTCCTGGCTGGGTAACCCGTCGTGCACGCCGAACAGGCGCAAGCGCGAACCGATCGGGTCGAAGCGCAACAGGCCCCGCGCGGTAGTCAGCCACACGGCGCCGCTGGCATCGGCCAGCACGCCGCCGGACTCGACGGCTGGCAAACCCTCGGCAACGCCGACGCCGAGCAAGCGCGCCAGCTTCGCCCCATCCCAGCGGTACGCCTCCAGCGCGCCCATCCGATGCAGCCACACCGTGTCGGGCGGCACGAAAGCAAATCCGAAAACATGGTCATCGGGCGCGCCTCGGATTCGATCGAAGCGACCGCCGCCAGCGTTCCAACGGCGCAGGCCCCTGGGGCCGGCGATCCACAAGACGCCATCCGGCCCTGCCGCCAATTGATCCTGGTCGGGGCTGTCGATGCCGCGGCCGGCATCGGGCGCCAGGCTGTGCACGACGCGGCCGTCGGCATCGCGCGCCTGCACGCCGCCGCCGTAGGAGGCCAGCCAAAGCAGGCCGTCGGACGTTTCCGCGAGTAGTTGCACCGGACCCGGCAACAAGGCGTCTTCGCCTTCGCCGATTCGCCAGTGGCGCATCGAGCCATCGTTGGCCTGCACCCGGGTCAGCCCTTGCGAATGCCCGAGCCAGACGCTGCCATCGCCGCGCTCCAGCACCGACCACAAGCGTCGGTCCGGCAAGGCGGCCGAGGTGTCGAGGGCATGCTCGATCTTGCCGGTGCGTGGATCCAGCCGATCGACCATGCCGCCGGCGCCAACCAGCCAGACGCGGCCGTCGCGCCCCATCGCGCTGCCGCGCACCGGCACGGTCGCCAGCTTGTCGGCGCCCTCGCCCTTGCCGAACACGACGAAGTGCCGCCAGTCCGCCGGCAGGCGCAACAATCCATTGGCCGCGGTCGCGAACCACAGGCCGCCTTCGCGATCCTCCAGGCTCATGAACATCGAGCGGCCGGCGGCAGCATCACCGGCAACGCGGAGTTCGCCATTGCGCTCGCGCGCCAGGCCTCGGCGAGTGGTGATCCAGCGCGTACCTTCGCGATCGCGCAGCACCGAGGTGACCCCGGCATCGGGAAGTTGCGCGCGCCATGCCGGAACGTCCACGCGGCCATCGGCAAGACGGTGGTCCAGGCCCTGGTCGGTGCCGATCCACAGGCTACCGTCGGCTTCCGCTGACAGGCTGAAGACAACCTCGCCACTGAGCTTGGGCACCGTTTCGAAATGCCCGCCAGTCCAGCGCGCGAGTCCATCGGTAGTGCCCACCCAAAGCACGCCGCGCGCATCCACCGCGAGTGCAAGCACGTTTTCCGCAGGCAAGCTGCCGGCGGTGGCCGCGGGCAGGAAACGGGTAAGCCGTTGCGCGCGATCGAGCCGATACAAACCGCCACCGAAAGTACCGAACCACAGGCAGCCATCCGGCGTTTCCGCGATCGCCCAGACATCGTTGCTGGTCAGCAGCGGGCGCGTCGCCTGGCTGATGTGTCGGAAGCCACGGCGGCCGGCATCGAGCACGCTCACGCCCTGCCCCTCGACCGCGGCCCACACGCGATTCTGCGAATCCACGAACACCGTCTGAACGAAGTTGCCCGGCAGCGCCCTGGCATCGCCGGGTACGTGCCGATAAAGCGAGTACCCGATGCCGTCATAGCGGGCGAGCCCGTCGCGGGTGGAGATCCACAAATAGCCGTCGCGATCGAGGGCCAGCGCGGTGATCGAACTCGACGGCAGCCCGTCGGCAACGCCGACCGGTCGGAACTGGGGTGTTTCCGGCGCCGCAATGGCGGACAGCGAACCCAGCAGGCAGAACACGCGCACGAACAGAAGCCAGCCGCGCATGTCGATGTTTATCCCGGGGGAGAATGGCCCCGCAACGCAGTGTGTCATGAACGTCGCCGGCAAAAGCACCCGGTTTTAACGCCGGCTGGCTAGAATCGGAGGCATGACCCGCCCCGCCAGCCAGCACCGCCTTTCCCTCGCCACGTCCTTGCTCGCGCTGGCCATGCTGCCGATGGCGCAGGCGGCCATGGCCAAGGCGCGCAACTACCAGCTCGACCCCGTGCACACGCGCATTGCCTTCCAGGTCAGCCACGCCGGCTTTTCCCGGCCGGTCGGCAGCTTCTCCGGCACCAGCGGCACGCTGCAGTTCGACGAGGCCGACTGGAGCGGGGCCAAGCTCGACGTACGCATTCCGCTGCGCACGCTCGACCTGGGCGATGCCAACTGGCAGCAGAAGATCCTCGACCGCACCTTCTTCGACGCTGACAAGCACCCGGAAGCGCGATTCGTTTCCACGAAGGTCGAGCCGACTGGCGCCAAGACCGCAAACGTCACCGGCGATTTTACGCTGCGTGGCGTCACCCATCCGGTCACGCTGCAGGTCACGCTGAACGCATTGGCGCGGCACCCGCTGACTTTCAGGAAGACCGCCGGCTTCTCCGCGACCGGCACGCTGAGCCGCAAGCAGTTCGGCATGGATGCATGGAAGTCGGTGGTGGGCGACGAGGTCACCTTGATCATCGAAACGGAAGCCACGCGCGACAACGATGCCGACGAGGGCGCGGGCGATGCCGATCAGAAATGATCGCGCGCGCTGGGGCGCGGTCAGCATCACGCTGCACTGGCTGACGCTGCTGCTGGTGCTGGCGCTGGCTGTGCTCGGCCTGACTATGGTCGGCATGGCGACCAGTCCGGACAAGATCCAGGTCTACTCTCTGCACAAGAGCCTGGGCCTGACCGTGCTCGGATTGACCACGCTTCGCCTGTTGTGGCGATTTTTCTCGCCGGTGCCGGCCCAAGTCGCCGGCACGCCGCGCTGGCAACATGCCATCGCCCGACTCAGCCACGCGGCCTTGTACCTGCTGTTGTTGCTGGTGCCGTTCTCGGGCTGGTGGTTCAACTCCACGGCCGGCTTTCCGCTCCGCTGGTTCGGCCTGGTCGCTTTGCCGCCGCTCGGCGAATTCGACAAGGCCTTGAAGGCCTCGGCGAAAGAGACTCACGAAACATTGTTCTGGATGCTCGTGGCAATGATCGCCATCCACGCCGGCGCGGCGCTCTGGCACCACTACCGGCTGCGCGATGCCACCTTGCAGCGCATGCTGCCCGGCTACCGGCCCGACCAACAGGAAGCTCCTTGATGACGAACAATCCACGCGCCGGATGCGTGCGGCTGATCGCAGCCAGCCTGCTGCTGTCGGCTAGCAGCCTGGCCAACGCTGCGCCGTGGACGGTGCAGCCAGGCTCCTCGCTCGGTTTCAGCGCCAGCTTCCAGGGCGAAGCGTTCGAGGGAAAATTCAGCCGGTTCACGCCGCGCATCAGTTTCGATCCGGCGAAAGCGACCGGGAGTTTCGACGTCGGCATCGACCTGCTCAGCGCCGACACCCGCAACAGCGAACGCGACGATTTGCTCATGGGCGCCGACTTCTTCAATGCGCGCAAGCGGCCGCAGGCGCGCTACGTGGCCACGCGTTTTCGCGCGCTGGGCGGCGGCAAGTTCGTCGCCGACGGCGTGCTCACGCTCAACGGCAGCAGCAAGCCGGTGGCGCTGGCGTTTACATGGAGCGCGGGCGCCAGGCCGGTGCTGGCCGGCGAGGCAACGCTCAAGCGCCTGGATTTCTCGGTCGGCACCGGTGAATGGACCGACACTGCGCTGTTGCCTGATGACGTCCGGGTCAAGACCCGACTGCTACTGGCGCCCGCCGCGCGCTTAAAGTGAATCGAGCAGCGAAGCCACCTGGTCGCGGCTGAACGGCCAGTCCAGTTCGAGCCCGTCGCGCTCGCGGCGCAGCACCGGCACCCGGCTGCCGTAAACCGCCTCCAGCCCGGCATCCCCGTCGATCCAGAGCGGATCGAAGTCGGCTATGCCAGCAGCCAGCAACACCTCGTAGGCCTGGTCGCACAGGGGACAGTCATCGCGCTGGAATAGGGTCAGTTGCATCGGGCCACGTCGGATTGGCGAGGGGGATAGAATGATGGAATCCCCCGGGCCCGAGATTATATGGCTGTCAGCGTCTTCGACCTGTTCAAGATCGGCATCGGACCCTCGTCCTCGCATACGGTCGGGCCGATGCGCGCGGCGGCGCGTTTCGCCGGCAAGTGGCTGCTCGAAGCGGGCACGCTGGAGCAGTGCACGCGCGTGCGCGCCGAGTTGTTCGGCTCGCTGGCGCTGACCGGCCGCGGCCACGGCACCGACAAAGCCGTGCTGATGGGCCTCGAAGGCCAGTGGCCGAACAGCATCGACCCCGACTTGATCCCGCCCGCGCTGGAGCGCATTCGCGGCGAGAAGAAACTGCTGCTGCTGGGCAAGCACGCGATCAGCTTCGACGAGAAGACCGATCTGGTGTTCAACAAGCGGCAGAAACTTCCGTTCCACAGCAACGGCATGCGCTTCAGCGCATTCGCCGCCGACGGCCGCGAGCTGGCCACGCGCGACTACTACTCGGTTGGCGGCGGCTTCGTGGTCAACCAGGACGAAGCGGCGGCCGATCGCATCGTCGCTGACACGACTTCACTGCCCTATCCGTACCATAGCGCCGACGAATTGCTGCGGCTGTGCCAGGCCAACTCGCTGACCATTGCCGAACTGATGTGGGCCAACGAGCGGGTCTGGCGCAGCGACGAGCAGATCCATGCCGGCCTGGTGGAGATCTGGTCGGCGATGCAGGATTGCGTGGCGCGCGGCATCCGCAACCCGGGCGTGCTGCCTGGCGGGCTGAAAGTCGTGCGGCGCGCGCCGAATATGTACCAGGATCTCTCGTCGCGCCCGGAAGCAGCGATGAAGGATCCGCTCACGGTGCTCGATTGGGTCAATCTGTACGCGCTTGCGGTAAACGAAGAAAACGCCGCCGGCGGCCGCGTGGTCACCGCGCCAACCAATGGTGCGGCCGGCATCATCCCCGCGGTGCTGCACTACTTCGACCGCTTCTGCCCCGGCGCCAGCGAGAAGGGCGTGCACGATTTCCTGCTGACCGCCGGCGCGATCGGCATCCTGTACAAGGAAAACGCTTCGATCTCCGGCGCCGAAGTCGGCTGCCAGGGCGAGGTCGGGGTAGCCTGCTCGATGGCCGCCGGTGGCCTGACCGCCGCGCTCGGCGGCAGCCTGGGCCAGGTCGAGAACGCCGCCGAGATCGGCATGGAGCACAACCTCGGCCTGACCTGCGACCCGATCGGCGGCCTGGTGCAGATCCCGTGCATCGAGCGCAACGCGATGGGCGCAGTGAAGGCGATCAACGCGTCCCGAATGGGCCTGCGCGGCGACGGCAAGCACCGGGTATCGCTGGATAAAGTCATCAAAACCATGCGCGACACCGGCCGCGACATGCAGGAAAAGTACAAGGAAACCTCGCGGGGCGGCCTGGCGGTGAACGTCATCGAATGCTGAAGGCCCGTGCTCCCGGTCACGCGTAGCGCCACCAGCGCTTGCGCATTCCCCGGGGCAACGGCATAAGGGATGCAGGTACGAGGATCCACGATGCTGCGGTTCATCCTGCTGACCGGCTTGTACATCCTGGGCATCTGGTACGCCGTCGCGTTCATTCGGCGGCCGGACGAAGTGACCCTGTTCTGGCCCGCGGCGGGCATCGCCTTCGCGGTCGTGTTGCGCTATGGCTGGCGCTGGGCCTTTTTCATCCCGGTGGCGGTGCTGATCGCGCATTTCACGTTCGTGCCGGTGCCGGCGAAATTCCTGCCGTTCTCGGTGCTCGCCAACTTCATGGGTCCGATCGCCGGGGCGTATGCGGTGCACTCCAGCGGCGTGCAGCCGCGGATCAGCCTGTCCAGTGGCTTCGGCATGCTCCGCGGCGGCCTGGCGATGGTGCTGGTTTCCGGCGCGATCGGCACCTCCGGCCTGGTTTATTCGGGCATGGTGCTGCCGACCAATTTCTGGGCCGCGCTGCTGGCCTGGGTGATGGGCGACTTGCTCGGCATCATCGCGCTGTCGCCGACGCTGCTGTTGCTCAGCGCGCCCAACTCAGCCAACCCGGACGTGCCCCAGGCCGCTGACTATTGCTCGCCGCGGGAAACCGCGTTGTGGGGCCTGTTGATGGCGATCTCCTACGGACTGGTGTACTGGGGCGGCCTGACCAACAGCGTGTACGCACTGGGCATGGTCGCGCTGCCCATGTCACTGCTGATGTGGAGCGCGCTGCGCGCCGCGCCGGTCTGGACTGCGCTGGGCGCCTGCGTGACGGTGCTGTTCCTGACCTGGCTGACTGGCCTGGGCCTGGCCGGATTCAAGCCGCCGCATGGCCCGCTCGATTCGGCGCTGCTGCTCGGCTTCATGAGCCTGTTCGCGGTCATTCCACTGGTGCTGGTGGCCTCGATCAACGAGCAGCGGATGGCCACGCGCAAAGTAGTGCGCCGCGCCACCACCGATCCTGCCACCAACCTGCCCAACCGCGCCGCGTTCGAGGAAGCCGTGCAGAAGGCACTGGCCGGCGACGGCGGCAGCAGCGCGCTGGCCTACCTGGACCTGGACCACTTCACACTGATAAACGACACCGCCAGCCACGCCGCCGGCGATGCGCTGATCCATGGCATCGGCTCGCTGCTGAAGGCGCGGCTGCGCGCCGGCGACCAGATGTTCCGGATCGGCGGCGACGAATTCGCGTTATTGCTCGACGGCGACCCGGATCAGATGGAGATGCGCCTGCAACACCTGCAGCGCGCGGTGGAGAACTATCGGGTCGGCTGGCAGGACCACGTGCTCAACATCACCGTCAGCGTCGGCCTGGTCAACTTCAAGCCCGGCGAGATCGAATACGCGCGGCTGCTGTCGCTGGCCGACGCTGCCTGCTTCACCGCCAAGGAACTCGGTGGTAACCGGGTGGTGCTGGCCAGCCTGGAGCCGGGCGAGATGCACGAGCGGACCAAGGCGATGCGCTGGGCGCTGCGCATCCGCGAGGCGATCGACCGCAACCTGTTCGAGATTGATTGCCAGTCGATCGTGCCGCTGCGCGACGTGCCGAGCGCCGGCCGCCACTTCGAGGTCCTGCTGCGCATGCGCGATCCGGAGACCGGCGAGCGACTGGCTCCCGATCACTTCATTCCGGCCGCCGAGCGCTTCCAGCTCGGCGTGGCGCTGGACCGGCACGTGGTCAACCTGACGCTGGGCTGGCTGGAATCGCGCCCGGATGCGGCTGCCACCGTGTCCTCGTGCGCGATCAACCTGACCGCCGCATCGCTGGTGGACGAAGGCTTTGCCATATTCCTCTACCACCGTGTGCGCAACAGCCGGCTACCGCCGAGCAAACTCTGCTTCGAGGTCACCGAGACCAGCGCGGTGCGCGACCTCAACCGCGCGCAGGGACTGATCACGCGCATGCGCTCGCTCGGCTGCGCGTTCGCGCTCGATGATTTCGGCACCGGCTTCTGCTCGTTCAACTACCTGCGCTCGCTTGACGTGGACTACTTCAAGATCGACGGCAGCTTCGTGCGCGACCTGGAAAGCTCGTCGCTGTCGATGGCAGTGATCCGCGCGATCACCGACATCGCGCACGTGCTGGACAAACAGACCATTGCCGAGCACACCGAGAACGACGCCATCTTCGCCTCGCTGCGCGAACTGGGCGTGGACTACGCGCAGGGCTTCGGCATCCACCGGCCGCAACCGATCGAGCAGTACTTCAGCGACGTACCGTTGCTGCATGCGACCCCGTAAGGGCGCGGTCGAGCGCGGCGTCGAGATCGGCGGCCAGGTCGGCCAGTGCCTCGATGCCGATCGACAGCCTTAACAAGCCATCGTCGATGCCCGCCGCGGCGCGCGCGTCGGCGGACATCGCCGCGTGGGTCATCGTCGCCGGATGCGCGACCAGACTCTCCACGCCGCCAAGCGATTCGGCCAGCGTGAAGTAGTCCAGGCCGTCGAGGAAAGCGCGAACGCCGGCTTCGCCGCCGTGCAATTGCACGCTGAGCATGGCACCGAAACCGCGTTGCTGGCGCGCCGCGAGCGCGTGGCCCGGATGGCATGCCAGGCCCGGGTAGTGCACGGCCGCGACCGCCGGATGCGCGAGCAAGCGCTCGGCCAGTGCCGCGGCGTTCTCCTCGTGCACGCGCAGGCGCGCGTCCAGCGTGCGCAGTCCGCGCAAGGTCAGAAAGCTGTCGAACGGGCTGCCGGCCAGGCCCAGCGTATTGGCCCACCAGGCCAGCGTTTCATGCAGGGCGGCGTGGGGGGCGGTCACGGGGCCGCCCACCCCAACGCGGTTAACAAT
>JANPDF010000240.1:0-14076 GCA_031431355.1 Gammaproteobacteria bacterium
GTCGCCGATGCCGACGGCCTGGGCGCTGCCTTGTGCGAGCTGCTAGCCAATCCCGCGGAGCGCAGCAAGCGTGGCGAAGCCGGGCGCGTGCGTATCGAAGCCGAACGGGGCGCGCTTGCGCGCACCTTGGCCCTGGTGGATGCCTGCCTGGCGCGAACCAAGCCAGGCGTGGCGAGCTAGAACCTCAGTTGCGGTCGGCAGTGTCGAGCGCGGCGTCGGCGTCGGCGACGAGATAGCGATTGACCAGTTGCAGGTCGCCCGGCTCGAGCACGCCGGCCGCTTGCCGCAGGCGCAGCAGGTTGACCAGGTAGGCGTGGCGAGAGCGTGCGTACTCGCGCTTGGCCAGGTACAGCTGCTGTTGCGCGATCAGGACATCAACGATGGTCCGGGTGCCGACCTCGAGCCCGGCTTCACCGGCCTCGTACGCGGCCTGCGCCGAGACCACCGCCAGGCGGCGGGCCTCGACTTCGGCAGCGCCGGAAATCAGATTGCGATAGGCGCCGCGCGTGGTCCGCATGAGCGCGCGCTTCTCCTGCTCGAGCGCGTCGGCGACCCTATCGCGCTGGAACAGCGCCTGGCGCACCCGCGATTGCGTCGCGAAGCCGCTGAAGATCGGCACGGAGAAGGTGATGCCGTAGCTGGGGCCGGTGCTCTGGTTGCCGAACTGCGTGGTGCTTGGGGGCAAGCTGCGCAGCGTGTTGTCGCCCCAGCGGGCGTCGTCGCCGTAACTGGCCTGGGCCGACAAGGTCGGATAGTGCGCAGCGCGCGCGGTGCCGACGTCCTTCTCCGCCGCCGCCAGCGCTTCGGCCCGGGCACGCAGGGCCGGATTGTTTTCCAGCGCCGTCGCCACCCACTCCTCGATGGTCCGGGTATCGGAGTTCTCGGGGCGGAAGTCGGTCGACAAGCCCTTCAGGTTGGAAAGCTTTGCGCCGGTGATCTCGGCCAAAGCCTCATAGGCATCGTCGAGCGCCGTGGCCTGCAGGATGGTCGCGGCGCGGGAGCTGTCGTAACGCGCGCGGGCCTCATGCACATCGGTGATGGGCGCGAGTCCGACCTCGAGGCGCTTGTCCGCCTGGTCCAGCTGGCGCTTTACGGAACGCTCCTCGGCGCGCGAGGAGGCCAGCGTCTCGATCTGGGTCAGCACGTTGAAGTAGGCATCGGCGACGCGAACGATCAGGGCATCGGCTGCGGCGTCGTATTCCGACTCCGCCTGCCGCGCCCGCGCCTTGCTGGCGCCGAGCCGGGTGTAGTTGGCATGGTCGTAGATACTCTGGCGGACATTGACCCCGGAATTGCGACCCGAGGATTCCGAGTAGGTGGAGTTGGTAGGCGTGTTGAGGCCGGCTACCACCTGGTTGCCGCTGCCACTGGACTGCGAGCGGTTGAAGCTGACGTCCGCGGTGACCTGCGGCAGCAGCGCCGCGCGCGACTGCACGACGCCTTCGGCCTGCGCGTTCTTCAACGCACCCGACGAGGCGAACTGCGGGTCGCTGTTGCGGGCCAGGTCATAGGCCTCCACCAGGTCGGTGGCGGCGGCTTGCGCCGACAGGCCGGCGAGGGCGAGGGCGAGGGTCAGGGGACGAAGGCGAAAGGACATGCGGGGTTCCCGGATCAGAAGTTGAAGGCTGGAGCCGGCGCGGCGCCGCGCAGGTAGGGGATGTCGGTCTCGAACAGGCTTTCGACGTGCAGGGTTTCGGCGCGACGGGTCACGATGACCGCTTCCTGCACCGGCGACTGACCGTGCACGATGAACAGGCGGCCGCCAGGGCGCAGCCAGTTGGTGAAGGTGTCGGGGATGCTGGCGACGGCGCCGGTCACGGCGATCGCGTCGAACTGTCGTCCCGGCTGCCAGTGCAGCGCATCCGCGGTCTCCAGGCGGACGTTGCCGATGGCGGCGCGGTCGAGCCGATCTCGTGCCGCGACGATGAAGTCGGCGTGCAGGTCGATGCTCACCACGGCGCGTGCCAGTTGCGCCAGGCAGGCGGTGATGTAGCCGGAGCCCGTACCGATCTCCAGCACTTCGTCGCTGTGCTGCAGCGCCAGTGCCTGCAGCATGCGACCCTCGTGCACCGGCTTCATCATGACCTCGCCGTGTGCCAGCGGCAGCGGCAAGTCGGCGAACGCCAACTGACGGTGCGCCTCGGCGACGAAATCCTCGCGCCGCACCAGCGTCATCGCCTCGAGCACGCGTGGGTCGAGCACGTCCCAGGGACGCACTTGTTGCTCGATCATCGCGAAGCGGGCTTGGTCGAAATTCATCGGCATGTTCGTGCTGTTCCGTCTACGTCGTGGAGCGTCGCGGCAGGGCCGGCAATTGTACGCCCGGGCTGCGCGCCCGGCGAAAGGCGGGCAGGGGCAGGATCGCCCGTGAGCCCGGTCCGGCCGTAGTGCCGGAAGTAACCCGGCCTGAAGTCACGATGGCGGCGCGTTCGGCGCCGATCACGTCGTTGCCGCTGCGTACGCACGCAAGAACACCGAGACCACCTCGGCCACGTGGGCATCGCGCTCGGCCGGACTCGGCGGCGTACACAAGCCGACCAGCACGCGCATGTGGCGAACGCCTTTCAGCAAGCAGAAGAAATGCTCGGCGGCGAGCGCGGGCGCCTCGACGCGCAGTCGGCCGTCGGCATCGGCAGCGCGCAGAAAGGCTTCCATTTCCGTTAGCGCGGCGCGCGGACCGGCGCCAAAGAAGATCTCCGCCAGCCGCTGGCTTTGCCCGGCCTGGCTGACCATCACCCGATGCAGGCTGGTCGCGCGATCATCCATATTCAAGTCGACGAAGGCGCGGCCGATACCGGTCAACGCAGCCTCGACCGGCAGTGCCGTTGGAGGCGTGAACAAGCGGTGCGGCAGTAGTTGCGCGCAGCACTCAGTCACTGCGGCACCGAACAGTGCCTCTTTATCCGCGAAGTGGCTGTAGACCGTGAGCTTGGACACGCCCGCGGCCTGTGCGATTGCCTCGACACTGGCGCCGTCGTAGCCACGCGCGGGGAACAGCTCCATGGCCGCGTCCAGGATCGCAGCGCGCTTCTCCATGTCCTTTGGACGGCCAGGGGGGCTGACGGGCAGGGGAGAAGGAATGGCCATGGCACAATATTGAACTATACGGTTCTGTAATGATAGTGTACCCCCTGGTTCAATATTAAGGCCGTGCTCATGTTCCCCGCCCGTCGCATCCGCCGCGTTTCGGCGTTGCTCTGCCTGCTGTTGTTGTCGGCCTGTTCGGCACCGGCACCGGGACCGGAACCGCGGCCGGTGATGGTGACCCGGGCGGTCAGCGGCGACGGCGCGCTGCAGGCTTATGCCGGCGAGGTCCATGCCCGCGAGGAGACCACACTGTCCTTTCGGATCGCCGGCAAGCTGACCCGACGCCTGGTGGACGCCGGCAGTCGCGTCCGCGCCGGCCAGCCCCTGGCCGAGCTCGACCCCTCCGATGTCCGCCTGCAATCAGAAGCATCGCGCGCGGCGCTGGTTTCCGCGCAGTCCGACCTGACCCTGGCCCGGGCGGAACTGGCGCGATACAAGAACCTGGTCGACCGGCAGTTGGTGAGTCAGTCGCTGTACGACGCTCGAGTCGCCTCCACGCGCGCTGCCGAAGCGCGGGTCCGCCAGGCCGGTGCGCAATCCGCCGCCTCGGGTAACCAGGTGGGCTATGCGGTGCTGCGCGCGCCGGCGGACGGCGTCATCAGCCAGCGCCTGGCCGAAGCGGGGCAGGTGGTTGCCGCGGGGCAGGCGGTGTTCCTGCTCGCCGTGAACGGCGAACGCGAAGTCGCGATCAGCGTCCCCGAGCAGGGCCTGGAACGCTTCGCCGTCGGCCGCGAACTCGCCGTGGAATTGTGGACGCGGCCCGGCCAGCGTTTCCCGGGCTCGGTGCGCGAGCTCTCTCCCGCGGCTGATCCGGTCACCCGCACCTATGCCGCACGCGTGAGCTTCAGTGCGCCGGCGAACGGCGTCGAACTCGGCCAGAGCGCGCGCGTCTATGCCCGCGTCGATGGCGATTCGCGCTTGCGCCTGCCGCTCTCGGCGCTCGCCCAGCGCAAGGACCAGGCCGCCGTCTGGGTCGTGGATCCGGCCAGCCAAAAGGTGCACCTGCGCACCATCGCGGTGGGCGCTTTCGCCGAAGATGGCGTGCCGGTCATCTCCGGACTGCGCGCCGACGAATGGGTGGTCGCTGCGGGCACCCACTTGTTGCTGGAGGGCGAGCGGGTCGCGCCGATCGACCGCCAGAATCGCCCCGTCAACCTTGCCGCCAGCGCCGCGCGATGAGCGGATTCAACCTCTCTGCGTGGTCGCTGCGCAACAAGACGCTGGTGCGTTTCACCATGATCGTCCTGGCGTTGATCGGCGTCTGGAGCTACCAGCGGCTGGGTCAGTCCGAGGACCCACCGTTCACCTTCAAGATCATGGTGGTGCGCACCTTCTGGCCCGGCGCGACCGCCGAGGAAGTCGGCCGGCAGGTGACCGACCGGATCGAGAAGAAGCTGATGGAGACCGGCGAGTACGAGTTCATCCGCTCCTATTCGCGGCCGGGCGAATCGCTGGTGCAGTTCATAGCCCGCGACTCGATGCATTCGCGCGACATTCCCGCGCTCTGGTATGAAGTGCGCAAGAAGGTTGGCGATATTCGACACAACCTGCCTGCCGGAATCGTCGGTCCGTTCTACAACGATGAATTCGGCGATACCTTTGGCAACATCTACGCGCTGACCGGCGAGGGCTTCGACTACGCGACCATGAAGGATTACGCCGAGCGCGCCGAACTGGCGCTGCACCGGGTGCCCGATGTCGCCAAGGTGGACCTGCTCGGCCTGCAGGAAGAGAAGATCTGGATCGAGCTGTCCAATACCAAGCTGGCCACGCTCGGCGTGCCGCTGCAGGCGGTGCAGCAAGCGATCGACGCGCAGAATGCGGTCACCCAGACCAGCTTCTTCGAAACCGGCAGCGACCGCGTGCAACTGCGCGTCAGCGGCGGCTTCAACACCGTCGAGGAAATCCGCGAATTCCCGATACGCGCGGGTGACCGCAGCTTCCGGCTCGGCGACGTGGCTACGGTGCGCCGCGGCTTCAGCGATCCGGCGGCGCCGCGGATGCGCTTCCTGGGCAAGAACGCCATCGGCATCGCCGTGTCGATGAAGCCGGGCGGCGACATCGTCAGCCTGGGCGAGACGCTCGAAGCCGAATTCGGCCGCGTGCAGAAGACGCTGCCGGTGGGCATGCAGCTCTCAAAGGTCTCCGATCAGCCGGCGGCGGTGCGCGACTCGGTGGCCGAGTTCGTGCGCTCACTCGGCGAGGCGGTGGCGATCGTGCTGCTGGTCAGCTTCTTCTCGCTTGGCAAGCGTCCGGGCATGGTGGTGGCGCTCGCGATCCCGCTGGTACTGGCGATGACTTTCGCTGCGATGCACTACTTCGACATCGGCCTGCACAAGATCTCGCTCGGCGCGCTAGTGCTCGCACTCGGCCTGCTGGTTGACGACGCGATCATCGCGGTGGAGATGATGGCGGTGAAGATGGAGCAAGGCATGGATCGGCTCGCCGCCGCGTCGTTCGCCTACTCCAGCACCGCGTTTCCGATGCTGACCGGCACCCTGGTGACCGCCGCCGGCTTCCTGCCGATCGCCACCGCCGCTTCGGGAACCGGCGAGTACACCCGCTCGATCTTCCAGGTGGTGACCATCGCCCTGTTGCTCAGCTGGATCGCGGCGGTGGTGTTCATCCCGTTCCTGGGCGATGCGCTGTTGCCAGAGCCGGGCAGTGCGCACGCCGGGCGGCCGCCAGGCCGTTGGGATCTGGCCCGGCAACGGATCGCACTGCTGCTGCCGCGCTGGTTGGCCACGCTGGTTGAGCCGGAGCCAGTGCGCGCGCACGGCGCCTCGCACAATCCCTACGACAGCCGCTTCTATCGTCGCCTGCGCGGCTGGATCAGCTGGTGCGTGCGCAATCGCAACAAGGTGATCCTGATGACGGTGCTCGCCTTCGTCGCCTCGATCCTGCTGTTCCGGTTCGTGCCCCAGCAATTCTTCCCGTCCTCGACGCGGCTGGAGCTGGTGGTTGACCTGGAACTGGCGGAGGGCGCATCGCTGCTCGCCACCGAGGATGCCGTCAAGCGCTTCGAGAAGAAGCTCGACACCCGCAAGGACCTGGTCAACTACGTGGCCTGGGTCGGCACCGGCTCGCCGCGCTTCTACCTGCCGTTCGACCAGAAGCTGCCGCAGTCCAACTTCGCGCAGTTCGTGCTGCTGACACCAGACGTGGAGACGCGAGAAGAGATCCGCAGCTGGGTGATTGCCACCCTCGCGCGCGACTTCAGCGACATGCAGGGTCGCGTGTTGCGGCTCGAGAACGGACCGCCAGTCGGCTTCCCGATCCAGTTCCGGGTTTCCGGCGAGCACGTCGACGACGTTCGTCGCATCGCCTACGAGGTCGCGGCCAAGGTGCGCGCCAATCCCAACGTCGACAACGTCAACCTCGATTGGGACGAGCCGAGCAAGGTCGTGCGCCTGCAGCTCGACCAGGATCGCGCTCGGGCGCTGGGCGTGACTTCGGCGCAGTTGGCGCTGTTCCTGCGCGGTTCGCTGTCGGGAACCACGGTCAGCACCTATCGCGAGGGCAACGAGCTGATCGAGATCCTGCTGCGCGGGCCCGAGGATGAGCGCGCCCGGCTGTCGCTACTGGGCAGCCTGGCGGTGCCGACCAGCAGCGGCCGCAGCGTGCCGCTGTCGCAGCTGGCCACGCTCGAGTACGGAGTTGAAGACGGCATCATCTGGCACCGCAATCGCCTGCCAACCATCACCGTGCGCGGCGACGTCTATGGCGACGTCACCCCGCCTAGCGTCACCGCGCAGATCCTGCCGACGTTGGCGCCGATTCGCGCCGCGCTGCCGCCCGGCTTCTTGCTCGAGACCGGCGGCACCGTCGAGGACTCGACGCGTGGCTCGATGTCGGTCGCCGCCGGCGTGCCGCTGTTCGTGCTGGTGGTGACCACCTTGCTGATGCTGCAGTTGCGCAGCTTCCGGCGCATGCTGATGGTGTGGATGACGGCGCCGCTCGGCCTGATTGGCGTCACCATGTTCCTGTTGCTGTTCCGCGTGCCGTTCGGTTTCGTGGCGATGCTCGGCACCATCGCGCTGTCCGGGATGATCATGCGCAACTCGGTGATCCTGGTGGACCAGATCGACCAGGACATCGCCGCCGGCCAGGGCGCGCACCAGGCCATCATCGACGCGACCGTGCGCCGTTTCCGGCCGATCGTGCTGACCGCGCTGGCCGCGGTGCTGGCAATGCTGCCACTGTCGCGCAGTGTGTTCTTCGGGCCGATGGCCGTGGCGATCATGGGCGGCCTGATCGTGGCCACGGTGCTGACCGTGCTGTTCCTGCCGGCCTTGTACGCTGCCTGGTTCCGCGTCCCGGCGGACGCCGAATGATAGGGTTCCTGCCCGCCAGATGTCCCAGCCAAGACTGATCCTGCTCACGCTGTTGGCGATGATTGCCTTCGCAGGCAATTCGCTGTTGTGCCGGATCGCGCTCGAGCGCACCGCGATCGACGCGGCCAGCTTCACGACGGTCAGGCTCGCCGCCGGCGCGATCATCCTGTGGATCGCGGCCCGCAGCCGGCGTCAGCCTGTCGAGGGGCACGGCAACTGGGTCTCTGCGGCCGCTTTGTTCGCCTACGCCGCGGGTTTCTCGTTCGCGTATGTGAGCCTGCCCGCCGCGACTGGCGCCTTGCTGCTGTTCGGCGCCGTGCAGGCAACGATGATTGGCTACGGCGCGTGGACCGGCGAACGCCTGTCGCCCGCGCAGGCGATTGGCTTGCTGCTAGCTTGCGCAGGACTGGCTGGCCTGTTGCTGCCGGGCGTGTCGGCCCCGTCCCTGGGTGGCGCCCTGTTGATGCTCGGTGCCGGCATGGCCTGGGGAATCTATTCCTTGCGGGGTCGCGGGACTGGCGATCCGATCCGGGTTACCGCCGGCAACTTCCTGCGTGCGGTGCCGATGGCGGCATTGCTCAGTGTGGCTTTGCGCGCGGACGCCGCGTTCGATGGTGCCGGAATCGCCTACGCGGTGGCGTCCGGTGCGCTCGCCTCGGGGGTCGGCTACGTCATCTGGTATATGGCCTTGCCAGCGCTCAGGGCCAGTAGCGCGGCGACCGTGCAGCTAAGCGTGCCGGTGATCGCTGCGGCCGGCGGCGTACTGTTTCTCGAAGAGCCGATCGGGCCGAGGCTGGTGCTGGCGTCCGTCGCCGTGCTCGGCGGTATCGCGCTGGTGATCCGGTCCGGCCAGACTAGATCGTCCAGTCCACCTCATGGACCCGGACCGGCTGGTCGAAGCCCTTGAACTCCTGATCTGCGCAGTTTCCAAACGGCATCTTCTTGCCCAGGCACAGGTCGTGCACCGCGCCGGAGACCAGGATCGAATTGGTCTTGGCGCCGCCGCAGAGGCGGGCGGCCAGCTGCACGCTAGTGCCGAACAGGTCCTGGTTCTCCTCCACCGGCTCGCCGGCGGTCACGCCGACGCGCAAGTTGAACGGGGTTTCCGGGTTGGCCTCGTTGTAGGCCGCGAACGCCTTCAGAATCGCAATTGCACATTCGACGGCGCGCGAGGCTGACGTAAAGCAGATCATGAAGCCATCACCGGTGTGCTTGACCTCGCGCCCGCCGTGGCTGGCGACGGCTTCGCGGACGATGCCGTTGTGGATGCGCAACAACTCCATTGCGCGCGCATCGCCAAGCTCGCGGGTCAGCGCGGTCGAACCTTGCATGTCGGTAAACAGGATCACGCGGAAGGCGCTGCTGCCCTGGGCATCGGCAAGACTTTGCGGGGCCGGCTGCGGAGAATGCACGTGGCGGAAGCTTCCGATCGCTCCTCCCGACTGCACGTCCGCGCCAAGGAAGGCCTCCACCGTCACCGGGTCGACTTCCAGGATGCTGTTGGCGACCAGTCCGTGCGCTTCGCGGTGCACCTGCTCGGCGAGTTCCTTGGTAGGCGCCTCGCACAGGCAGAAGATCTTGCCGCGCGACTCGTCCAGCCAATAGGTGAGGTAATTGACCCCGTGCTTGTCCTGGACGGCGAGGTCCTTGTCGTGCGCGTCGCGCACCGCCTGCGCAGTCACTCCCTCGACGTCGTGGCGATCCATGAAAAGCGGCATCGACCTGTTCCTTTTCCCGGCTGGGTTGGGTGGCATTCACGGCCAAGCAGAGGTTGATGCTAGTCCGATTGTTTTGGCCGGACAAGCGGCGCCGCGGGTGTTTTTCCCGGATGTTCAGGCGCGCACCGGTTCGCTTCCGGCGGCCAGACATGGTGAAATGGCGGCCTTGAAGCGGGGGTGCCCACGGGCTGAGAAATACCCTTCGAACCTGATCCGGCTCATCCCGGCGTAGGGAAGCTTCGAAGCAGGCGCTCGCCTGCTCCGGCGCCGCCGCTTCCTCATTCACAGAAGGACGCGCCATGAACGCCCAGCCCACTGATCTGTTGCGCCAGGCGCAGCAGCTTTCCGAATCCGTGACGCAGCCAATCCTCGGCTCGCGCAAGATCCATATCGAGGGCTCGCGCCCCGACCTGCGCGTGCCGATGCGCGAGATCGCGCTCAGCAACACGCCCAAGGTGTTCGGCACCGAATTGAATGCGCCGTTCTGCGTCTACGACACCTCTGGTCCCTACACCGATCCCGACATGGCCATCGACCTCGGCGCGGGTCTGGGCGCCTTGCGCGCGCGCTGGATCGAGGAGCGCAACGACAGCGAAGTGTTGTCGGCGCTGAGCTCGGAGTTCGGCCGCGGTCGGGAAACCGACACACGACTGGATCCGGTCCGCTTCACCCACCTGCGCCTTCCGCGTCGTGCCCGGGCCGGCATGAACGTCACCCAGATGCATTACGCCCGCCGCGGGATCGTCACCCCGGAAATGGAATTCATCGCCATCCGCGAGAACCAGCGCATCGACGCAATTCGCGAGGCGCACCTACTGCAGCAACACGCCGGCGAGAGCTTCGGCGCGTCGCTCCCGAAAATTATTACGGCCGAGTTCGTGCGCAGCGAAGTCGCGCGCGGCCGCGCGATCATTCCGGCCAACATCAACCATCCGGAACTGGAGCCGATGATCATCGGCCGCAACTTCCTGACCAAAGTGAATGCGAACATCGGTAATAGTGCGGTGTCCTCGGGCATCGCCGAGGAAGTGGAAAAGCTGGTCTGGGCGATCCGCTGGGGCGCCGACAACGTCATGGACCTGTCCACCGGCAAGCACATCCACGAAACCCGCGAATGGATCCTGCGCAATTCGCCGGTGCCGATTGGCACGGTGCCAATCTACCAGGCATTGGAAAAGGTCGATGGCAAGGCCGAGGACCTGACCTGGGAGATCTATCGTGACACGCTGATTGAGCAAGCCGAGCAGGGCGTCGACTACTTCACCATCCACGCCGGCGTCCGCCTGCGCTACGTGCCGCTGACCGCCAAGCGCGTCACCGGCATCGTCTCGCGCGGCGGCTCGATCCTGGCCAAGTGGTGCCTGGCCCACCACAAGGAAAATTTCCTCTACACGCATTTCGAGGAAATCTGCGAAATCATGAAGGCCTACGACGTCAGTTTCTCGCTCGGCGACGGCCTGCGCCCTGGTTCGATCGCCGATGCCAACGACGCCGCGCAGTTCGGCGAGCTGGAGACGCTCGGCGAGCTCACCCAGGTCGCCTGGAAGCACGACGTGCAGACCATGATCGAAGGGCCCGGCCACGTGCCGATGCACCTGATCAAGGAGAACATGGACAAGCAACTGGCCGTCTGCGGCGAGGCGCCGTTTTACACCCTTGGTCCGCTGACCACCGATATCGCGCCAGGCTACGACCACATCACCAGCGCGATCGGCGCGGCGATGATCGGCTGGTTCGGCACCGCGATGCTTTGCTATGTCACGCCCAAGGAACACCTTGGCCTGCCCAACAAACATGACGTGCGCGAAGGCCTGATGGCCTACAAGATCGCCGCCCATGCCGCCGACCTGGCCAAGGGCCATCCGGGCGCGCAGGCGCGCGATAACGCCTTGTCGAAAGCGCGCTTCGAATTCCGTTGGGAAGACCAGTTCAACCTCGGCCTGGACCCGGAACGCGCCCGCGAATACCACGACGCCACTTTGCCCAAGGATGCGCACAAGGTCGCGCATTTCTGCTCGATGTGCGGCCCGCATTTCTGCTCGATGAAAATCAGCCAGGACGTCCGCGACTATGCCGACAGCCATGGCGTTGACGAAACAGCAGCTCTGGAGGCCGGAATGGCCGAGAAGGCGGCGGAATTCCGCGCCGCGGGCTCGCAGGTGTATCGTCCGGAGTAACAGCGGGGACGGGCCAGTGTCATGGACAGGGGCGGCGCCAGCGAGATCGGGATGGTGCGACAGCTGGCGACGCTCAACCGCATCGCCCGCATCGCCATCCAGGATCTCGCGTTGCGGCCGATGCTGCAGCGGATCGTCGATACCCTGTACGAGGAATTCGAGTGGGAGTTCCTCGCCTGCGCCAGCGTCGACCTGGGCAGCGGAAGTCTTCTGTGCGAGGCGGTGCGCAGCAGCGTCGACACCGACATCGCGGTCGGATACAGCCGTCCGCTCGGTTCCGGGATCGTCGGAGAGTGCGCACAGCGCGGGCGAACCCTCGACCTCGACGACGCCCGGATCCATCCCGGCGTCATCGACACCCTGCACGGCACCCGCGCCGAATTGTGCGTGCCAGTGATCCATGACGGCGTGGTGCTGGCGGTCCTCAACGCCGAGAGTCGCCAGGTCGGTGCGTTTCGCGGCCAGCGCGGCCTGCTCGAGACGGTTGCCGATCAGATTGCCGGCGTGATCCGGGCCGCGCAACTGCTCGACGAACTGCAACGCAGCAACGCTCAGTTGCGCGACGCCTATGCGCAGGTCGAGCAGCTGTCGCGGACCGACGTGCTGACCGGACTGCCCAACCGGCGTTGCTTCGACTTGTGGCTGGGGCAGGCGCTTGACCAGTCGGCGCAGAACGCGCAACCGGTCTCCCTGCTGATGATCGACGTCGACCGCTTCAAGGCTTACAACGACGGTTATGGGCATCCGGCCGGGGACGCCTGCCTTCGACAGGTCGCGGACCTGTGCGCTTATCTGCTGGCTGGCACGCCAGCGCAGCTGGCGCGTTACGGCGGCGAGGAATTTTCGGTAATCCTGCCCGATACCGACCGGATGGCGGCGGCCGCCGTGGCCGAGCGCCTGCGCGCAGCGATCACAGTGCGCGGCTTGGAACATCGTTTCGTCGCGGATGGGCGGGTCACCATCAGCGTTGGCGTGGCGGTGTCGCGGCGGATGCCGCCCATGAGCGCGCAAGCACTGATCGCCCTCGCCGACGCGGCGCTATACGAGGCGAAGCACTCGGGACGCAACCGGGTTCGAGTGGCCGGCGCGTGAGCCTGCGCGGCCTTCGAGCTGGAACCGCCGGCGCCTCGTCCCGGGCTCAGAAGTTGGGTTTGTCCGGCGTGGCGTTGTAGCGATCGACACTGGCCATGATCTCGGCGCGGGCCGCATCGGCGCCGGCCCAGCCTTCCAGCTTGACCCACTTGCCCTTCTCCAGGTCCTTGTAGTGCTCGAAGAAGTGCTGGATGCGCTCCTTGGTCAGAACCGGCAGGTCGTCCACGTGCTGCACCGAGTCGTACGCCGGGAATACCTTGCTGATCGGCACGGCGATGATCTTGGTGTCCTCGCCCGCCTCGTCGATCATGTTCAGCATGCCGACAGTGCGACAGCGGATCACTGAGCCTGGGATCAGCGGCATCGGCATGATCACCAGCACGTCGGCCGGGTCGCCATCCCCCGACAGGGTGTGCGGGATGTAGCCGTAGTTGCACGGGTAGCGCATCGGGGTGGTCAGCACCCGGTCCACGAAGATCGCGCCGCTGGCCTTGTCCACTTCGTACTTAACCGGCTCGGAGTTCATCGGGATCTCGATGATCACGTTGAAATCGTTGGGGACGTCGGTGCCGGTCGGAACGAGATCGAGGGCCATTGGCGGATTTGTCCAGGGTGCGCGGGGCGCGAATCATAGCCCATGCGGGTGGAGCAGGCACTCGACACCACGGTCTGGGTCGCGGCTGAATCTGAACCGATGTAGATTAGCCGGCAGGCGCCCCGCGAGGACGAACGTGAACTCGAAGATGCCGCTCGACCAGCAGACCCTGGACCAGCTTCGCTCCCTCGAGCAGGAACGCCCGGGCCTGATGAAGGAGCTGATCGGGGGCCCTGGCGCTGGGCCTCAACTAGCTAGCCGAGAAAAGCAACGCGCTCGAGCACCTGGACGTGGGCGACTATGGGGCCGAGCCCTCCGGTCGACTGCTCGCGGAATTGCGCGCCGAACTGCATCGGGTTCTACTGGCACTATTGAAGGAACTGAAGGAAAGCAGTAAATGACGCTCCAGACGCTGGACCAGTTGCGCAAGCTCAGGGAAGAACTTCCTGGCGTGATGGAGGAAGTGATCGGTCTGTTCATCGCCGACTCCCCCGAGCAGATGCGCCAGATCGAGGCCGCCTACGCGCAGGCCGATTCCGATGGGTTGCGCCAAGCCGCGCATTACCTGCGTTCTGGCGCGTTGGCGTTGCGACTGGAGTGGGTAGCTGAACAGGCGCACCGGGTGGAATTCCTCGCGCCTTACGCGTTCGGAAAGCCGGCGAGCGCGACGCTGCTTGCGAACCTGCGCGCTGAGCTCGACGCCGCGGTGCTCGCCCTGCGCGCTGAATTGAACGACGGCGGCTGACGCCGCGCTCGCCTGGAGGCGGCAAAAAAGGTTCTTCACGGATTACCCGGGAGAGCAGCTGTCAGTTTGGCGAGGGCGGGTGCCGGCATTGATTTCTAGTCGCCGCCCGATACCGGCTTGGTAGAAATCAATACCGGCACCCGCCTGCCTCACTGGTCGCGGTTTTGGGAGTTCAAGCGGCACCCTGACGTGCTGCAGGCCGGCGGTCGCCGGGCAACGCTCGATTCGCACTGCGCGCTCGGTCGAGCCGCCGCCCGCCAACCGCTCCCCATCACTGCGCTGGATGACGCTGTCCAGGATGAAACGCGTGGTGCGTCAGTCGAGCTCG
>JANPDF010000241.1:0-4419 GCA_031431355.1 Gammaproteobacteria bacterium
TCGGCGATGCACGCGGCTTTGGCCACGTCGCTGGCCAGCGTCATCGTGACGGCGGCCGCATCGGCCCGGGCCCACGCGCGCCGCGGCGCCGTGTCCTGGGACAGTGTTGCTTGGCTTGTGCCCGGATTGCTGCTCGGCGCCTGGCTGGGCAGCCGCCTTGCTACGCAGCTGAGCGGAGGCAGCCTGCGCTGGTTCGTGATCGGCTATTGCCTGCTGGCGGCCCTGCAACTCTGGCTGGGGGCGCCGGTCCCGCGCACTGCAGTGAGCGACAGGTCGGCTGCCAGCCTCGGCGTCGCCGGCCTTTTCATCGGCGCGATCTCCGCCCTGGTTGGCATCGGCGGCGGCAGTATGACGGTGCCGCTGCTGATCTGGCGGGGCGCCCGTCCGGTGCAGGCCGTGGCTACCTCGAGTGCCTGCGGAGTTGCGATTGGCGTCGCGGCGGCAGCCGGCTACGCCAGCGCCCCGGGCGCCACCGGAATGCCGGCCTACAGCATCGGCTACGTGTTCCTGCCAGCCGCGGCCGGGATTACCGTGACCTCTTTGCTGGCGGCACCCTATGGGGTCCGCCTTGCCCATCGGGTCAGCGCGATCCACTTGCAAAGGATCTTCGCCGGCTTCCTGCTGGCGATGGCCGGGTTGCTGCTGATCTAGCTGGCCTCTGCGGATGGCAGGTGGCGGATCAGCGGCTGCAGGGTGCAGCCCGCGGCGTGCCTGACTCAAGCTTGCCAGTCAGGATACATCGGACCGCTCCGCGGACCCTGCCGGTTTGGCCGAACTCTAACGTTCAGCTCGCGGCAACCGGGCGAGTTCTGATCAGAAGGGAAGCCGCCCTTTCCGGACCTGCGCAGAGTTGGCGTATCATTGCGGCCGAATGTAACTGCGGCCCAACCGTAACCAATCGAATGCAAATTCCAATTCGAACGATAGTCCTGGGTTTGCTGATCACGTTCAGTGCAGTGGCTGTTCGCGCCCAGACCAAGGCTCCGGAAACCACGCCGCCGATCAACCCGGCGGCGACGCAGCCATCGACCCCGCTCAATCTCGCGTTGCCTCCAGCGGCGACGCAGCCATCGGCTCCGATCGATCTCGCGTTGCCTCCGGCGGCTACGCAATCGAACCCGATCGTTCCCGCACCGCAACCCGCGCCGACGCAGCAATCGACCCCGATCGCTCCGGCATTGCAACCGACTGCGACGCAGCCGGCGACCCCTGTCGATCTCTCATTGCATCCGGCCGCGGTTTCGCCGCAATCGGGCCCGATCGATGATCTGGCGCTGCAGTCGGCCTCGGCGGAGGTCAAGCGCGTTGCGCACTGGGTCATCGAGTCCCGCGACAACGTCGGCCTGCCGTATCTGCTGATCGACAAAGTGAACGCCCAGGTTTTCGCTTTCACTCCTGCCGGGCAGCTCAAAGGCGCGGCGCCTGCGCTGCTGGGAATGGCGAAAGGTGATCGTTTGATCGCGCCAAATAACGCGAATATGTCGCAGATGCCGCCGCAGGTGCGGATCACGCCCGCAGGTCGCTTCGTGTCGAGGCTTACCATCGACTCGCACGGCAAGGAGCTCCTTGTTCTCGACTACGACGCATCGATTTCGCTGCATCCGGTGGTGAAGGGAACCCCAGCGGAGCATCGTGCCGAGCGGCTCAGGAGCGCCACGTCGCAAGACAATCGCGTCTCGTTTGGCTGCATCAACGTTCCGGTGGCGTTTTACTCGACGATCGTCAGCCCTTCCTTCACCGGCACAAAAGGGATCGTCTACGTTCTCCCGGAGACGGGCCCGGCGAGTGCGCTGTTCGGGTTGTCCCCCGTCGGTACCGCGGTATCAGGGGCGCAACAGAATTCGATGCCGTTGAACGCGCGGGCCGCCGAAACGGTTCCGCCCCCGGACGCCCGGTAGCCTCGCCTCGCGCAACGCGAGGCGCCATGTCCGTTCAACGACGACACGGCGGGTTTACTGCTGGTCTGGTCGCAACCCGCAGGGTCAGTCCAGCCTGACGCTGACGTCACCGGAGAAGCTCTCGAGCTTGATGCGGCCCTGGCCATTGCCGACGGTGGTGTCGAGCGACTTGCCCGGTCCATGCTCTTCGCGATCCACGCGGCCTGACGGGCTGGTGATGTCGCCGCTGAAGGTCTCGACGTGCACCTTGGCGCCGGTCGTCGGTGGCAGGCGCAAGGCCAGCGTCCCGCTCAGCGTCTCCGCCTTGATGGTGCCGGCCTGCTTCAGCGCCGCGCTGAGCGTTGCATCGCCGGAGACCGTGCTCACTTCGAGGCGGTCCAGGGCCTGGGCGACCAGCCCGACATTGCCCGAGACACTGGCCAGGTCCACTTCGCCACCGAGTCCACCCTGCAGGCGGACGTCGCCGCTGACGCTTTCAACGCGAACCTTGCCCGAGGTGATGCGCAGGCTGGTATCGCCGCTGACGTTTTCAAAACTGGCTTCGCCTGGCGAGGAGGCGGACACGACCACGTTGCCGCTCACGCTGGAAACGGCGAGCCGGCGGCCGGCCATCTGCTGCACGTCCACGTCGGCGCTGACCGAGTCGATGTCGACCGACGCGCGCTTGGGAATAGTGATCTCCAGGTTGGTCGGCTCGGTCCGGTTGTCGTCGCGACCCCACAGGTTCCAGCCACCGCGGCTGTTCGGGTACTTCACCTGGATATTCAGTGAGCGCGCGTCGCCGGTGATATTCAATTTTTCCACGCCCTTGCCGAGCGTGCCGGTGACCCGCACCTGCGGATTTGCCCAGGTCCGCACGATGATGCGGCCCTTGATGTTTTCGACATGGACCTGGCCCTCGGCGTTGAGGGCGCGGGTTTCGTTGATCGGCGTCGCGGCCAGGGCCGGCGCGACGGCCAGCGCGGCGATGACGCCAACGATTCGGATGGACATGTTCATTCTCCTGGAAAGTGGAATCAGCCGGTGACGGCGCGCTGGGTCAGCGCCAGCCGTCGGGAATAGGTCTTGCGCAACTGGTCGAGCAGGAACACCGAGCCCGGGTCCGCGGCAATCGCGCTCTGGATCTGGGCCACGCTGCGATCGAGAGCGGTGATGCTCGGGCCAAGTTCGGGAGCAATCGGCGCACCGTCGAACTGGCGCAATGCCGCCTGGTATTCGTCCCTGATCTCACGCGATTCGTTGCTCACGATCCGGGCCGTCAGTTGCTCGCCGGTGACCGGTGCTTCGTTTGCCGGGCCCCGCAAGAACAGGCCGGCGGCCAGTGCCACCGAAGCTGCCATTGACAGGCCAAGCAGCCAGCGATGACGAGGCCGGGCTCGGCCACGATTCATGCCCGCCTGGATCGCCGGCCACAGGTCGCGCGAGGGCTCGCGTTCGCGGGGCAACTGGCGCAGTTGCCAGCGCAGGTCAGTCTCTTTCATGTCCATCTCCCAATCGCGCCCGCAACAGGTTGCGGGCACGGTGCAATTGCGCCTTGGAACTGCCGACCGCCATGCCAAGCTCTTCGGCGATCTCGTTGTGCTTCCAGCCTTCGATGTCGTGCAACACCAGGACGGCGCGCGCCCGCGGTGGCAACGTGGCCACCGCTCGCTCCAGGTCGATCTGGTCGCCGGTTCGTTGCCCGGCCGTATCGTGGGTGGGCAGTGAGTCCAGGGCAGAGTCGTCGGTCTCCTGGTCCTCGCCGCCCGCGCGACCGCGAATCTCCATCAGCGCGGTGTTGACCGCAAGCCGATGCAGCCAGGTAGAGAAGGCGCTTTCGAAACGGAATGCCGGCAGGGCCTGCCAGGCGCGGATGAAGGCCTCCTGGACCAGGTCGTCGGCACGCGCCGCGTGGCCGCCGGCAAGTCGCCAGACCACGGCGTAGACCCGCCGGGAGTGCTTGCGATACAGGGCCTCGAAGGCCCGGCCGTCGCCGGCGCCGGCGGCTCGCGCCAGCGCCTCGTCCTCGTCTTCCCGGAACGGGGCGAACGAGCGACTGGAGGATTCGGCAGTCATGGCGGCAGTAAGCATACGTCTGAGATGCTGCCGGCGGCCATTTGGTTTAGCTCCGGGCAAAAAAAAGCGGCCACCCGAAGGTGGCCGCGTAGCTGGAACGTGAGGCTTGTAGAACTAGATCAGAACTCGTAGCGGGCGCTGAACTGCACCGAACGCGGAGTCTGGTAGTTGACGACGTTGCCGAAGTTCAACTCGGGGAGCTGGCTGTCAGCCGAACCGGCCTGCGCCGTTTCGTAGTACTCGGTCACGCGCTGGGTGTTGAACACGTTGAAGACGCGAGCTTCGAGGGTCAGCTTCTTGCCAGCCCATTCCGGCGTGTAGCCGACGGAGGCATCGAAGTTGTAGGTCCATGGGGTACGGCCGAAGTCGCCACGATGGGTGAGGACGGTATCGCCATTCGCATCCGGGCAGTAGAAGCTCGAGCCGGCGTACAGGGCGAAGTAGTCGGAGTCAACGCCGATGCTCG
>JANPDF010000242.1:0-3749 GCA_031431355.1 Gammaproteobacteria bacterium
CTGGCGTTCAGATTCGATGGCCTCGGCCAGGACGTCGTCATAGCCGGCAATGCGCATGTCACGGGGGAACATTCGAACCTCGGGAAGGAGCTGGCGAGGGCAAATTGTAGCCCCGGCAAGGATTTGGAGCCATCCAAGTGGCATCGCAGACCGCTATCCGCGATAATCAAGGGCTGATACGACCCCCTTTCCGCGGACCCCTGTCCGGCCTTTGGCCGCGCGCGGGTCTTGCCGTCGAAAACCCCCGAAGGCCTCCCATGCAATACATCTACACCATGATCGGCGTCAGCAAGACCGTGCCGCCGAAGCGCCAGATCATCAAGGACATCTCGCTGAGCTTTTTCCCGGGCGCGAAGATCGGCCTGCTCGGCTTGAACGGCTCCGGCAAGTCGACCGTGCTGCGGATCATGGCCGGCATAGACACCGATTTCCAGGGCGAGTCGCGCCCGCAGCCGGGCATCAAGATCGGCTACCTCGAGCAGGAACCGCAGCTCGACCCGAACATGACCGTGCGCGAGGCAGTCGAGCAGGGCGTCGGCGAAATCCTGCATGCGCAGGCCGAGCTCGACAAGATTTACGAAGCCTACGCGGAAGAAGGCGCCGACTTCGACAAGCTGGCTACGCAGCAGCAGCGCCTGGAGGCGATCCTCGCCAGCGGCGACGCGCACACGCTTGAGCAACAGTTGGAAGTTGCCGCCGACGCGCTGCG
This sequence comes from Gammaproteobacteria bacterium, assembly GCA_031431355.1. Taxonomy (GTDB): domain Bacteria; phylum Pseudomonadota; class Gammaproteobacteria; order Xanthomonadales; family Xanthomonadaceae; genus Arenimonas. The sequence continues at coordinate 710 of JANPDF010000242.1, forward strand.
CATCCCGCCGTGGGACGCGATCTGCGGCAAACTTTCCGGCGGTGAGAAGCGCCGCGTTGCGCTGTGCCGCCTGCTGCTGTCCAAGCCGGACATGCTGCTGCTCGACGAACCGACCAACCATCTGGATGCCGAATCGGTCGAGTGGCTGGAGCAATTCCTGGCGCGTTTCCCGGGCACCGTGGTCGCGGTCACCCATGACCGCTACTTCCTGGACAACGCCGCCGAGTGGATCCTGGAGCTGGATCGCGGCAAGGGCATCCCGTGGAAGGGCAACTACACGAACTGGCTTGAGCAGAAGGAAGAACGCCTCAAGCAGGAAGAGTCATCCGAGAAGGCGCGCCAGAAGGCGATCACCCGCGAGCTGCAATGGGTGCGCTCCAATGCGCGCGGCGGCCAGTCGAAAGGCAAAGCGCGTCTCGCCCGCTTCGAGGAAATGAATTCGGTCGAGTACCAGAAGCGCAACGAGACCAATGAAATCTTCATCCCGCCGGGCGAACGCCTGGGCGACCGGGTGATCGAGTTCAAGAACGTGTCGAAGAGCTTCGGCGATCGCCTGCTGATCGACGACCTGAGCATCACCGTGCCGCCGGGCGCGATCGTCGGCATCATTGGCCCGAACGGCGCCGGCAAGTCGACTTTCTTCAAGATGATCACCGGCCTGGAAAAACCGGACTCGGGCGAAGTGCTGATCGGGCAGACGGTGCAGATGGCCTACGTCGACCAGAGCCGCGAGGCACTGACCGGCGACAAGAACGTCTGGCAGGAGGTGTCGGGTGGTTCCGACATCCTGACCATCGGCAAGGTCGAGATCCAGTCGCGCGCCTACATCGGCCGCTTCAACTTCAAGGGCGCGGACCAGCAGAAACTGGTCGGCACGCTCTCCGGCGGTGAACGCGGCCGCTTGCACCTGGCCAAGACCCTGCTACAGGGCGGCAACGTGCTGCTGCTCGACGAGCCATCCAACGACCTCGACATCGAAACGCTGCGCGCGCTGGAAGATGCGCTGCTGGAGTTCCCGGGTTGCGTGATGGTGATCTCGCATGACCGCTGGTTCCTCGACCGCATTGCCACCCATATCCTGGCCTTCGAAGGTGATTCGCACGTGGAGTTCTTCCCGGGCAATTACCGCGAGTACGAGGAAGACAAGCGCCGCCGACTGGGCGAGGAAGGTTCGCAGCCACATCGCCTGCGCTACAAGGCGCTCAAGTAACGGGGGAATAGCACCATGGAGTTCATGCAGGCATTGCGCGACCGCTGGACCAGCGCCAATTCGCTGGTCTGCGTCGGGCTGGACCCGGAGCCGGCCAAGTTCCCGGTGCACCTGCGCGAACGGCCGGATGCGCTGTTCGAGTTCATCCGCGAAATCATCGATGCCACCGCGGAACTGGCCTGCTGCTTCAAGCCGCAGATCGCGCACTTCGCCGCGCTGGAAGCCGAACACACGCTTAAACGCTGCATCGCCCATATCCATGACAAGCATCCCGGCGTGCCGGTGATCCTGGACGCCAAGCGCGGCGATATCGGCAGCACCGCCGAGCGCTACGCGGTCGAGGCATTCGAGCGCTTCGGCGCCGATGCAGTGACGCTCAATCCCTACCTTGGCCGCGATTCGGTGCAGCCATTCCTGGACCGCGCCGACAAGGGCGTCGTGCTCCTGTGCAGGACCTCGAACCCGGGCGCCCGCGACTTCCAGGATCTCGATTGCGGTGGTCGCCCGCTCTACCAGCGCGTGGCCGAAACCGTGGCGCGTGACTGGAACGGGCACGGCAATTGTCTGCTCGTGGTTGGCGCGACCTGGCCGCAGGAATTGGCCCAGGTGCGCGCACTGGTCGGGGACATGCCGTTCCTGGTGCCTGGCGTGGGCGCGCAGGGCGGCGACGTTGCCGCGGTCGTGGGCGCCGGCAAGACCAGCGACGGCAGCGGCCTGGTGATCAGCTCGTCGCGGGCGATCCTGTACGCCGGCGACGGCGAGGACTTCGCCGATGCGGCGCGTGCGGCCGCGCAGGAACTGCGCGACTCGATCAACCGGCACCGCTAGCGCTTGCGCAGGCTGACCCGCAGCGCGGCCAGCAGGAAGTGTCCCCACAGGCCCAGCCACAGCACCGGCGTCATCCAGGCTGGCGTCTGCGCCGCCTCGAATTTTCGGAAGTAGCGCCACAGGCTGGCGTGCTTTTCCCACTCCACCCAGACCGGACGCGTGCGGCTGGATTCGCCGCCGACGTGGACCACGGTGATGTCGTTGGCGACCAGCACTTCATACCCCGCCTCGCGCGTGCGCCGGCACAGGTCGAGGTCTTCGACGTGCATCCGGAAGCGCTCGTCGAAGCCGCCCAGTTGCAGGAATAGTCCCAGCGGCATCAGCATCAGCGCCCCCGACACCGCCTCCACCACTTGCAGGTCCTGCTTTGGATCGCGACCCAGGTACAGGTCGTCGCGTCGACCGCCGCGAGCCAGCAGTTCGCGTAGCGATGGATCGCGACGCCGCGCCGAGGCGTCGAATTGGCCGAACTCGTCGGTCATGTCCACGCCGAGCATGCCGGCGCCGGCACGCGCCAGGCCGTGGCCGACCAGGCGCGCCATCGCATCGGCTCCGGCGAAACAGTCCGGATTGACGAACGCCACCCACGGCGTGTCCAGCGCGCTCGCGCCCTGGTTGCAGGCGGCGGCAAAGCCACGATTCTCCGGATTGCGCACCAGGGTGATGCGGCTGTTGCCTTGCGCCAACTGGCTTACCACCGTGATCGTTGCGTCCGTGGAGGCGTTGTCCACGACCACGATGCGCACCACCGTCGCCGACGCGAGCAGCAGTTCCAGGCAATGGCCGATGGTTCGCGCCGACTGGAAGGTCACCACCACCACGCCAGTGTCCCGCGCCGCCTGCGTGCGATCGGCGCCGATGATCCTGCCCTGGAAGGAATGTCGCGATTCGGTCATGTCAGTTGAACAGGTCGCGTTGCGGTCCGCTTCGCGCAATCTCGATCATGCGCTCCTGCAGCCGTTGGCGTAACGTGCGCAGCGGGTCGGCGAGGATGAACCGGGC
>JANPDF010000243.1:0-4881 GCA_031431355.1 Gammaproteobacteria bacterium
ATAGCCGAGGGCAGCACCGACCAGCCAGCGGTCAGTGGCGCGATAGTCGGCGCCGAAGGTCAGGCCATTGATGTCGTAGTCGTAGCCGGGCGTGAGCGCGCCGGCTTCGGATTCGCCCCGACCGATAGTGCCGTTGGCCCAGATGCCCCAGCGACCGAAGCCGCCACTCTGCGTCGCCTCGTCCTGCTCGCCGGCAAAGGCCTTGAACAGCGCCCCCAGCGACACCGATCCTCCGGCACCAATCAGCGTGATGTCACTGAGACTATTGTTGTTCGAGCGGCTGCGGATATTTGCCAGGCGCGCGTTGACGTTCTGCAATTGCGCCAATGCCGCCGATTCCACCGCGCTCGATTGTGCCAGCACGGTGTCGTTGATCATCTCTTCGATGGCGGCGACGGTCTCCGACGGGTTGTCGCCGGCCGATTCGGCCAGCTCGCCGCAGCGCGACAGGAAGTCCTGCTGCTCTGGCGTCAGGCTGGACTCGTCCGCCAAGGCCTGGCAGCTGTTGTCGAGCGCCACTGCCACCTCGCCCTGTTCCGGCGTCAGGACCGGCAGCTCGGCCAGCGCCAGCGATGCTACAACCACGGTCTGGATCTGCGAGCCGCTGGTGGTGAAGCTAAACTTGCTGGTCACGCCGGCGGCGCCGAAATGGAAGCTGAAACTCACCTGGCCGTTGCTGTCGGTGCTCGTCGTCGTGCAGCAGTTGAAGCTGGCATCGCCGCTCAACACCGATGCAGTGACCGACTGGCCAACGACGGGCGTTCCACCGGGGGTCTGCAGCTGCAGCACGATTGGTGTGGCGGCATCGCTGCCAGGCTCGCCCGTCTGCCCGGCGCCGGACACGAAGCTCAGCCCGGGTTGGGTGACGCTCACCGAATACTGAAAGACCACCGTGCGGCTGGCACCGTCAGTGGCGGTGATGGTGCCGGTCTGCGCTGCGCCGACATTGGGGAAGGTGAAGGTGTTGCTGGCCTGGCCGCTGCCGTTGGTACTGGTGCTGCTCGCGCCAAGCACGGCGCCACCGGTCGCCGACCAGTTGATGTTCTGGCCACTCCAAGGCGCGCCGCTGCTGTCACGCAACTCCACTGACAGCGGGACTGCAGCTGGCGTCCCCGGCATGCCGGACTGGCCGTTGCCGCCGATCATGTTCAGCGCATCGGACGCCAGGGCAGTGGCGACGAACCCCCTAAACACCTGGGCGGAGGAATCGAGCGCCTTCAGATTGCTGTACCCGGCCACCGCCGGGTAGGTGAAACCCATGCCGGCCTGGCCGCTGCCATTGGTCACGCTGGTGGGCGCATCAAACACGACGCCGCCGCCGAGGACGATCCAGTCAATGGTCTTGCCGACCAACGGGTTGTTCAAGGCGTCGCGCAGTTCCACCACCACGTCCTGTGTCGAATGCGTCCCAACCAGGCCGGTCTGGCCGGCCCCTGAGAGGATCAGCAGGTTCGGGAAACCGGTGGCAGTGACGACGAAGAAGGCCGGGTAGCCACCGGCATTGGCGTTGATCTGCGTCCCGCCCGAGACCTGGTAGCTGAAGGTCATGCTGGCCTGGCCGCTGCCATTGGTCACGCTGCTCGGGGCAGTCAGGCCAACGCCGACGCCGTTCTGAATCGACCAGTTGACGGTCTGCCCAACGACGGGATTGCCCACACTGTCCAGCACTTCCACCATCAGTGGTAGCGCACCCGGGTTGCCGGGCGTGCCCTGCTGGTCGGAGCCGGACACGACACGGAGGTTGTCGGCCGGCGTGACTGAGTAGCCCGCGCTGCGGAAATTGCCTGGTACCGTGGCGCGAAGCTGCGAATTCACGGTCCCCATGGTGACAGCGACGCTGGCCTGCCCCAGCCCGTTGGTGACGCTGCTCGGCGCGCCAAGCGTTGCGTCGCCCGTAACCACCGACCAGGTCACGGTGACGCCGGGGGCGAGGAGTCCCTTGCCATCGTGCACCTCAACCAGCATGGGCGCGGCGGCGGTGAGCGGCGGCGCGCTCACGCCGTTCGGCGACAGCAGGGTGACATTGCCGCCCCACTGGCACAGGTAGACGAAGCGGACCGTCTCCGGGCCCGAGGCTGCCTCGATGGTTCCCTGCAGGCCGGCGCCACCGCCGGAAATGGCACAAAAGAAAGTGATGTTGGCAAGGCCGTTGGCGTCGGTCACCGTGCTGGGACTGCTGAGCGTCACATACCCGGGTGCGCCTACTTCGCTCCAGTTGATCGTGACGCCAGCCAGCGGCTGGCCGTCCCAACTCGTGGCCAGCACCACCATCGGCTGGCTGGTCTGTTCATCGTAGAGAGCCTGGTTGACCCCAGACACGCGGGTCAGGTACGGATTGATGCCCAACACCACGGCCTCGGCCACGACCTGTGGCCCGCCGGCAGGGGCGCTGGCCTGGATCTGCGACGGGGCACCATTGAGCGACGGTGGCTGCGCGTCAACGTACTGGAAGGTCATCGAGGCGCGACCGCCGCTGTCGGTGACGCTGGTCGGGGACGTGACTTGGGTGTTGCCGTCGAGGTTGCTCCATTGCAGGCTGCGACCGGCGATCGGCGCGCCCGCGGCCGAGCGCAGTTCGACGACGATCGGCTGCGAGGTCGCGCCGATCTGGTTGGTCTGGTGGTTGCCGGAGACGATGACCAGGCTCTCGCTGCCGATGGCAGTGGCGCTGGTTTGCGCGACCGCACTGCTGCTGCTGTCGGTGGCGGTAAGGGTAGCGGTGCCGGTGGAACCATACGTGAAGCCCATCGCCGCCCTGCCATTGGCATCGGTGACGCTGTTGGAGGCCGCCAGGGTGAATCCGTTGTTGGCGCTCCATGCGATCGTGTGGCCAGGAATGGGAACACCGCTCGCCGTCCGCGCCTCGACCACCACCGGCTGTGCGCTGGCGGCACCACCGAGGCCGGTCTGGTTGCCACCGGAAACGACGGCGAGACTGTCCGCGAGGGCTGGCAGGGCCAGCAAAGCCAGCATCGACGCCGCGGCGCATCGCAAGCCTTGCCGAGCGAAAAAGGCGAACACACCGCGACACGTTCCAGCCGCGTCGCGGCTGCCAATGCTGTCCGCCATATTGTTCCCCTGGTGTAGTCAGCCCTGCCGTCTGCCCCTGCCGCCCTTAGTCCCGCACGATCTGGGTCGCGAATGGATCCGCCAGAACGAAAGTATCCCCAATTAGGCAACACGCTAGCCGTTGCCCAAACCGGCCACGGTCGACGGTGTCGTGCATGTTGGGGCAACTGGGGCGAGGGGCTGGCGAGGCGGCCGTTGCCCACGACCTTCACCAAGAACCCGCCTAGATGGCGGGTTTTTTGTGGCTGGCAATGGCTGCCAAGTCGAGTTTCTTGTCGGCCCCGAGGGCAAGGAAACCCTCGCCAATGGCCGTCAGGTTTTGCTGTGAAATCGAAACGCCGATCCGGGCGTCGCCGAAGGCAAACACCATGGCCTGCGAATTTGGCTCCGGTGTCGGGCCAAGGGTGATGGTGCTCGGGCGAAGCGGGAGGAACTTGGGTTCTTCGCTTGCTTGAGGCGATTGCTTCGGGCCCAGCGCCCTCGCGCAATCCAGCAGCGCGGCGGCAAACAAGCCGGCGTCCTTGCCTTGCATGCGCGTGCCAGCGACCACGCTTTCGCCCTCGACGATTTCAAGGACGATCTCGCCGTCGCTGGTCCTGATCTGCAATTTGGTTGCCATCGTCATCCTTTTCCGAAATTGCGCAAATTGTAGGTTCCCCCCGCCCACATATCAAAAGCGCCGCCCGCCGCCGGTTTTTTCGTTATCGTCCGAGCATCGAAAATACGGGGATCGCGCCATGGACGTGTTTACAGCCAACCAGGGTCGCCTGAGCGGCCTGGAAGTGCTCCGGGCGATGATTGCCTCGGGCAAGGGTCCGCCCATCGCGGAAACGCTCAAGTTCGAGTTGGTGGAAGTGTCAGAGGGACACGCCGTTTTCCAGGCGATCCCGGGAGCGCACGCAAACAACCCGATCGGGAGCATCCATGGCGGGTATGCCTCGACCCTCCTCGACTCTGCCTGCGGCTGCGCGGTGCACGCCAGCCTGGGACCCCACCAGGGCTACACGACCCTCGATCTCAGGGTGGCCTTCCATCGGGCAATGACCTCCCGCACGGGCCTGGTGCGGGCCGAGGGTAAGGTGCTGACCTTGGGCCGGCGGGTGGCCTTCGCCGAAGGCAGGCTGGTCGGCGCGGATGGCCGCCTGTACGCAACTTCCACTTCAACACTGCTGGTCTACGACATCCCCCCGTCCAAATCCGAGGGCAGCGGTGCCGATGGGTTCGGCGCTGCCGGATGAAGTCCGGCACACATTCAACGACGAGATCAAGGCCGGGCAGGTCTTGGTGGATCGCGTAGCACCGCCGTAGCAACGCAGGTTGACGGACCGCGCTGCTGGCGCTCAGGCAAACGGGTCGCGTAGCACCATCGTCGCGTCGCGATCCGGCCCGGTTGAAACGATAGCCAGCGGGCAACCGACCAGTTCTTCGAGCGCGCGCAGGTAGGCACGCGCCGCGGCCGGCAGCTTGCCGAACTCGGTGACGCCGGCTGTCGATTCGGTCCAGCCCGGGAATTCCAGGTACACCGGCTCGCACTCATCCCAGCCCGCGGCATCCAGTGGCGCGTACTCGGTCTGCTTGCCGCGGTACTTGTAGGCGATGCACATCTTCAGCGAAGGCATGCCGTCGAGGATGTCTAGCTTGGTGATGCATAGCCCGGAGATGCCGTTGATTGCGACCGCGCGCTTCAACGCGACGATGTCGATCCAGCCGCAGCGACGCGGCCGCCCCGTGGTGGCGCCGAACTCGGCACCGCGTTTGCGGATCTCCTCGCCGACGGCGTCGTTGAGCTCGGTCGGGAACGGGCCGCCGCCA
>JANPDF010000244.1:0-10894 GCA_031431355.1 Gammaproteobacteria bacterium
CAGTTCTTCCAGGCTGTTCGGCTGCTTGTACTGGCCGACCTTGACGAAGGTGAAGCCATTGAACTTGTACATCACGTTGGTATCGAGGAACTTGTCGGCGCGGGCGTCGTAGCCAACCACCCAGCTCCACATGCCCGGGCCCTTGCCCTTGAGCACGAGCTCGGCGCGACGCATGCCGAAATCGGTGTCTTTTCCGTCGCCCAGCGAAGCGCCGCTGGTCACGCCCAGATTGGCGACATCGCTGTTGTAGCTGTAGTAGTCAGCCTGAACCAGGCCCTCGAACGAGATCTCGGAACCACCGATGACGTCGAATTCGATTTCGGCAAACGCTGGCGCGGACAGTGCCGAAAGCACGGCGGCGGCGAGAAGATTGGGAAGAACTTTCATGGTGATCCCCTGCGGGTAGGTTGATAAGACCTGCGCAGGTTAGGCAGTAAAGGTTTCGTTATTGTGACAATCCAGCAATATTTCGATTGGAAGCCGACATCAGGTGTCATTCCGCGGACTGGTTCCGGGTTCGGGCGACCCGAACAGCGCGATTGTCGCGTAGGCCGCGCCGACTCCCACCAGTTGGGCCAGCATGAAGCCCGGCACATCGAGCGGGCGAATCCCGGCAAAGGTCTGCGTCAGGGATCGGGCAAGTGTGACAGCTGGATTGGCGAAGGAGGTGCTCGCGGTGAACCAGTACGCGGCGAAAATGTAACAGGCCACCAGCGCCGGAATCGCCAGCGGGCGATGCCTGGCCCCCAGCACGATGGTCAACAATAGAATCATGCCCCTTGGAGGCGGATGGATATCCCGCGACTAGGAAGCCAGCCACAGCGACCCGACGCCGATCAACGCGCCGATGCCAGTGGCCGCAGCCACGTCACTCGGGTAGTGCACGCCCAGCACCACTCGCGAGACGGCGACGCTGCAGGAAAAAGGCACCAGCAACCATGCCAACGGCGGGAAATAGGCGCATGCCACCACGCTGAAGGAGACTGCGTGTAGTGTGTGACCGGATGGAAAACTGAATTCGTCCAGTGGCGCGATCCAGGCGTGGATCCGCGCATCGAGCGCAAACGGACGGGGCCGGCGCGTCCAGCGTTTCAGGCGCCGGTACAGCAGCGCGGTTACGCCACCGACCACGGCCATGTGCGCCGCCGCGCCCAGTCCCCGCCAGCCGTCGAACAGCGCCAGCGCCAGCATCAGGGCGTACCAGAAGGCGCCGTCGCCGAGTTGGCTGACGGCCCTGAAGTAGCTGCGGACCACTCTACGCGCGCCCCAGCGATTGGCAGTGAGGCACCACTCGGTTTCGCGCAAGCCGAAGCGGGCGCCGTCGAGTTTCACGCAGCGATCCTGTGCAGGCAGAGGCTGTCGAGCAGCTCGGCAAACTGGCGAGAGACTTCTGCCGGATTCAAGGACTGCACGCTGGCACAGGCGGACCGGCCGAGACCGGAGAGCTCGCGACTGCCGGCGATGCGCTCGGTCCAGCGAATGAATTCCTGCTCGGCGCCGAAGGGCACGACCGCGCCGTGCTCGCCGTGGCGCAGGTGTTCGCGCGCGGCGCCATAGTCGAAAGCGACAGTCGCCAGTCCGGAGGCCATGGCTTCCAGGGTGACGTTGCCGAAGGTCTCCGACAGGCTGGCGAACAGGAACAGGTCGCAGCTTGCATAGTGGCGGGACAGTGCTGCGCCCCGCTGCACGCCAGCGAAGATGGCTTCCGGGTTCGCTGCCTGCAAGGCGGCGCGGGACGGCCCGTCGCCGACGAAGACCAGGCGCGCCCTGGGATTGCGCGCGCGCAGCGCGTTGAATGCGCGCAGCGTGAGCTCGTGGTTCTTTTCCGGCGCCAGGCGGCCGACGCTCAATACGGCCAGGTCGTCATCGGCGAGGCCCCACTGGCGGCGCAATTCCCAGTCGCGCCAGGCGGGGTGGAACTGGTTGGTGTCCACCGCGCGGCCCAGCCTCACCACCTTTTCAAATCCCTGCGAGCGCAGTTGCTCCTGCAACTCGACCGTCGGCACCAAGGTCGCATCGCCGCGGTTATGGAATCGCTTCAGCCAATTGAACACCCATGGCGACAGGAAGCCGAAGCCATAGTCCTTTGCGTAGGTGTCGAAGCGCGTATGGAAGCCAGTCGCAACCGGGATATCCAACTTTCGCGCTGCGTTGAGCGCCGACCATCCCAGGGGGCCTTCCGTGGCCACGTAGATGGCATCCGGCCGGTTGTGTTTCCAGCGCCCCAGCAGCCGGCGCCCTGCGGGCAAGCCGAAGCGCAGGCCAGGGTAGTTGGGCATGGGCGCGCTCTGGATGAGCACCCGATCGTCGTCGAAGCGGGGACTGTCCTCCGGCCGCTCGGTGCGGATGACCGCCACCCGATGGCCAAGGCCGCGCAATCCCTCTTCCAGCGACTGCACGGTGAGGGCGACGCCGTTGATCTCGGGCGGATAGGTTTCGGTGACCAACTCGATGTGCAGGGCTGTTTTCATGCCCGCAGGCTGCCATCGGTGCATGCCAGTCGCGTGACGCGGGGATGACGATTCCGTGACCCGGAGGCCGGATGCGTGGGCATGCCGCCCGCACCGCGGGCCTGGCAAGCTCAGTCGATGCGATAGACCCGCGCCTTGGGCAGGTCTTCGTCAACCTGCAGGAACCAGCGTCCCGCAAGTCCCGGCACGACGATGATGCGCGGTGCGACGATCGGCTTGCGCAATTTCATCTCGCCTTTCAGTACCTTCCAGCGCTGGCCGTTCTCAAGCTCGAACACGGTGCCCGGGGCCCATCCCGACACCGAGCCGCTGATGCCGCTCTTGATCGGATCCCCGTCGAAGCCGGCCAGCGAGCGCCCCTGCGCGAGCAGGCCGCCCTCCGCATCCCGATCCGTCGCGTTGCGGGCTTCGTCGCGCAGGATGGAATTAAGCGCGGCAAGCTGTTCGCTGGTCAGTGAGTCAATGCCGGTCTGACGGCGCTGTTCGGCACTCAGGCGCTGTTCGATGTTGACGTAGTCCGTCGCGCCCGCCGCAGGAGCGACAAGCATCAGGACCAGCAGCCAGGCAATCAGGGATTTGGCGAACATTTTGGTTTCCTGGCGGGCAGGGGGACTGCCGTTGAATCAACGAGCTAGGCTAGTCGGACCTTGTTACAGGCAGATGTCAGTGCCAGCCAGGCGCGGGCGGCATCTCGCTCTCATTCAATGGACGGCGTCTTTGCTTTGTACCGGCACAAGTCGCGGATCACGCAGTGCGGGCAATCTGGCTTGCGCGCCTTGCAGGTGTAACGGCCGTGAAGGATCAGCCAGTGGTGGGCGTCGAGGCGGTATTGGGCTGGCACCACCCGCATCAGCTTGTCTTCGACATCGCGCACCGTTTTTCCGGGCGCCAGTCCGGTGCGATTGGCCACGCGAAAGATGTGCGTGTCCACGGCAATGGTGGGCTGTCGGAACGCGGTATTGAGCACGACGTTGGCGGTCTTGCGGCCGACTCCGGGCAGCGCTTCCAGTTCCTCGCGAGTGGCCGGCACCTGGCCATGGTGGCGATCGAGCAATAGCCGGCACGTCGCGATGACGTTGGCGGCCTTGGCGTTGTACAGGCCGATGCTGTTGATGTATTTCTTCAGGCCCGCTTCGCCAAGGCCGAGTATTGCTGCCGGAGTATTGGCGACCGGAAACAACTTGCGCGTTGCCTTGTTGACGCCGACGTCGGTCGCTTGCGCCGAGAGGACCACGGCAATCAGCAACTCGAACGGCGAACTCCAGTTGAGTTCGGTCTTGGGATGCGGGTCAAGTTCAGCCAGGCGGGCGAACAATTCACCACGGTCCGCGGCCTTCATCTGGCGTCGGCCGGTCGCGTGCGGGTTCGGGCAAAGAGTGCATCCAGCCAGGGCGCGAAGCCGTTCGCGGCCAGCACTACGAAAGGAAGTGCAGCAACGCCGCCGGCGACGGCTGTGGTCGCGCCGGCCAGGCTTGCGAATACGAGACGCCCGCGCGCAGTCGCGCAGCCGGTCACCGGATCGGTAACGATGAAGAAGGCGGCAAGCACCAGTTGCCAGGGCAACAGCGGGGCGCTCACGTCATCGCCGGGCACGATCGCCGCTTGGGCGATCACGAACGCCGTCAGCATCGCTATCGGTGCGTGCCAGGAAATCACGCGTCGCGCCACCAGGACAATTCCTCCAAGCGCAAATGCTGCGGCCATCCAGTTCGTGCTCGCCCAGGCAGGGGCTGCCTGCGCAGGCAAGGCCAAGACAGGCGACGAGTGCCAGAGGGTCACGGCGGCGCAGCCGAGCATCGCCGGGTTGAACACGTTTTCACCCAGTCCCCCGAACAGGTGCTTGCCGAGCAATAGCGCCACGGCAATGCCCAAGGACAATGCCAGGAACGAGCTCGTCGACGGCAGCATCAGTGTCAACAGGATGGCCGCCACTAGCGCGCTCAGGTCGGAAAGCAAACGCCTTGCCGGCCGTCCGCGCAGGCGCAAGGCGATCACTTCAAGCAACAATGCAAGCACGATCGCGAAGCCAAGGCGAGCGAGCACGCCGACACCGTACGCCGCGCATTGGATCGCGATCCCAGGAAGCAGCGCAAGCAATACCAATCCCATGACGCTGCTGACTGTGTGCCGCAGCACTGGCTTGGCTTCGATGCTGGCGCCGGCGCTCACTCCGTTCTCCCGGGAGTTGATCTGCGCGCTTTCGCCCGCTCCAGCGCGGCTGCCACGGGGTCGACGGAGGAAGCGTTCGCAGTCATCTCCGACTCGCGATGCACGCGCTCGTCGGCATCGCGCTGCAGGCGCAGGTTGCGCTTGAGGAATCGCTCTCGCGCCGCCGCGGCGAGCAGCGTAGCCGATGCCTCAAGGCGGCTGGCAGCCATGGCTTCGCCGAAGCGCCGCGCCAGTGCAATCCGGCTCGGGCAGGCGCTGTCGCAACGACCACATTCCGTGCAGTCCATGAGCCCATGGGCGATAGCGCGCGGCGATTGTTGCGCGCGCAGGTCCCACAGCAGTTGCCGCGGATCCAACTGGACCGGACAGGCGACAGCGCAAGCCCCGCAACGAATGCAAGGTAGTTCCGGCACTGTGTCCGGAGCGTCATGGCCCACGATCAGCGCCCGGTGAACTGGGCTTTCCTCCGCGCCAGGAAAGCGCTTGTTCCTTCCTTCATGTCGTCGGTGGAGAAAGCGACGGCAAAGGCCTGTGTTTCGTATTCCAGTCCTTGCTCCAATCCGGCTTCACCGGCGATCACGATCGCATCGAGGATGCCGCGCATCGCTTGCGGCGCTGAATTCGCCAGTTGCCCCGCGAGCTTGAGTGTCTCGGCCTCGAGTTCCGCGCGCGGCACTACCCGGGTCACGATATTCAATGCGAGGGCCCGCGTCGCGTCGATCGTCTCGCCGAGCAGGCACAACTCAAGCGCTACGCCGCGGCCGCACAGTCGCAACAGCCGTTGGGTTCCGCCGAAGCCCGGCACCAGGCCCAGGTTGATCTCCGGCTGGCCAAAGCGGGCGTTGTCGGAGGCGATGCGCAGGTGGCAGGCCATGGCCAGTTCCATGCCGCCACCCAGCGCGAACCCGTTGACCATGGCGATCACCGGCTTGCCGAGTTGTTCGATCTTGACCATCAGCTTCTGGCCATGGCGGGAGAAATCCCGGGCCTGCACGGGACTGAGTTCGTTCATCTCCGAAATGTCGGCACCCGCCACGAAAGCCTTGGGGCCCGCGCCGGTTAGTACTACGACCCGCACCGACGGCGTTGCGGCAGCCTCGTCAAAGGCCGCATGCAGTTCCTGGATCGTCTCCTGGTTAAGCGCATTTAACTTGTCGGGGCGATTGAGGGTGACCAGGCGGATGCCTTCGCGGTCTTCGACGAGCAGATTGCGCAGAGTCATGTTGTCTCCGTGGGAACTTAGGCCGGCGAGGGCAGTCACAGACCGGCAACAGGCCCTGACTGAGTGGCGGTTAAGCCTTCAGGCCGGTATCCTAGCGCGTCCCGCGGGACGTGAAGCGCCCCGAATCCCTCTTGGAGATCCCGTAATGAAGTTGCGTTTGTTGGCCGCCACCCTGGCCGCCTTTGCCTTGACCTCCGGCGCCGCGCTCGCGCAGACCGCCAAACCAGCCACGGCCGCTGCACCGGCTGCTCCTGCCGACAAGAACACCCTGAGCTATGCCATCGGTTACGACATGGCTCGCGACCTCGCCGAGCGTAAGGTCGACCTCGACGTGGCCACGCTGGTCCGCGGCATTCAGGAAGGCTATGCCAAGAAGCCGCCGACCATGCCGGGTGAAAAGCTCGCTGCAGCCCTCAACCAGTTCCAGAAGAAGATGGCGGAACAGGAACGCGCGAACTTTGAACGCGTTTCCCGCGAGAACAAGACCAAGTCGGAAACCTTCCTGACTGCCAACCGTTCCAAGCCGGGCGTAACCGTCCTGCCGAGCGGCGTGCAGTACCGCGTGATCGAGCCGGGCAGCGGCGCCAAGCCGACCATGGCGAGTACCGTCGCTGTGCACCTGCGCGGCTCGCTCTCCAGCGGCCAGGAATTTGCCAACACCTATTCGACCGCAAATGCGCAGCCGGCGACCTTCAAGGTTTCCGAGTTCCCGCTCGCGGGCGTCAAGGAAGCGATCGCCCTGATGTCGGTTGGCTCGCGCTGGGAAGTTTTCATCCCGGCGGAAAAGGCCTACGGCAACGACCCGCGCTCGCCGATCGGCCCGGCGCAGGCGATCGTGTTCGACATCAAGCTGATCAGCAGCAAGTAAGACCCGCGCTCCGCGCCGTCGATGACGGCGCGGGGCGATTCTGCCCGTGATGAATCCCACCTTTCGCGCCGTGCTGAGTCCTTGCGTGGGCATCTGTGCCCTCGACGACCACGGCTTGTGCGAAGGTTGCCACCGCAGTGCTGGCGAGATCGCCCGGTGGCCACAAATGAATGATGACCAGCGCCTGCACCTGATGGAATCCGTCCTGCCGATTCGCGAAGCGCGGCGCGGGTGAACCAGGCGCTTCGCCGTGCCCTGCATCCGCTGGGCGCCCCGCCAGCAGGAGAGGGCTGGAACCACGCCGAGTTGATCGAGTTGCTTCCCGATGGCGGACGCGGACTGCAGCCGGCCGCCGTGCTGGTCGGACTGGTCGATCGTGGCCACGGCGCTGGCGTATTGCTCACCCGTCGCACCGAACAATTGCGCCACCACGGCGGCCAGGTCAGTTTTCCCGGTGGCCGCATTGAATCCAGCGATGCCGATCCGGTGGCCGCTGCCTTGCGCGAAGCCAGGGAAGAGGTCGGGCTTGCGCCGGAACATGTCGAGGCGCTTGGCTACCTCGATCCGTTCGTGACCATCACCGGTTTTCATGTTTACCCGGTGGTAGCGCTGGTTGATCCCGGCTTCCATGCACAACGCGATCCGTCCGAGGTGGACGAAGTATTCGAGGTGCCGTTTGCGTTCCTGATGGATCCGGCCAATGAGCGACGGATGGAAGTCGACTATCGGGGACGCCGGCGCTCGCTGGTCGAGTTCCGGTTCGGTGAATACCATATCTGGGGCGCCACTGCGTCGATGCTGGTGAATTTGCGCGGGCGACTCGGATCGACATGAGCAACTGGACGACGCTGGTTTCAGCCGAAGACCTTGCCGCCGGCTTGCAGGCGCCCGACTTGCGCCTGGTCGACGCGCGCTTCGTTCTCGCCGGCGCCAATGCGGACGCGGGCGAGTTGGCATGGCGTCATGCGCATCTGCCCGGCGCAGGCTACGTTCACCTGGACCGCGACCTGTCGGACCATCGCAAGCCCGCATCGGAGGGGCGCCATCCGTTGCCTGAAGCAGCGGATTTCTGCGCGACGCTGGAGCGACTGGGCATTGATCCGGGAGCGCAGGTCGTTGTCTATGACGCTGGCGAAGGCGCGATGGCCGCGGCGCGTTTCTGGTGGCTGCTGAAACTGCTCGGCCACGCTCGCGTTGCGGTGCTCGACGGTGGATACGCCCGCTGGACGAGTCTCGACCTTCCGATCGAGGCAGTTTCGCCGGCGCTGCCGCGAGGCAGTTATCGCCAGCAGTTCGATCCCGAGATGATCGCCGGCGCGGAAGAGGTTTCGCAACGCCTGGGCGATCCCCGTGGCTGGTTGCTCGATGCGCGCGCGCCCGAACGATTCCGTGGTGAGGTCGAGCCACTGGATCGCGTCGCCGGGCACATCCCCGGCGCACTGAATCGCCCGTACGCAGACAACCTGATGGACGGCCGGTTCCGGTCAGCGGCTGAACTACGCAGCCAGTTCGAAGCGCGCTTGGCCGGGACGGACTCGCGCCGCGCCGTTCTAAACTGCGGCTCCGGGGTTACTGCGTGCCACAACCTGTTGGCGATGGAACATGCCGGGCTCCACGGCGCCCGCGTCTACGCGGGATCGTGGAGCGGATGGATTTCCGATCCATTGCGGCCGGTGGAGCGCGACCTCACTTCTTGAGGCGCAGCATCAAGGCCTGCAAGGCCACCTGGGTATCCGGCGTATACCAGCCGTCGAGGAATCCCTGCAGTTGCACCGACCCGAATCCGTCGAGGGCGGCGATGATGTCGGCGCGCGCGATGCGCCGCGTCGCCAGCATCGGCGACGACGGCAACGCCAGCAACTCGCCCAGCCAGTTTGCGGCGAGCGTGACCACTTCGCCGGCATCCGTGAGCGCATCCACCAGGCCGAGTTGCAGCGCCTGCTCGGCTTCGACCATGGCGCCGGAAACGATCAGGCGCTCGGCACGATGCGGCCCGACGATACGGCGCATCAGGTATTGGATCGCTTCGGGCACGGCGAGCCCGACCTGGGTCTCGTTCAAGCCGATCCGGAACGGCCCGCGCGCCATGACCCGATAGTCGCAGCACAATGCGAGCACGCAACCGCCTGCCGGGTTGTGGCCGGCGATGGCCGCCGCGACCGGAACTGGGCAGCCCGCGAGCGCACGCGCGGCCGAGAAGAAACGCGACCAACACGCTTCCAGTCCGGATCGATCGAGCGTCATCAGGTAGGGAACGTCCAGCCCACCCGAGAATACTTTCTCGCCGCCGGACAGGATCAGCGCGCGGGCACCATTGACTGGGGCTGCCCGCACGGCATCTTCCAAGGCCTGCAGCAGGTCATCGTTCAAGGCATTGACAGGCGGCCGCTGCAGCCGAAGCTCGTGGATCGTCCCGTGTTCGATGATGGTGATCATGACGCGCGCTCCCGCCAAACTGGATCAGGGGATTTTGACATCGGCGGCCCAGCGATAGCGAACGGTATAGGTCAGCGTGGCTTCCCCGGATGCGGGCACCACCACGTCGAAGCTGGCGGTCTGGGAATTGCGCTTCTGGAATGGAACCGAGCTCGACGAGATTTCCCACGCGGTCCACCGCGCCAGGCGTTCCACTACCCGGACCGTCGCCGCCGCCGATTTTGCGTTCTTCAGCTTCAGCGTGACCCGCTCGGTCATGGTCCGACCTTCGCGGTCGAGCTGGAACTCCTCGCGTGTGCGTTCGGCAGTCAGGTCGAAAACATTGCCAATCACCAGCGCGACATCCTGGTTGGCAGGCGTATGTCCGATCGTGGCCTCGCCGAGGAAATCGTTGCCATCGAACATCCGCACCCGCCCGGCCGGCAAGGGCATGCCGAGTTTCGCTGCCTTGGAATTGTTGAAGCGCAAGGTGGCCATCACCGGTTGCGCCTGGCCGTCGCCGGCGGCGAAGTTCTCGTCGATGATCGGGTACGGCGGCCGCCATTCGCCCATCTGCGAACTGGTTTCGTAACGGCGCTCGCAAGTGATGCCTGTAGCCTTGTCCACCAGCGGCAGGCGCTGCACGCTGCCCTGCGGCAGCGAGCCCGCACCAGGCAGCTTGTAGGCCTGGTATTCGCCGGAGGCCTGCGCCTGCGGCGCCGAGGCGACTGCCATGTCAGCCTGCATCCGCTCTGCCTTGACCATCATCTGCGGCCCGCCGCTCGGTGCGCGATTCGGCTCGCCAGCAACCAGCGTGAGCATGACGCCATTGAAGTCGGCGCCCGAGCGATTGACCACCATCGCCGCGCCATCCAGCGCCATCCGGCAATCATTGCCCTGGCCGCTGGCATCCACGCGGTATTCGGCGCGCCAGGCCAGGCCTGCCGTCGCATAATCGAGGCCGAACGCGTGTCGGCCGGCGCGCTCCGCGAACAGACTCCATTGCAGCGTCGGCTCGTTGACCACGCCACTCGGCAGGCGCGGAAGTTCGAAGCTGGAATAGTTCGACAACACCTTGATGCGACCATCGGCAAGCCGCAGGGTCAGGCCGTCGCCAGCCGAAACCAGCGTGCCGGAATAGATCTGGCGCTCGTTGCCCACCGACTGCTCGACCACGACCTGCTGGCCGAGCGCGCGACGCAGCAATTCTTCCTGGCCGGCAAGCGCGAAATCAAAACGCTGGCCACGCACCGACACACCGGCGGGCGGCCGCAGAACTACCGAACTGGAGTCCAGCGCACGTGGCATGCCGGCCAGGCTGACCTGGTTGTCGCCCGACTTCAGGTCGAACGCCAGTTGCCGCTCGACTAATGCGAAACCCGGTCCGCCTGGCTGGCCTTCGGATTGCGAAACGGCGTCGAAGTCGCCGCTGTAAATGGTCAGGTTGCCGTCGGCCCTTACTGGGGCGACGTTGGTTGCCAGGGCAGAGGCGAGGGCGGTGGCAAGCAGGGTTCGGGTCATGGAAAGGCTCCTGTGGGCGCGAGGTATCATAGGCCTATGAACGCATGTACACGGCTGATGGGGTTGGCGCTACTGGGCTTGTCTTCAGCTGCGGTTGCCAATCCGGACGCATGCACGCCGCGGATTGAACGGCCGTGGATTCGCGCGGCGCCGCCGGGGGCGCTGATGCTTGCCGGCTACGTGGTAGTCCTGAATCCCTGCGCCGACGCACGGACCGTCACCGGCGTC
>JANPDF010000245.1:0-17046 GCA_031431355.1 Gammaproteobacteria bacterium
CTCCACGTCGCAACCAAGGGTCAGGCGCGTGTTGTGCGCAAGCTCTTCCGAGCTCACTTCGCAGGTCAGGTCGATGCCAGTGCGCAGTTCGGCAACGCGGCCGGCATCAATATCAAAGCCATGCGTCTCGAATTTCCTGGCGAACTCCACCGCCAGTGGCAAGCCGACATAGCCGAGTCCGACAACGCCGATACGAACGTCTGCAAGTGCCGGGATCACGACGCGCTCCTTCCGTAAACGTCCTCGTAGCGCACGATGTCATCTTCTCCGAGGTAACTACCGGACTGGACTTCGATCAATTCCAGCGGCTGCTTGCCCGGGTTTTCCAGCCGGTGCTTGCTGCCGAGCGGGATGAACGTACTCTCGTTCTCGGCCAGCAGGAAGACGCGGTCATCGCAGGTGACCTGCGCCGTGCCCTTGACCACGATCCAGTGTTCGGCGCGATGGTGGTGCTTCTGCAGGCTGAGCGCCGCGCCGGGCTTGACCACGATGCGCTTGACCTGGAAGCGGTCGCCGCTGTCGATTCCATCGTAACTGCCCCACGGCCGGTAGACCTTGCGATGCCAGGTGGCTTGCGGCCGCTTGCCCGCCTTCAGGGTCGCGACGATTTCCTTCACCTCCTGCACGCGGTCCTTGTCAGCGACCAGGATCGCGTCGTCGGTATCCACCACCACGACGCCGGAAAGGCCGATCAGCGCGACCAGACGCTTGTCACTCATGGCCAGCGTGTCGCGGCAGTCGCGGGCGATGACGTCGCCGCGGTGCGCGTTGCCATCGCCGTCCTGCTCGATCACCGACCACAGCGCCGACCACGAGCCGACATCGTTCCAGCCAACATTGATCGGCAGGATCGCCGCCGAGTCGGTTTTTTCCATCACCGCGTAGTCGATCGAATCCGACGGGCAGGCGGAGAACGACTCGCGGTCCAAGCGCAGGAAATCGGCATCGCGGCTGGCCTTGGACCAGGCCAGCCTGGCTGCTTCGACGATGTCGGGCCGGGTCCGCGCCAGTTCCTCGAGATAGCGCGAGGCCTTGAACGCAAACATGCCGCTGTTCCAGAAATACTCGCCGCTCGCGACGTAGCGCGCCGCCGTTTCCTGGTCCGGTTTCTCGACGAACCGTTCGACGCTACGCACCTCGGCGTCCGGCCCGGCCTTGATGTAGCCATAGCCGGTCTCGGCCGCGCTGGGCACGATCCCGAAGGTCACCAGCCGGCCAGCTTCGGCCGCGGGCAGCGCACGCATGACCGCATCGCGGAAGCCGGGCTCGTCGGCAATGACATGGTCCGAGGGCAACACCAGCAAGATCGGGTCCTCGCCGGCCGCCATGGCCTGCATGGCGGCCACGGCGATAGCTGGCGCAGTGTTGCGGCCAACCGGCTCGAGAATCAGGGCGGAGGGAGTCGCGCCCACTTGGCGCAGTTGCTCGGCAACCAGGAACCGGTGTTCTTCATTGGCCACCACCAGGACCGATTCCGCGCCGGGCAACCCCTGCAGTCGCAGCCAGGTCAGTTGCAACAAGGATCGTTCGCCCAGCAAGGGCAGGAACTGTTTCGGGTGCGACTCGCGGGACAGGGGCCAGAGTCGCGTGCCGGAACCACCGGAGAGGAGCACAGGAAGCAATGGGCGCATGAACGGCCACACAAAATTGAGTGGCTCATATTGCCACGGTACCTGCCGGCTGGTGCGTCCGTCATACTTTGCCGATCGCAACGACCGGAATTGCCAATGCAAAGCCCCCGCGCGCTGGCGCGCCTGACCTGGACTCGCGCCGCCCTCGGCGATCTTGCCGCTGAACTCGAGCCAGCCTCTGCCGATGCCAGCTTCCGGAGCTATTGGCGAACCCGCTCGGGCAACCGGACGTGGATCGTCATGGACGCGCCGCCTGACAAGGAGGACATCCGGCCCTGGCTGGATATCGCACATCGGCTGGCCTCGGCCGGACTGCACGCGCCGCATGTTCGCGCCGCCGACGCCGACGCCGGCTTCGTGCTGATGTCCGACCTTGGCGGCCGGCTTTACCTGCCCGAGTTGACGCCGGACAGCGTCGACGGGCTGTATGCCGATGCAATGGATGCTTTGCTTGCGATGCAGACCCGTGTGGATGCCTCCGACCTGCCCGCGTACGACCGGTCGCGGCTGGTAGCGGAGATGGAATTGTTGCCCGAATGGTTCCTGTCCAGGCACCTCGGCTTCAGCCCCGACTGCGACCAATGGGACGTGGTCGAGGCGGCATTCCAGGCACTGGTCGACAGCGCGCAGCAGCAGGAGCAGGCGTTCGTGCACCGCGATTACCATTCGCGCAACTTGCTCGTCTGCGACGGCCACAGCCCCGGCGTGCTCGATTTCCAGGACGCGGTGCGCGGACCGATCACCTATGACCTGGTTTCGCTGCTGCGCGATTGCTACATCGCCTGGCCGGAAGCGCAGGTGCAACGCTGGGTCGAGCAGTACCGCCAGCGACTGGTCGCCGCCGGCGTGACCCGGATCGATGCCGACGGTTTCCGCCGTGGCTTCGACCTGATGGGCCTGCAACGTCACATCAAGGTGCTCGGGATCTTCTGCCGGCTTTGGTATCGCGACGGCAAGGCCGGCTACCTCAACGACCTGCCCCTGGTCTGGCGCTACACATGCGAAGTCGGCCGCCGATATGCAGAGACCGCGCCCCTCATTGCCCTGATCGAGCAGGCGATCGGCGATCGCGACATCACCTTGCCGCTCGCATGAGGCCGCGCAGCGCGCTGATCTTCGCGGCGGGCAAGGGCGAGCGCATGCGTCCCCTGACCGAACGCACGCCCAAGCCCCTGCTCTATGCCGGCGGCAAGCCGTTGATCGTTTGGCACCTCGAGCGTCTGGCGGCATCCGGCATCCGCGACGTGGTCGTCAACGTCTCCTGGTTGGCCGGACAGTTCGAGCCGGCGCTCGGCGATGGCTCGCGCTGGGGCCTGCGCCTGCATTACTCCCATGAGGGCCCGGAACCACTGGAAACCGGCGGCGGCATGTTGCGGGCCCTGCCCCTGCTCGGCGATGCGCCGTTCGTTGCGGTGAACGGCGACATCTGGACTGATTTCGACCTCGCCGACTTGCCATTGGTGCCGCAGGGCCTGGCGCACCTGGTCATGGTCGATAACCCGCCGCAACATCCACGCGGCGACTTCCACCTCGATGGCGACGGCCAGCTGCAACTCGAGGGACAGCCCCGACTCACCTATTCGGGTATCGGCGTGTTTCGTCCCGGCGTGCTTGAGGGTTGGCAATCGGTGATCGGCGCCGCTCCGGGCGCCGACGAATCACCGCCGCGATTCAAGTTGGCGCCCCTGCTCCAAGCGGCGATGCGACGCGGGCTCGCGACCGGGCAATACCACGCCGGCGCCTGGACCGATGTTGGTACGCCGGAGCGGCTTTCCGCTTTGGACGCCAGGCTCGCCGGCTAACTGCGCTCGAGAAACTCACGCAGGAATGGAACGGTGACGCGGCGCTGTGCCGCCAGGCTGGCATGGTCGATGCGATCGAGCAGCGCGGTGAGCGTAGCCAGGTCCCTGCCAACGCGGCGGAACAGGTAATCGAGCACGGCTTCTTCGAGCTCCAGTCCGCGGCGGTCGGCACGTTGGCGCAGCACCTGTCGGCGGCCCGCCTCATCGAGTGAATCGAGCGAGACGCGCGTGCATTGTCCGAGCCGCGACACCAGGTCCGGAAGCACGAAGGCAAGCGCCGCCGGCATTCCGGTGGCCGAATAGATCAGGCGAGCGCCGGCCTGGCGGGCGGCATTGTGGAAGTGGAACAAGGCAGTTTCGTCGGCGAGGTTTCCGGCAATCGCGTCGAGGCCGTCGATGCAGACCAGGCCACTGCCGCCCAGCCCGCCGAGGGCAATCCCGACCCGGTCGACGCAGGCAGCCAGCGGCAGGTAGGCCGCCGCATCGCCGTGTCGCCGCGCGATATCCGCGGCCGCGAGCAACAGGTGCGTCTTGCCGCTGGCACTGGGCCCGGCAAGATAGAGCCAGTCCTCGCTGTCGCCGCGGGCGACGGCAGCCACGAGAGCTTGCAGCTGAGCATTGCCCTCGAATGCGGCCAGTTGCTGGTCGGGCGGGAATTTCAGCGCCAGGGGTAGCTGCGGACTCACGTGTCGGAACGCGGCACCGGCGGCGGCGCGACCGGCATGGGCGTCGGGGCAGCGAGCTCGACCGCGCCGGGATCCGCCTGGGCAATCTCGGCGCCATACAGGCCGCTTTGCGTGTATCGCTCGTGGCCGTAGCGCAGCAGCACCATCGCCACCGCGGCGACCGGCAGCGCGAGCAGCACGCCAAGGAAACCAAACAGTTGCCCGCCAGCCATGATCGCGAAAATCACCGCAACCGGATGCAAGCCGATGCGATCGCCAACCAGCCACGGCGTCAGTATGAAACTTTCCAACGCCTGGCCTACCGCGAACACGGCCAGCACGAGCACCAGGTGGGTCGGGTCCCCATGCTGCACGAGCGTGGCGATCACCGCAGCGGCCACACCGACGAACGCGCCCAGGTAGGGCACGAAGCTGACCATGCCAGCAACGAATCCAATCAGCAGCCCGAGGTCCAGGCCGACCATCCACAAGCCAACGGCATAGATGGCGCCAAGCGACACCATCACGCTCAGCTGGCCGCGCAGGAATCCGCCTAGAACCTGGTCGGATTCGCGGGCGAGCCGCCCAACGGTTGGCAGAATCGGCCGCGGCAACAGCTCGCGGACACGGGCGACCAAAACATCCCAGTCGCGCAGGAAGTAGAAGGTGAGCACCGGCACCAGGATGATATTGGCGAGGATGCCAAGCAGCATGAGGCCGGAGCTGGACAGCTCCGCCAGCAACGTGGCCGCCAGCCCTCCCGCCTCCTGCCAATGGCTCTGCAGCATGGCCAGCAGGTAGTTCGAGTCGATGTACTGCGCGATCCGGACGTGGAAGCGGTTTTCGATCCATGGCACCGCGATGCCGGTCACCCACCCGGCAAGCCGCGGCAGCGATTCGATCAGGTACTGCACCTGGTCCCACAGCATCGGGATCAGCACGAGCAGCGCCAGGCCCAGGGTCAGGGAAATCAGGAACACCACGATGGCCACCGAGGCGCCGCGAGAGCGGCCCGACCGCTCCAGCCTGTCCACCAGCGGATCACCCATCCATCCCAGCAATGCGGCGATGACGAAGGGAGTGAGAATCGGACCCAGCAGCCATATAAACAGGCCAAGAAGCAACACGACCACGAGCGCGTGCCAACGTTTGGAATCGAACCAGCTCATTGTCTGCCCCCAAGAGCGCGCCAGGCGCGCAAGCCATAGCGGATGACATAGTCTGCGCCGCTGACGACGGTGACAACTGCGGTCGCCACGATCAGCGCTGGAACCCATGCCTGCGCGAAGTCGAAGCCGGCAAGGTGCGCGAGCACCAGGCCGACCAGGATCAGCTGCGCGACCGTGGTCAACTTGCTGACCCAACTCGGCGCGGGAGTGAAAAAGCCGAGCAACCGCCACCACGCGAACGCGCCCACGAGGATGACCAGGTCGCGAACCAGCACCATCGCGACCAGCCAGGTGGGCAAGTGCTGACCCCACCACAGGCCGAAGAAGCACACGCTCAGCAGCAGTTTGTCGGCGATCGGGTCAAGCACGCCGCCGAGTACTGATTGCCAGCCGAAGCGCTTGGCGATCAATCCGTCGAGCGCGTCGGACGCCCCGGCGACCACGGCCAGCCAGAACGCTTCCGTATATCGCCCCTGCATCAGGAACCACAGCAAGGGCAGCGCCATCACCACCCTGGCCAGGGTGATGGCATTCGGAATCCAGCTCAGCGTCATTGCAGGCTGAAGCGGGGAACGCCGCTACTGGGAACCGCCGGGTCGGCGCCGGCGTCAGAGATCGCCTTGAGCGTGTCACCCGATGCCACCATCGTGCGGAAGCCGCGCATGCCGATTCCCAGGTCCAGTTGCAGGCGAAGCTGGCCGGGCGAGGCTTCCAGCACCGTCACCTTGCGAACAATGGCCATCGTCTGCAGGTAGGACATCAGGCGGATGAATTCGGCTTGCGTGTCCACGCCGACGACATCGATGCTGTAAAGGCCGGCGACGCCGGTCTCCAGGTAGACGGCGTCGCGCCTGGCCAGCGCGTTGGCGACTTCGTCCACGCCCGAGGCGATAACGCGGCGCGGATCAACGTCGCTGAATGACCAGCGCGCGAGTTCGGCGCCGGACTGGGTCATCACCCAGTCGGCGGCCCATCCCGGCGCGCGACGGTAGACCTTGCCGATCAGTTGCGCGTCGTTGCGATAGCGCGAGGTGAGCACCTGCAGCGCCGGCGCATTCAGGGCGAGGATCGATGCAGCGGCCGCCTGCTCTGGTGCGCCGCCGGCAGGCAGCAGGAAGCGCATGCCGCGCTCGAGTCCGCGCGTCGCCAGCGGCTTGACCACGTTGGTCTGCTTGCCGGTGACCAGCCGGGCGCCCCGGCCATCGTCAATGACCAGCCACAGGATCGGCTTGGGCCGCGCGTTGCTCCAGTACTTGAGGCCGGCGCCGGCAATCAGCGCATCGACGCTGTCCGGGTCGAAACTGACCGTGAGCATGGTCTTGTAGACCGGTACTCCGTTGACCGTTTCCGAGTCCTGGCGGAACGAGGACCCGGTGGTCAAGGCCTCGACGTTGGACGTGGCCCGGCGCACCACGCTGTTGCTGGCTACTTGCGGATTGCCGGTCAGCCGCACCAGCACCTGCATCAGTGCCCGCACTGTTGCACCGCGTCGTTCGGAGGCATTCTGCGACGAGACCGACACCTCGGTTGTGTAGAACGAGGGATAGCGGACCGGCTTCGGCTTGGGTTGCGGCTGCCCGGGCAGGACGGAGGCGGCCGTAGCTGCTTCCTTGCCCTTGGCCACCGGCGGCGCCTGCTCAACCGCGAGCACGCGCGTTGCCGCCGGAGCGAGTGCCAGGAAAAGAACAAAGGCGGTGAGTCGGGCGATCGGGGGCATGGCTCACGGGCACGGAAGGGCAGCACCCATGGTGCCGCAACGGGGCATGGCCCGTCCAACGGTCCGGGCGCGGCGGCGCTGGTAGAATGCCGGTCTCCCGCCACTCGCACGACCTCTCCCATGCCCTCGCCCCCATTGACCTATCGTGACGCGGGCGTCGACATCGACGCCGGCAATGAAGTCGTCGAACGCATCAAACCCCTGGTCAAGCGCACCTTCCGGCCGGAGGTGATGGGTGGGCTCGGCGGTTTCGGCGCCCTGTTCAACCTGTCGGGCAAGTACCGGGAACCGGTACTGGTATCGGGCACCGATGGCGTCGGCACCAAGCTCAAGCTGGCCCAGCAGCTGGATCGCCACGACAGCATCGGCATCGACCTGGTTGGCATGTGCGTCAACGACGTGCTGGTGCAGGGGGCGGAACCGCTGTTCTTCCTCGACTACTTCGCAACCGGAAAACTGCAGGTCGACACCACGGTCGCCGTGGTCGGCGGCATTGCCCGGGGTTGCGAACTGGCAGGCTGCGCATTGATCGGCGGTGAGACCGCGGAGATGCCTGACATGTATCCGCCGGGCGAATACGACCTGGCCGGCTTCACGGTCGGCGCGGTGGAAAAGTCCGCGCTCATCGATGGCAGCGGCGTTCGCGCGGGCGATGTCCTGGTCGGACTGGCTTCGTCCGGACCGCACTCCAATGGCTACTCGCTGGTGCGCAAGATCCTCGATCGCGCGGGACGGCCATTCGACCTCGACCTCGGCGGGGTGCGCCTCGACGACGCGCTCATGGCGCCCACCACCATCTACGTCAAGCCGGTGCTCGAGCTGATCCGCTCGCACGACCTGCACGCGATGGCGCACATCACTGGCGGCGGCCTGACCGAGAACATCATTCGGGTCATTCCCGAGGGTCTCGGGCTGGCCATAGAAAGCTCGGCGTGGACGCTTCCGCCGGTGTTCGACTGGCTGATGCGCGAGGGCCAGGTGCCGTTGCCGGAAATGTGGCGGACCTTCAACTGCGGCATCGGCTATGTGCTGGTGGTGTCTCCCGCGCAGTTGCCTGCGCTGGAGCGCGACCTGGGCCGCCTGGGCCTGCACTACTGGCAAATCGGCCAGGTGCTGGCCCGTCACGGCGATGAGCGCGTCTCAATCTCCTGAGGGCAGCCCGCGGCCGATGCGCCTGGCAGTGCTGGCCTCCGGGCGGGGCAGCAACCTGCGCGCGCTGGTCCGCGCACACGACCAGGGCGTGCTCGCTTCCAGCGTGGCCGGAGTGTTTTCCGACCGGCCGCGCTGCGCCGCGATCGCCTTCGCCGCGACATGCGGCATCACCACGTTCTCCGCGAAACCATCCGGTTTCGACTCGCGCGAACTCTTCGACCGCGCCTTGTTCGATCACGTCGCCGCCGTTCAGCCGGACCTCATCATCTGTGCGGGATACATGCGACTGATATCGGCCAATGCCGTGGCCCGCTTCGAAGGTCGAATGATCAACATCCATCCATCGCTGCTTCCGGATTATCCAGGCCTGGACACCCACGCCCGCGTGCTGTCGGCGGGTGGGCGCGAGCACGGTGCGAGCGTGCATCTGGTCGTCCCCGCGCTGGACGCCGGACCGGTGATCGCGCAGGCCCGGGTCTCGGTGCAGCCGGGCGAGAGTGCCGGCTCGCTCGCCGACCGGGTCCTGGAACGTGAACACCCGCTGTTGGTGCGCTGCGTGCAGGCCATGGAAGCCGGAACTATCACCCTCAGGGGCGGACTGATCTATTGGCGCGGCGCCTTGTTGCGTCGACCGCTGGCGCTAGATGCGTCCGATCAGTTCGAGGAACCAGAACAATGAGAGGCATCCTGCTCGCCACGCTGTTGCTGGCGCCGGCCGTCGGCCTGGCCGCTCCGCCACGGCCGTACACAGCGCAGTACGAGGTGCGCCGTAATGGCGAACGGCTCGGCAGCGCGACGGTGACATTTCGAGCGCTTGCCAACGGCCGCTATGAGCTGACCTCCAGCACGGTGGGCAGCGAGGGCCTGGCGGCGATCGCCGGCGCGGCAATCGACGAGCGTTCAATCCTGGGCTGGAGCGGCAAGCAGCTCGAGACCGTCGACTACAGCTATCGGCAGAAGGTTGCCTGGAAGACCAGGGAACGGGCGATCAAGGTTGACGCCAGCAGTGCCCGGATCGACAGCCGCGACAAGGATCGCCATTTTTCCCCGCCATACCAGGCAGGCGTGCTCGACCGCAATGCAGTCACCGTGGCGCTGGTCCATGACCTGTCCTCTGGTCGGACCGGCGACCTTCGCTACCTGGTGCCGAACCGCGACCGGCTCGAGGCGCATGTCTACCGCGTCGCAAACCCCGCGCGCATTGACACCGCCCTCGGGCGGCAGCGGGTGGTCCGCGTTGATCGCATCCGCGAGAGCGCCGATGGCCGCAGCACGACCCTGTGGCTCGGACAGGACCAGAATTTCGTGCCGCTGCGCATCGAGCAGAAAGAACCCGACGGGGAGAGCATCGAGATGCGGATCATCTCGATCCGCTAGGCGGCGGAGGCGTCAGCTGGCGACGCGCCTGATCTTGGCGCCGAGGCCGCTCAGCTTTTCCTCGATGTTCTCGTAACCACGATCGATGTGGTAGATGCGATCCACGGTGGTCTCGCCCTTTGCAACCAGGCCGGCGAGCACCAGCGAAGCGGAGGCGCGCAGGTCGGTGGCCATGATCGGCGCCCCGGTCAGGCGTTCCACGCCGCGGATGATCGCGGTATTGCCCTCGACACGAATGTCCGCGCCAAGCCGCTGCAGTTCGTTCAAATGCATGAACCGGTTCTCGAAAATGGTCTCGCGGATGACGCCCACGCCGTCGGCGATGCAGTTCATAGCGGCGAACTGCGCCTGCATGTCGGTCGGGAACGCGGGAAATGGCGCGGTGGTCAGGCTGACCGATTTCGGTCGCTTGCCATGCATATTCAGCTCGACGAAGTCGGGACCGGTGTTGATCTCGGCGCCAGCATCCTCGAGCTTGTGCAGCACCACTTCGAGCAGCTCGGAGCGAGCGCGACGGCAAAGCACGCGGCCGCCGGTCATCGCGCCGGCCACCAGGAAGGTTCCCGTCTCGATGCGGTCGGGCATCACGTCGTAGTGACCACCGTGCAGGCTGTCCACGCCCTCGATGACGATGCGGGCGGTGCCCGCGCCCTCGATCTTCGCGCCCATCATGATCAGGCAGTTGGCCAGGTCGACGATTTCCGGCTCCTCGGCGCAGTTGTCCAGCACCGTGGTGCCACGCGCGAGTGCAGCGGCCATCATCACGTTTTCAGTGCCCGTGACAGTGACCATGTCGAAGGAATAGTGGCCGCCCTTCAAGCGCTCGCAGCGCGCGTTGACATAGCCATTCTCAACCACGACGTCGGCGCCCAACGCCTGCAGGCCACGAATGTGCTGTTCGACCGGTCGCGAACCGATGGCGCAACCGCCGGGCAGCGAAACCTCGGCGTGCCCATGCCGCGCCAGCAGCGGACCGAGCACCAGGATCGAGGCGCGCATGGTCTTGACCAGGTCGTAAGGCGCAACCGTTTCGATCATCGCGGTCGGCTCGACCGCAATGGTCAGCTTCTCGTCGACGGTCAGGCTCACGCCCAGGGCACCAAGCAGTTCCATGGTCGTGGTGACGTCGTGCAGGTGCGGAACGTTGCCGATCGAGATAGGACTCTCAGCCAGCAGCGTCGCGCACAGGATCGGCAGCACGGCGTTCTTGGCGCCGGAAATCTGCACTTCCCCGTCCAGCACTTCGCCGCCGGTGATGATGATCTTGGCCATGGTTGCTTGGTCTCTGGGTGGGCTCAGGCGGAGGGCCGAGCCTCGTCGGGGGTCAGGGTGCGCAGCGCGAGGGCGTGGATTTCGCCGCCCATGCGTTCGCCCAGCGTGGCATAGACCATGCGGTGGCGCGCCAGCGGCAATTTTCCGCGGAAGCATTCGGCCACGACGGTGGCGTCGAAGTGGACGCCGTCTTCACCGCGCACGTCAGCCTGGGCGCCAGGCAACCCGGCTTCGATTAGTTGCTGTATCTGCTGGGCATTCATCGGGACGTTCATCGTCGAGCGGGGGAAAACAGGGGTTCGGGCCGGTACAGGCCTTACAATAGGCCCGACATCATACCGCTTGGCCACTGCATGAGTGCCGTTCCCGCCAACCTCCCGACCGAGCCGGAGTCGCTGATCGCCAGCGGCCAGCGCGTCATCCAGATCGAAACGCGGGCGCTGGAGTCCCTGCAAGCACGTATCGGCGCTGCCTTCGCCGATGCCTGCAGCGAGTTGCTCGCCTGCTCGGGCAGGGTCGTGTGCACTGGGATGGGAAAGTCCGGGCACATCGCCACCAAGATTGCGGCCACGCTCTCCTCCACGGGCACCGCAGCGTTCTTCCTGCACCCGGGGGAGGCCAGCCATGGCGATCTCGGCATGGTCAAGGACGGCGACGTCGTGCTGCTGCTCTCCAATTCAGGCGAAACCGAGGAACTGCTTACCATCGTTCCGGCCCTCAAGCGCCAGGGCAACCGCATCATCGCGATGACCGGCCGACCGGAGTCGCGGCTGGCGGCACTGGCCGACGTGCACCTGGACGTGAGCGTGCCCGAGGAGGCCTGCCCGCTCGGCCTGGCACCGACCTCGAGTACAACCGCGGCGCTGGTGATGGGCGACGCTCTGGCGGTCGCCTTGCTGGAGGCGCGCGGATTCACCGCGGACGACTTCGCGCGCTCGCACCCCGCCGGCAGCCTCGGTCGCCGGCTGCTGTTGCACATCAGCGATGTCATGCACGCCGGCAGCGAAGTGCCGCGGGTCGGCATCGATGCCACTGCCAGCGAGGCTTTGGTCGAGATGAGTCGAAAACGCCTCGGCATGACCGCCGTGGTCGATGCCGATGACCGGCTGCTGGGCGTATTCACCGACGGCGACCTGCGCCGCGCGCTGGATGATGCACAACTCGACCTGCGCACCGTACCGGTCCGGGAGCTGATGGCGCATGCGCCGAAGACGATCGGCGCCCACCAGCTTGCCGTCGAGGCGGCCCACCTCATGGAAGCGCACAAGATCAATGCGCTTGTCGTCGTGGATGACAGGCAGCGCGTGGTGGGCGCGTTGAATATCCACGACCTGCTGCGCGCGCGAGTAGTCTGAGCCCAATGACTGTCATCCACGGCGAGCCCACCGCACAACTTCGCGATCGCGCCCGCGCCATTCGGCTGGCTGCCTTCGACGTCGACGGCACGCTCACCGACGGCCGCCTCTGGTTCGATGGCGCCGGCAACGAGAGCAAGGCCTACCACGTGCAGGATGGACTGGGCCTCAGGCTGCTCGTGGACAATGGCATCCAGGTCGCGCTGATCACCGCGCGGGACAGCGCCTCGGCGCGTGCCCGCGCCAAAGACCTTCGCCTGGAACACGTTTTTACGGGCGTCCGCGACAAGCTGGCCTGCCTGCGCGAGCTTTGCGCGAGCCTTGCGATCGACTTCTCGCAAGTGGCCTACATGGGCGATGACCTGGCCGACCTGTGCCTGTTCCCGAACGTCGGCATGGCGGTCTCCCCGGCCAACGGCCATCCCTGGATAGTCGACCACGTGCACTGGATCACCCGGCAGCGTGGCGGTGAAGGTGCCGCACGCGAACTGTGCGACCTGCTGCTCGACTCACAGGGTCTCCAGTCCAGCGTCCTGGCGCGGTTCGGATCACCATGACCCAACGACCGCTTCTCGTCGCCAGCCTGGTCGCGGTCGCGCTGTTGGCGGGAATCGCGGTATGGGAACTGAAGCCGAAGTCCCGCCCGGCGATTGCAGGCACGGCCCAGTCCGATTACATCCTCGAGAACTTCGAGCTCACCTCGCTGGACGAGGATGGAAAGGAATCGTTCTCGGTCACCTCCCCGCACCTGGAGCGCGATCCGGGTGGCAACAGCCTGACGATGCGCCTGCCGCGATTCTCGTTTCCCGATCAAAAGCAGGGACGCTGGGTCGCCACCTCCAACAGCGCGTGGGTGGCGGACAAAGGCGTGGAAGTTCGGCTGATCGACAAGGTGGAATTGCTCGGCCCGGTATCCCCGCGCGGGGAGCGCACCCGTTTCAACACGGCGCGGCTGCAGATATTTCCCAAGCAGGACCTGGCTACCAGCCGGGATCCCGTGACCATCAGCCGGGCCGACTCTATACTCCACGGCACCGGCCTGCGGGCCGATATGAAGTCCCACCACATCCAACTGCTTGCCAACGTCAAAGGACGCTATGCGCCTCGTCGCCAATAGTCTGATTCTGCTCGCCGCCATGTTCTCGGCCGATGCGCAGGCCAAGTCCTCGGATCGCAACCAGCCGATGGATGTCGAGTCCGACCGTACCGACGCCACCCTCGGCGACGACAGCGACGCCGTGCTCACCGGCAACGTCCGCATCACCCAGGGCACGCTGGAAGTTGGCGCCGACAAAGCGGTGATCCAACGCCGCGCCGGCGAGATCGACCAGGTCGTACTGACCGGATCGCCAGCCACGCTCAAGCAGGTCTCCGACAACGGCGAGTTGATGAACGCGCGCGCGGCGCAGATCGTCTACAAGCTCACCTCCGACCTGATCGTGCTGACCGGCGGCGTGGTGATCGAACAGCCGCGCGGCACCTTGCGCGGCGAGACCATCAAATACGACCTCAAGTCCGGTCGCCTCGACGGCGGCGGCGACGGCAGCCGCGTGAAAATGCGGATCATGCCCAAGAACAAGTCGGCCGGCTCCAACTGATGTTGTCGGCCCGCGGCCTGCGCAAGCGCTATAAATCGCGTGAGGTCGTCCATGATTTCGGCCTGGACCTCAGTCCGGGCGAAGTGGTCGGCCTGCTCGGCCCCAATGGCGCCGGCAAGACCACCTGCTTCTACATGATCGTCGGCCTGGTGCCGAGCGATGCCGGCCGCATCGAGCTGGACGGCGAGGACATCACCGGCCTGCCCATGCATGAGCGAGCCCGTCGCGGCATCGGCTATCTGCCGCAGGAAGCCTCGGTATTCCGCAAGCTGAGCGTGGCCGACAACCTGCTGGCGGTACTGGAACTGCGCAACGACCTGAGCCCGAGCGCACGCCGCGCACAACTCGATTCGCTGCTTGACGAGCTCCAGGTCACCCATGTTGCCGGGCAGATGGGCGCAAGCCTCTCCGGCGGCGAACGGCGGCGCGTCGAGATCGCGCGCGCGCTTGCGGCCAATCCGCGACTCATCCTGCTCGACGAACCGTTCGCGGGCGTGGACCCGATCTCGGTCGGCGAGATCCAGAAAATCGTACGGCACCTGAAGCAGCGCGGAATCGGCGTCCTCATCACCGACCACAACGTGCGTGAAACCTTGGGCATCTGCGACCGGGCGTATATCCTCAATGCTGGAAGCGTACTGGCCCAAGGATCCCCCGAAGCCGTGCTTGCCAATCCGGATGTGCGTCGCGTCTACCTCGGCGAATCGTTCCGCCTCTAGGCGCTGCCGCCCGGCTCGGTCGTCACGGGCGCCCTCATGAAACCCACCCTGCAAATCCGGCTGGGACAACAGCTCACGCTGACTCCGCAACTGCGCCTGGCGATCCGCCTCCTGCAGCTTTCCGCGGCCGAGCTCGAGCTGGAGATCAATGGCGCTGTGGACAGCAATCCGCTGCTCGAGCGCGACGAAGACGACTCCTCCGAACCCGGCTTCGAGGGCAGTGACGCCGCTCCCGAAATCGATGTCGCCCGGGAGAACGAACCGGCCCCCGAACTGGTTGATTCGTTCGACGACGTCCCCGACTTCCGCTGGGACGATGAGCGGCCGGCGGGCAGCGGCAACGCGCACGAGGGCGAAGACCACGACGAGGGTCGCGCCGCGCCGCTCGACCTGCACGAGCACCTCGCCTGGCAGCTGCGCCTGAGCCATCTCAACATGCGCGACCTGCTGATCGGCGAGGCGCTGGTCGAAGCGATCAGTGAAGACGGCTATCTGCTCGAGTCCATCGACGGCATCCAGGCGGCCCTGTTGCCGGAGCTGGTGGCAAGCGTGGCCGAGATCGAGACGGTACTGACGCTGATCCAGCGCTTCGATCCAGTCGGGGTGGGCGCCCGCAGCCTGTCGGAGTGTTTGTGCGTCCAACTGGGAATGCTCGACCCAGGCACGCCGGGCCTGGAGCTGGCGCGGCGAATCGCGGCCAGCCACCTGGATGCGCTGGCCCGACACGGCACCGCCGGTCTTGCCAACCAGTTGAGCCAGCCTTCCGATGAAGTGGACGTGGCCGTGGCCTTGCTTCGTTCACTGGATCCGAAACCCGGTGCGCGGATTGGCGGCAGCGAGACTGAATTCATCGTCCCGGACGCGATCGCCTATCGTCAGGGCGGCGTCTGGAAGGTGGCCACCAACAGTGGCAGCCAGCCCCGGATCGGCATAAACCGGCACTACGAGCAACTGATCGGGAAATCCACTCGCGAGGATGACACCTACCTGCGCGCCCAGCTGCAGGAGGCTCGCTGGCTGATCAAGAGCCTGGAGACGCGGGCCGACACCCTGCTGCGCGTCGCCCGCTCCATCGTGCGCCAGCAAAGCGGATTCCTCGAACACGGCGCCCAGGCGATGCGGCCGCTGACGCTGCGGGAAGTGGCCGAGGAGCTCGGCCTGCACGAATCGACGATTTCACGCGCAACCACGCGCAAGTACCTGCGCACGCCGCGCGGCACCTTCGAGTTCAAGTATTTCTTCGGGTCGGGCATTGCCACCGATGGCGGCGGCGGGGCATCTGCTACCGCCATCCAGGCCATGCTGCGCAGGCTGGTCGACAATGAGAACCCGCGAGCGCCGCTTTCCGACGCGAAACTGGCCGAAATCCTCAAGGCGGACGGCATCCCCGTGGCCCGCCGAACTGTGGCAAAGTATCGGGAAGCGATGAATATTCCCTCATCCACGGAGCGCCAACGACTCTAGCCAGCCCTACCCTTTTTTTGCAGCGGCACGACGACAGGAGCAAGACATGCGCATCGACATCAGCGGTCACCAGATGGAAATCACTTCGGCCCTTCGCGACTACGCACAAGAAAAAATAGGACGCCTGGCCAAGCACTTCGAACAACATCTGGATACCCGCATGATCCTGTCGGTCGACAAGCTCGAACACAAGGCGGAGGCAACCATCCACACCCCCGGGAAGACCTTGTTCGCGGACTCCCTGGCATCGGACATGTACGCGGCGATCGACCTGCTCGCCGACAAGCTCGACCGGCTTGTCATCAAGCAGAAGGAAAAGGTCAAGGACCACCACCGTGGCGAGTCCGCCGCCCGTTCGGACAGCTTTGGCTGATCCCCTGCCCAGGCCGACATGCGCAACCGGATCAGCGCCCGAGAACTCTACGACCAGCTTCAGGAGCGACTAGGCCTTCGCTGGCTGAACTCGGGCCAGCGCGGTGGCGAACGCACGCTCGAGCGCAGCGAGCAGATGACGCGCCGGCCTTCGCTGGCCGGCTACCTCAACGTCATCCATCCGAACAAGGTGCAGATCGTCGGTTCCGCCGAGTTGGCCTGGCTGGATTCACTCGATGCCCGGCAGCGCTGGGAAGCGCTCGAGAAGATCATGGGCTTGATGCCGATGGCGCTTGTCATCAGCCAGAGCCAGGCCTGCCCGACCGACCTGCGCAATATCGCCGAGGAAACCGAGACTGCGCTGTGGGTCTCGCCCAAGCGCGGTTTCGAACTGCTCAACCTGCTGCAGTACCACATGGCCCTAGCGCTGGCGCCGCGGATCAGCCTGCATGGCGTGTTCATGGAAATTTTCTCGATCGGCGTGCTGATCACCGGCGAGTCGGGCGCCGGCAAGAGCGAGCTGGCGTTGGAGCTGATTTCCCGCGGCCACCGGCTGGTGGCGGACGACGCGCCGGAGTTCACCCAGATCGCGCCGGATGTGCTCGACGGTACCTGCCCGGAGATGCTGCAGGACATGCTCGAGGTGCGTGGGCTCGGCGTGATGAACATCCGCCAGATGTTCGGCGACACCTCGGTCAAGCGGAACAAGTACCTGCGCCTGATCGTCCACCTGGTGCGCGCCTCAGATGCCAA
>JANPDF010000246.1:0-5977 GCA_031431355.1 Gammaproteobacteria bacterium
TTCAGCCGCGACAAAGCTTGCGAGAGAAGCGTCGCGGCTGAAGCCGCTCCTACAGGAGGCAGGCTCAGACATCGCGGGCCATCTCGGCGCGCGCAGCGGCATCCTCCGCCGCTTCCAGCGCGTCGCGCTTCTGGTCGTCGAAGAACTGCTGGACCCGGAGCATGATCGGCCAGGTGCCTTCGCGGCTCAGGGCGGAAGTGACGAACCAGGGTTCGCGCCAGTCCAGCGCCGTGACGATTTCCTCTGCCCTCGCCTGCTGCTCTTCTTCGGACAGCAGGTCGCCCTTGTTCATCACCAGCCAGCGCGGCTTGGCGAGCATGCCCGGATCGTACTGGCGCAGCTCGCTCTCGATGGCGCGGACCTGGTAGACCGGGTCGATGGCTTCGTCGAACGGCGCCATGTCCACCAGGTGCAGCAGCAACCGGGTGCGCTGCACGTGGCGCAGGAACAGGCTGCCAAGGCCAGCGCCTTCGGCGGCGCCCTCGATGATTCCGGGGATGTCGGCGATGACGAAGCTGCGATAGGGCTCGACGCTGACCACGCCCAGGTTCGGATGTAGGGTCGTGAACGGATAGTCGGCGACCTTTGGCGTCGCCGCGGAGACCGCGCGCACGAAGGTCGACTTGCCGGCGTTCGGGAAACCAAGCAGGCCGACGTCGGCCAGCAGCTTGAGCTCCATACGAATGTCGCGCTCTTCGCCCGGCGAACCAGTGGTCGCCTTGCGCGGCGCCCGGTTGAGCGAGCTCTTGAAATGCACGTTGCCGCGACCGCCCTCGCCGCCGCGACCGACCAGCAGGCGCTGGCCGTGTTCGGTCAGGTCGCCGATGATTTCGTCGGTAGCCACGTTGATGATCTCGGTGCCGATCGGCACCCGGATAAGGACGTCCTCGCCAGCCTTGCCGTACATCTGCCGGCCCATGCCGTTCTCGCCGCGCTGGGCGCGGAACTGCCGCTGGTGGCGGAAATCGATCAGCGTGTTGAGGTTCTCGTCCGCCTCCACGTACACGCTGCCGCCATCGCCGCCGTCGCCGCCATCGGGGCCGCCGAGCGGAATGAATTTCTCACGACGAAAGCTGACGCAGCCGTTGCCGCCGGCGCCCGCGAAGATGGTGATGACTGCTTCGTCGACGAATTT
The DNA here is from genome assembly GCA_031431355.1 of Gammaproteobacteria bacterium. Classification (GTDB taxonomy): domain Bacteria; phylum Pseudomonadota; class Gammaproteobacteria; order Xanthomonadales; family Xanthomonadaceae; genus Arenimonas. Next base: position 1,136 of record JANPDF010000246.1, read on the forward strand.
CATTGTTTGCCCATGTTAAATGAAAAGCCCCGCCGAAGCGGGGCCGTTCGAGCCTGCGTACCGGCGATTACTCCGCCGCGAGGACGCTGACGGTGCGACGCTTCTTCGGGCCCTTGATCGAGAAATCCACCCGGCCGTTCACGAGGGCGAACAGGGTGTGGTCGCGACCCATGCCGACGCCTGCGCCGCGATGGAACTCGGTGCCGCGCTGGCGGACGATGATGTTGCCCGCTTCAATGGCCTGGCCGCCGTAGATCTTGACGCCCAGGTACTTCGGGTTGGAATCGCGGCCGTTGCGTGACGAACCTACGCCCTTTTTTGATGCCATGACGAGTTCTCCTTGCGCTTAGAGCGTGATGCCGGTGATTTTGATTTCGCTGTAATGCTGCCTGTGGCCCATCTGCTTGCGATGGTGCTTACGGCGGCGGAACTTGACGATGCGGATTTTTTCCAGGCGGCCGTGCGAAACGACCGTGGCCTTGACCAGCGCCCCTGCGATACTGGGGGCGCCGATGGTGATGTTGTCACCGTCGCCGACCATCAGGATGTTGCTCAACTCGACGGCGCTGCCGGCTTCGACATCGAGCTTCTCGACGCGGAGCGTTTCGCCCGTCATGACGCGGTATTGTTTACCGCCAGTGACGATGACTGCGTACATGACCGGAATTCCTCTAGTAGTTATATTGATGAAAATCCTGCCCCGCGGTCACGGGACAGAAGCGGAATTATGGTGGAAAACCCCTTACCAGTCAAACCCCTTGCGGCTTTTGACCTACAAGCCAGTCCTCAAATGGAGTCCAGATGCACCCGCCCTTCCTGAACCGACTCACCCTCGCCGCGCTGCTGCTGATGACCCTGGCGTCGCCTGCCCTGGCCGAATGGCGCGACTTCCCCTATGCCAAGATGGCCCAGATGGGCCTGGTCCTGGGCAAGGTCGATCCCCAGAAGATCTTCACCGCGGCCATGATCGCCCGCCCGGGCGAGGGCTTCGACGCCCTACCCGCCGACTTCCGTTTGCAGGTGAAGCTGGGCGCGAAGACCATCCCGGTCCCGATCCTGCCCGACGGTCGCATTGAGCTGCCAATCCGGCAGGACTGGGCGGATGCGGACGCCCAGGTGCAGACCAACCAGCCCAAGGGCCGGGTCCGGCTCAGCATGGACCTCAACTCGCGCACGCCGCCAGGAACCCGGCTGAGCTATGCGCAACTCACCGAGTCAGTCCCGGTGATGGAGCGCGGCATCAAGGAGATGGCTGGAGTCATGAGTTTCCTGGCGCCCAAGGTGAAGCAGCTGACCCTGCGCTTCGCCAAGGGCCAGTCGCAGACGGTGACCCTGACCCTCCCCGACGGCAAGCGGAAGCTGTGGAAGAGCAACGCCGAGGGCCACGCGACGATCCCCTGGGAACCGAAGTGGCTACAGGGAGCGGTACTGCTGAGCGCGCCACTGCAGGGGATCGACCAGGTCCTGAAATGAGGCCTTGCGGCCGCTGTGGTGCCAGTCACGGAAGGACTCGCCGGTCCTGCTAAACTGCCCGGTTCCCCCCTCCGGAGCCGGTCTCGGCGCATGGACACGATTCGGATCCGCGGTGCCCGCACCCACAACCTGAAGAACATCGATCTCGACCTGCCGCGCAACCGGCTGATCGTGATCACCGGGCTGTCGGGCTCGGGCAAGAGCTCGCTGGCCTTCGACACCATCTACGCGGAGGGCCAGCGCCGCTACGTCGAGTCGCTGTCGGCGTACGCGCGGCAGTTCCTGTCGGTGATGGAAAAGCCCGACGTGGACCACATCGAGGGCCTGTCCCCGGCGATCGCGATCGAGCAGAAATCCACTTCGCATAATCCCCGCTCCACGGTGGGCACGATCACCGAGATCTACGATTACCTGCGCCTGCTGTACGCGCGGGTGGGCACGCCGCGTTGCCCGGACCACCATTTCCCGCTCGAGGCGCAGACCATCAGCCAGATGGTCGACATCGTGCTGTCCCAAGCCGAGGACAGTCGCCTGATGCTGCTGGCCCCGGTCGTGCGCGAGCGCAAGGGCGAGCATGTGCAGGTGTTCGAGCAGTTGCGCGCCCAGGGATTCGTGAGGGTCCGGGTCAACGGCATCATCCACGAGATCAACGACGTGCCGGCGCTGACCTTGCGCCAGAAGCACACCATCGAGGCGGTCATCGACCGCTTCAAGCCACGCGCCGACATCAAGCAACGTCTCACGGAGAGTTTCGAGACCGCCATCAAGCTCGGCGACGGCATGGCCTCGGTGCTATCGCTGGACGATGCAAAGGCGACGCCTCTGCTGTTTTCATCCAAGTTCAGCTGCCCGGTCTGCGATTACTCGTTGCCCGAGCTGGAACCGCGCCTGTTCTCATTCAATTCGCCGATGGGCGCCTGTCCTGCCTGCGACGGCCTGGGCGTGGCCGAATTCTTCGACCCCGGCCGGATCGTCGTGCATCCGGAACTGAGCCTGGCCGCCGGTGCGGTGCGCGGTTGGGATCGCCGCAACGCCTACTATTTCCAGCTGATCGCATCCTTGTCCAAGCACTACGGCTTCAACGTGGACACCACCTGGAGCGAACTGGGCGAGGCAAACCGCAAGGCCGTTCTCTACGGCAGCGGCGACCAGGTGATCTCCTTCACCTATCTCACCGAATCCGGCGGCCGCACCCAACGCAAGCACAAGTTCGAAGGCATCGTGCCAAACCTCGAACGCCGCTATCGGGAAACCGAGTCGCAGGCAGTCAAGGAAGAACTGTCGAAGTTCGTCAGCACACGCGCCTGCCAGGAATGCGCTGGCGCGCGACTGAATCGCGCCGCCCGCAATGTGTTCGTCGCCGAGCGCCCGTTGCCGCAGATCACCCAGATGCCGGTGGACGAGTCGCTCGCCTTCTTCGCACAGCTGACGCTGCCGGGCTGGCGCGGCGAAGTCGCCGTGAAGATCGTCAAGGAAATCCGCGAGCGCCTGCGCTTCCTCGTTGACGTCGGCCTGGATTACCTCACGCTCGAGCGCAAGGCCGACACCCTGTCCGGCGGCGAGGCGCAACGCATCCGCCTGGCTTCGCAGATCGGCGCCGGCTTGGTTGGCGTGATGTATGTGCTCGACGAGCCTTCCATCGGCCTGCACCAGCGCGACAACGAGCGCCTGCTCGGAACCCTGACCCGTCTGCGCGACATGGGCAACACGGTGATCGTGGTCGAGCACGACGAGGACGCCATCCGCATGGCCGACCACATCGTCGATATCGGCCCGGGAGCCGGCGTGCACGGCGGAGAGATCATCGCGGAGGGAAAGCTGCAGGACATCCTCAAAGCGCCGCGTTCGCTGACCGGTGCCTACCTGTCCGGCAAGAAGCGGATCGAGATTCCGAAGCAGCGGCACAAGCCTAATCCGAAGATGGCCATGCGCGTGCTCGGCGCCTCCGGCAACAACCTCAAGAACGTCGACCTGACCGTGTACGCCGGCCTGTTCACCTGCATCACCGGTGTCTCCGGTTCCGGCAAGTCCACGCTGATCAACGACACCCTGTACCACATCGCCGCCAACGAATTGAACGGCGCCTCGCACACGGTGTCGCCGCATCGCGAAGTGGAAGGCATCGAGCTGTTCGACAAGGTCGTGGACATCGACCAGTCGCCGATCGGGCGGACGCCGCGCTCGAATCCCGCCACCTACACTGGCCTGTTCACGCCCCTGCGCGAGTTGTTCGCGCAGGTGCCGGAAGCGCGTGCGCGCGGCTATTCGCCCGGGCGTTTCAGCTTCAACGTGCGCGGCGGACGCTGCGAGGCCTGCCAGGGCGATGGCCTGATCAAGGTCGAGATGCACTTCCTGCCGGACGTGTACGTGCCCTGCGACGTCTGCCACGGCAAGCGCTACAACCGCGAGACGCTGGAGATCCTGTACAAGGGCTACAGCGTACGCGACGTGCTCGAGATGACGGTCGAGGATGCGTTGAAGCTGTTCGAGCCGGTACCGACCCTCGCGCGCAAGCTGGAGACACTGGTCGACGTCGGCCTGAGCTACATCAAGCTGGGCCAATCGGCGACCACGCTGTCCGGCGGCGAGGCGCAGCGCGTCAAGCTGTCCAAGGAACTCAGTCGGCGCGATACCGGGCGCACGCTGTACATCCTCGATGAGCCCACCACCGGCCTGCACTTCCACGACATCGAGCACTTGCTCGCGGTGTTGCACAAGCTGCGCGACGACGGCAACACGATCGTGGTGATCGAGCACAACCTGGACGTCATCAAGACCGCGGACTGGGTGATCGACCTGGGCCCCGAAGGCGGGCATCGCGGTGGCCAGATCATTGCCGAAGGCACGCCGGAAACGCTGGCAACGGTGGCGGAATCGCACACCGGGCAGTTCCTGGCGCGGCTGCTGGGCAGTCCCCGTTCAAGCCGCAGGAAAAGCGCCGCCTGATCTCAGGGCGGCGGCTCGCGCCGGACCAGGAAGCCGGCGCTGACCCGTTTTCCGTCCGACAGCACCAGGCTCAGCCGGACCTTGGAACCGGGCTTCAGCGCGCGCCTGGGTTGCATCAGCATCAGGTGCCGCCCGCCGGGCGCGAAGCGCAGCTCGCCGCGCGCCGGGACGCGCAGTGCCGGCGCATGGCGCATCTTGCTGACGCCATCCACCACCATCGTCTCGTGGATCATCGCGCTGGCGAACTCCGCGGTGGCGATGCCAGTGACGGTGCGCGCGCCCGCGCAGGGATTCCGGACTACCGCGTAGCCGGCGAGCATCCCGGCTCCGGGTGGCGCCGCGCGAATCCACGGGCGCTCAATCTTGGGCGCGCATGCGTCCGGGTTGGCAACCGCAGCTGAAGACAAGCCCAGTAGCGCCAAC
>JANPDF010000247.1:0-1579 GCA_031431355.1 Gammaproteobacteria bacterium
GCCTGCGCGAGCTGCACCGGAGTCACCGACAGGCCCATGCCGTAGGAGATCGTTCCGCGCTTGACCATGCCCCAGGTGGCCGGCGGTGCCAGCACGCCGGAGGATTCGCCGGGAAAACCAGACTGCGTGCTGTTGCCGTAACCAAAGCGCTGCAACACATTGAACAGCTGCTCGCTGCTCATCTCCAGCCCGAGCTTGGCCGCGCCAATGTTGGACGAGGTGCCGAGCAACCGGGTCAGGTCCACGGCGCCATGGTCGTGGACGTCGCTGATCCGGTACTTGCCGAGCATCATCCAGCCGGGGCTGGTCTGCACGATCACGTTGGGATCCAGGCCCGCTTCAAGCGCGGCGGCGACGGTAAAGGGCTTCATCACCGAGCCCGGCTCGACCACGTCGGTCACCGCCCGGTTGCGGTGCGTGCCAGGCTCGGCGGCCTCGCGCGCGTTCGGGTTGTAGGCCGGCTGGTTGACCATCGCCAGGATCTCGCCGGTGGGCACGTCCACCACCACCGCCGAGCCGCTGGCCGCGCCGTGTTCCAGCAGCGCCGACTTCAGCTCGCGATAGGCGAGGTACTGGATGCGCCGGTCGATCGACAGCGTCAGGTCCTTGCCCGGCTCGGCGGCGCGCACGAGGTCGACGTTCTCGACGATGCGTCCGCGGCGGTCGCGGATGACGCGCTGGGCGCCAGGCTTGCCGGTCAACCAGTCGTCGAATGCCAGTTCCAGGCCCTCCTGCCCGTGGTCGTCGATGTTGGTGAAGCCAAGCACGTGCGCCATCACTTCGCCGTGCGGATAGAAGCGGCGGAACTCGCGCTGCTTGTACACGCCCGGGATGCCGCGCTTAACCACGGCTTCGGCATCGTCGGGATTGATCCGGCGGCGCAGGAAGACAAACTCCTTGTCCGAGCGCTGGGCGATGCTCTGGGTCAGCACGTCCTGCGGGATGCCCAGCGCCTTGGCCAGTTCAGGCAGACGATCGGGATGCTGCAGCAGTTCCTTGGGATTGGCCCAGACCGATTCAACCGGCGTCGATACCGCGAGCGGCTCGCCATTGCGATCCACGATCATGCCGCGTGACGTCGCGATCGGCACTTCCCGCAGGAACCGCTGGTCTCCCTGGTGCTGGTAGAAATCGCGGTTCAGCAATTGCATCTGCGCCGCGCGCCCGACCAGCACGACGCCGCAGCAGCCGAGCACGCCTGCCAGCACCAGCAGCCGTGTCCTCAGGTCGTAGGGGCGCGCGCGTTGCCTCATGGCTTGATCACCACCAGCTCTGCCGCCTGCGGAAACGCCATGCCAAGGCGCTCAGTGGCGACTTGCTCGATTCGGTTGGTTTCGGCCCAGGTCGCCTGCTCGAGTTGCAGCCGGCTGAACTCGATGTTGATCTCGTCGCGGTCGCGCAGCAGCCGGGTGAGCTGCACATAGGCCTGGCGGTGTTCCTGGCGCGCGTAGACAACGGCCACGCCGGTGCCGAGTACCGCAAAGGTAAGCATGGCCAGGATGAAGTAGCGCAGGCTCATGCGCTGGCTCCGACGCCGGCGCCGAGGCGCTCGGCCACGCGCAGCACCGCGCTGCGCGAG
>JANPDF010000248.1:0-4970 GCA_031431355.1 Gammaproteobacteria bacterium
TGGCGCAGCGCGACCAGCGAGAGCGCGAAGGGCAGCAGCGTGCAGGCCATGGACAGCACGAGCAGCAGGGCGGCGTCGCGGGGGCCCGGAATGAAGGCGCCGGTCGAAGCCTGCATCGTGGCGGCCCCTGCCAGGCCCAGGAAGACGGTGCCCGCTGCCAACTCGACGAAGGTCACGGTGAGCGGATCGGCCCGCTCCACGAGGCGCTTGTTGTAGGCGCCGAACAGCGCCACCAGCAAAGCCGACACGACGCCGACGACGATGCCAAGGTGCATTCCCGAAGGCACGCCGCCCACCACCAGGCCCACGCCTGGCACCACGGCCACACCGAGCAGCAATTCCCTGGGCTCGAAGCGGCGCCCCGAGATCCATGGCTCGACCAGCGAAAGAAATACCGGCGCCAGGCCGATGCAGGTAGCTGCCACCGATGCGTTGGCCAGCTTGATGGCGCCGTAGAAAGTCAGCCAGTGCAGCGCGACGAGCACGCCGACGCCGGCGTAAGCGCCGAGCAGGCGCGGTGAAAGCGCGCGCAGTCCACGCCACACCCGGGGAAACAGCAGCAGCGCCAGGCAGACCAGCAGCATGCGCCACCAGACGAGGGCAAGGGCAGGCAGGCTGATCAGCTTGCCGAGGATGGCAGTGAATCCCCACAGCAGCACGCACGCGTGGATCTGCCAGTGAGCCTTGCGCGCAGGCGTCATCAGAGCTGCGTCAGCGCGGCTTGCGGGGCGGTTTCGGCGCCGCGGCTGCGTCGGAAAGATAGTCCAGCACCTCGCCGGCATGGCTGTCCGGACTGACCGTTTCCCAGGTCTTCTCGATGATTCCCTGCTTGTCGACCACCACGGTGCAGCGCTGGATCCCGAAATACTTCCGGCCGTAGAGGCTCTTTTCGATCCAGACGCCGTAAGCGTCGAGCAATTCGTGCCCGGGGTCCGACAACAGCGGAAAATTCAGCCCGTGCTTGCCGGCAAAGCGGTCGTGCTTGGCCGGCGTGTCCGCGCTCACGCCAAACACTGGTACGCCCAGTTTTTCGAAGGCCGGCTGATTGTCGCGGAACGCACAGGCCTCGCGCGTGCACCCGGGGGTATCGTCCTTGGGATAGAAGAACAGCACGTAGCGGCGTCCCGCCAGGCCGGCGCTGTCGACGCGACGGCCGGAGTCGCCGGGAAGCGAAAACGAAGGAGCAGGATCGCCTGGCTTGAGCATGGGAATCGTCGTGTTGGCCGCGCGGCAGTGGACGTCAGTATATGCAAGCAGGGCAGGGGAGCCAGCGTCCGGCGTGCGATCATTGATGTGGATGAATCACTACTGGCGGACGGATGGCAGTCAAGGCAACGGTTTTCAAGGTGGAGCTGCAGGTCAACGACATGGACCGCAACTACTACCAGGCGCACTCGCTCACCGTGGCGCAGCATCCTTCCGAAACCGAGCAGCGGCTGATGGTGCGCATCCTTGCGTTTGCGCTGAATGCCAGCGACGGCCTGGCATTCGGCAAGGGAATAAGCACCGACGATGAGCCCGACCTGTGGCAGAAGGACCTGACCGGTCAGATCGAAACCTGGATCGAGACCGGGCAGCCGGACGAACAGCGCATCCGCAAAGCTTGCGGGCGAGCCGCGCGTGTACGCGTGTACACGTTCAGCGGGCGTGGCGCCGCGATCTGGTGGGAAAAGAATGCGCCGGCGCTGGCCCGATGCGACAACCTCGAGGTCATCGATATTTCCGCGGAGAGCGTCCTGGCGATCGCCGGCTTAGCGACGCGAAGCATGCGGCTGCAGTGCTTCGTGCAGGACGGCCATGTGCAATTGATGGATGACAACGCCAGCGTGGATATCGGACTGTCGGTGCTCAAGTCACCGGGCCTGTCGCGCTGAATCACATCGTCTCGGTTCGCTGGCTTACTTTGGATTGAACTCGACCTGCTGGCCGGTGATCTGATAAAGCTTCACGCCGACCACGACGCTTCCGGCAGTGCAAAGCACGACCAATGCGAGCACGGCCCAAGCCATCGGAGTCCAGTTCGACGGTTTTGCCCGTGACCCGATTTCCTTCCAGGGGACGCTCATGGAAGCAACGCGGCAACTGCCGCGGCCTCCAGGATGGACATCGTCCTATGCGTTTTGGGGGAGCGACTCGGTTCGCCGGCGAATGTCACCGGCACCGCCGTCGCGTCTGCAGCCATGGCCGGCTCCGCCTTTGGCTTTGGTTCGCGCAGCCAGTCATCGCGCAATTCGCCCATGTCACTCAAGCACAAGGTGCACATAAGTTCTTCCTGAACTTCCCGCCCGTCCCGACACCAGCCCGTGACGACAATTATGGTGAGTGTGCGGTTGCGCTCAGTGCGCCAGCGCACAGTGCCAAAGAGCTGCTCATTCGCCGTTCAAGAAGTCCGGGGCCGCCGCTGGGCGCTCTGGCAACAGGCGATCGAATTCCTTGCGAACCACCTCGTAGCATTCGCAGGTCCGTGAATTGAGCCCGGCGCGCTCCAGCACGGTGATGTGCCCGCGGCGATAATTGATGATCCCGGCCCGTTGCAGCTTTCCGGCGGCTTCGGTTACGCCTTCGCGGCGGACGCCGAGCATGCTGGCGATCAGCTCCTGGGTGATGATCAGCTCGTTGCCGGACATGCGGTCCAGGGTCAACAGGAACCAGCGGCACAACTGCTGTTCCAGCGTGTGCCGGCGGTTGCAGGCGGCGGTGAGCGACATCTGGGTGATCAGCGCCTGCGTGTAGCGCAGCAGCAGCCGCATCAGCGCGCCGCCGCGATTGAATTCCTCCAGCAGCACCGATTGCCGCAGCCGGTAGCCGTAGCCCCCGGTCTGCACGATCGACCGACTCAGAGTGGTTTCGCCGCCCATGATTAGCGGAATGCCGACCAGTCCCTCGTTGCCGACACCGGCGATTTCAGCCGAGGAGCCGTTTTCCATGACGTACTGCAGGGAGACGATCGCGCTGGCCGGGAAGAATGCGTGCGACATGGTGGCGCCAGCTTCGCAGACAACGTCGCCGACCAGCATCGTGACTAGTTCAAGGTCGCCGCGCAGTCGTTCGAAATCGGCCTCCGGCAGGCTGGCCAGCAGGCGGTTCTGGCGAGGGCTCGGAGCCCCGGCAAGGGAGTAGGCCCGACCCGGCCGGACAACGGCGCTCTCGCAGGATGCAGGTGCGTTCTTCATGTGGCGCCTGGCGGGTCCCGGCCAACTTCCACCAGCATCCAGGCGCCGTCTGCGTCGCCTTGTTGGCGCTGCACTTCGACCGGCACCAGGCTGCCATCCATACGCAGCAGTTGCACGCGCCCGCCTGGCCCGGCGCCGGAGCGCATGCGGCCGGTCACGTCCATGCCGATGCCCCGATAGCCGGTGAATCGGCCGGACTCGTCGAATTTGGGCTCGCCGCTGGTCTGCAGGAACTGCTCGCTGCCGTCGGAATTGATCCGGCTGTATACGAAGTCCAGGAAGGGCCGGCGCGTTGCCAGCTTCTCATCGAGCTGCGCGCGCTCCTGCTGGTTCCAGCGCGGGGGCTCGCCGTCCGCGCCCCCTTCGTTCAAGCCGAGCATTTCCATGGCCGGCCCGGAAACCTTGGTGAAGCGCCCGTTCTCGTCCTGCTCCCAGTACCAGTCCGATGCCAGCTCCACCAGGCTGCGAAAGCGCGCCTCGCTCTCGCGCAACTCGGCAGTACGCTCGAGTACCGTCTGCTCGAGCACACGGTTGTTGTTCTCGATGCGCTTGTACAACAGCCGGACCTCAAGCATGTTGCGAATCCGCGTCTGGATCTCAAGCACGTCGAAGGGCTTGCTGACAAAATCCTTGGCGCCCGCCTGCAAAGCGCGCAGCTTGAGCGACGGTTGCCCGGTAAGGACAAGGACGGGCAGGTAGCCTGGTTCGATCTGCTTGAGTCCTTCCATTACCTCGAAACCGTCCATGCCCGGCATCTGCAGGTCGAGCAGGATCAGGTCGAAGCCGTGCTCGCGATGCAGCGCCTGCACGTCGCGCGGATTGGTCGTGGATTGGACGCGGGCATAGCCGGCATCGGCGAGCATTGCCTCCAGCAACTCGACGTTGGCCTTCTGGTCGTCGACGATAAGCAGGCTGGCGCCCAGGATCTCGGATTCATTGACAGTCATTGGAGCTGGCCGGAACAGGATGGATCCACGCGTTCCAGCATATGGCATGGCGACACTGCGCCAACACGGGCGAGCGCCCGCCCAGCCGGGTTTGGTTCAGCTTGGCGGCGGGTTTTGCCGGCAAAAGTCCAGCTTTCCGGAAACGGTCAACCGCTTCACGCGATGCTCGGCGCTCGCTGCCGTGCCACGGTCCGGGAATGCTTGCACGGCAACGATCCGGCGCGGTGGGTGCGAGCGCGTGTAGCGGCCGCCCTTGCCGCTGGCGTGCACGGCGAACCGCCGCTGCACGTCCACGGAGATGCCCGTATACAGGCTGCCATCGACGCACTCGATGACGTACAGGAACCAGGACACGATGTTAGCGCAAGCTCACGGCTATGCGCCGCCATGATTCGCGTTCATCCAGGCAATCGCTGCCGCCCATGGCGAATTCCCGGCACACGAACGGCCGTTGCTCGTAGATGCTGCAACGCATGGCGTCGCGATCAAGGGCGGCGCACCAGCCATCGTCGCCCTTGCCCATGATCTCGTGGCCGTCCTCATCCAGGTCGACATATTGCTCCGGCGGATGGTCGCCCGCGATCAGGATCACCTTGAGCTGGCAGCAGATCGCGGGGCAGTGGGAGCAGTGGACAGTGGCTTGATTCACGCGGCCATTGTACCGACCAAAAAAAGAGGAGGCGGCCGAAGCCGCCTCCCGTTGTCGCTCCCCTGAGCCCTTGCCGGTTTAGAACTCCTGTGAGAAGCGCACGCCGATGGTCCGCGGCTGGCCGACAATCAGGTACTGCTGGCCATTGGGGTATTCAGGTACGTAACCGGCCACGCCACTCGCGCACGGGCCCACGCAACC
>JANPDF010000249.1:0-2835 GCA_031431355.1 Gammaproteobacteria bacterium
TCAACTTCGCGCTCCAGCTTGCGCTGGCGATCAAGCAGGTGGCGAAGCTTTTCGAGTGCTTCGTCGCCTTTACCGCCGAGCAATTCCGCGAGTATGTCGAGCCTTCTTTGTTGTTCTGCAAAATAGGCGAGCGCGCCTTCGCCGGTCACCGCCTCGATGCGGCGAACGCCGGCGGCGATACCCCCTTCCGAGATGATCTTGAACACGCCGATGTCACCGGTGTTGCGGACATGCGTTCCGCCGCACAACTCGGTCGAGAAGTCGCCCAGCTTCAGCACCCGCACGCGCTCGCCGTATTTCTCGCCGAACAGCGCCATCGCACCGAACTCGATGGCTTCGGCCATGTCCATCTGATGGATCTCGGCGCTTGGATTGCGCCGGATCTCGGCATTGACCATCGCCTCGATGGTCGCCAAATCCTTGTGGCTGATCGGCTGGAAATGCGAGAAGTCGAAACGCAGGCGATCCGGGGCGACCAGGGAACCTTTCTGGGTGACATGATCGCCAAGCACCGTGCGCAGCGCCGCGTGCAACAAATGCGTCGCCGAGTGGTTGAGGACGATCGCCTGTCGACGCGCGCCGTCGACTTGCGCGGACAGCCGGTCGCCGACCTTGATGGCGCCGCCGGCCAGCGTGCCGGCATGCCCGTGGAAAATTCCCGCGAGCTTCACCGTGTCGCGTACGTTGAAGTGCGCGTTGCCTGGACCCACCAGGACGCCAGTGTCGCCAACCTGTCCGCCGGACTCGGCATAGAAGGGCGTGCGCTCCAGGATGATCACCGCATCTTCGCCGCCGGCGATCGCCTGCACCGACTTGCCATCGCGCAGCAGGGCCAGGACCTGGCAATCCGCCTGCTCCAGGGCGTCATAACCCAGGAACTCGGAAGGTGGCATGGATGCAACCAGCTCCGCCGGCAGGCCAACGCTACCGGCGAACTTGCTGGCGCCACGGGCGCGGTCGCGCTGTTGCTCCATGAGTTGCTCGTACTGGTCGACCGCGCCGTCAGCCGTGCTCAGTCCGCGTTCGCGCAGGATGTCGAGGATCAGGTCGGGCGGACAGCCATAGGTATCGTGGAACTGAAACAGTTGCTCGCCGTCGATGGTGCCGCCGCTGGCCGCGAGGGCGTTCTCCAGCCGGGTCATGCCAGCGTCGAGCGTCTGTGCGAATGCTGCTTCCTCGGCTCGCAGCGCCTGCTCTATTAGCGTGCGCTTGGCGACAAGTTCGGGGTACGCCCCGCCCATCATGTCGATCAGCGGCTGCAACATGCGCCAGAACTGGCCGTCAGCCTGCAAGGGGCCGAGCTTCCAGAAGTAGCGGATCGCCCGGCGGATGATCCGGCGAAGGACATAGCCACGACCCTCGTTGGACGGCATCACCCCGTCGACGATCAGGAACGAGCACGCGCGGATGTGGTCGGCGATCACGCGTAGCGCCTTGCTGTCGAGGTCGCTGGTATTGGTCAGCTTCGCCGCATGCCTGATCAGGTGCTGAAACAGGTCGATCTCGTAGTTGCTGTGCACGTGCTGAAGCACAGCCGCGACGCGCTCAAGGCCCATGCCGGTATCGACGCAGGGAGCTGGCAGCGGCAACAGCGTGCCGTCCGGCTGCCGGTCGAATTGCATGAATACGTTGTTCCAGATCTCGATGAACCGGTCGCCATCTTCATCGGGCGAACCAGGCGGGCCGCCGGGAATGTGCGCACCGTGGTCGTAGAAGATTTCGGTACATGGACCACAGGGACCGGTATCGGCCATCTGCCAGAAGTTGTCCGACGCGAACGGCGCACCCTTGTTGTCGCCGATGCGGATGATCCGCTCGACCGGCAGCCCAATCTCCCTGTGCCAGATGTCGAAGGCTTCGTCATCGGTCTGGTAGATAGTGACCAGCAGCTTGTCCTTGGGCAGCGCCCAGACCCCAGTGAGCAATTCCCAGGCGTACAGGATTGCATCGCGCTTGAAGTAATCGCCGAAGCTGAAGTTGCCAAGCATCTCGAAGAAGGTGTGGTGGCGCGCGGTATAACCGACCTGGTCGAGGTCGTTGTGCTTACCGCCCGCGCGCACACAGCGCTGGGAGCTGGCAGCCCGCTTGTAACTGCGCTTCTCGGCGCCAAGGAAGACATCCTTGAACTGCACCATGCCGGCGTTGGTGAACAGCAGGGTCGGATCGTTGCCCGGCACCAGCGGGCTCGACGGCACGATGGTGTGGCCCTTGGAGGCGAAGAAATCGAGAAAATCCTTGCGGATCTCGGCACTGCTTTTCATAGGAATGGCGTCGGCAATAGAAAAGGGAGGCGGCGACGCAACCTCGGCGCCCTGGCCAAAAATGGCGGCAGGAGCTTGAGTTATCAATCGAATCCGCAGGCCGCTAGATTATCAGGCCAGCCCGTCCCACTGCTTCAGTCCGGGAAATCCGCGTCCTCAGGCCGGGCTCGAACTGCGACGAAGGCGCACTTCTGGTCGAATCCGCGCCTGAGCAGGAAATCCACGGCCTTGCGCCGCACGGCTTGATCGCCCAGGTCCTTGTTGGCGTAGCGGCGGGCAATGATGTCCCGGGCCGCCGCACCCCAGTCGCGTTCGCAGGCCTCCAGGGCAGCGGCGACATCATCCCGACTGAGGGCGTGCGTGCCCAGTTCGGCACGGATGCGGTTGGGGCCGTAGCCGGCGTTGGCGCGGCTACGGGCGAGCGCCGCGGCAAAACGCGCGTCGTTCTGGAAGTCCTGCCGGTTGAGCTTGTCCAGCGCCAGGTCGGCCTCTTCGCGCTCGATGCCCGTGGCTGACAGCTTGCGTCCCAGTTACATTAGCGAGTGCTCACGCCGAACCAGCAAGCCGAGGGCCC
>JANPDF010000250.1:0-3070 GCA_031431355.1 Gammaproteobacteria bacterium
GCCGGCCGCGGCGCCCGCGCCCTGGGTGGCCAGCCGGTATTGATGATTGACCTGGGCCAGGTCGGTGCGGTGCAGGTCAGTGCGGGTCGCGGCTTCGGCAGCGGAAGCGGACAGGCCGACTGCGATCGCGGCGACAAGGTATCGGGTGGGCGTGGACGAGCGCTTCATTTCGAATTCCCCTGAAAACTGAGTCGGGCCTCGAGTTGAATGATGAACCCGGGCGGTCCTGATGCTGTGACAGCGGTCACAAAATGATCATAGCTCGGAAGGCGGGGAACCGGCAGCGGGGCCGGACCAAGGTCGTCCAGAGGCTCCGACAGCCACTCCGGTGCGGAGCGCCGCTAGCCGCCTTACTTCTCCTTGCGCCAGTTCAACGAGCCGGCGGTCTCCACGCTTCCGGATTCCAGCGCCACGTCCAGGCCGTGGCGGAGCAGGTACTTCAGGGTCAGCACCTGACCGGTGCCGATCAGCGACAGCCCGTAGCTGACAAACAACCTGGGCGAAACCTGCTTGCCGACCATGAAGGTGGAGCCGCCCAGCGCTCGGGTCTCGATGACCCCGGCCGAGTCCAGGCCCAGCCGGGTGCCGAGCCGCTGCGCCAGCAGGTTGCTGCCGGCGCTCAGGGCCAGCGAACTGGCGCTGATCTGCTGCAGCTCGGAGCCGCTGGCGGTGCCCAGCGGTCGCCCGATCACCAGCCAGGACAGGGCCTCGGAAGTGGCCATCGCCGGACTGGAAGTGATCGTGGTCTCCGGCGCGAGCGCCGAGCCGCGCACCCGCACGCCGACGGTGACCTGCTCGAACTCGTGCTCGGCGACGATGTCCAGCGCCGGGTTGTCGTAGGCGGCGTTGACGTAACTGAGCCTTCCGCGGCGGATCTCCAGCGCGCGGCCATAGGCGGTGTACTTGCCGGACACGTCCAGGGTGCCGGTCGCCTGCGCCGGGCGGCCGGGGCGATCGCGCACGCGCAGGCTGCCGGCCAGGCGGCCGTCGAGGCCAAAGCCGCGCAGGTGCACGGCCTCGCCCAGGCGCAGCTCGACGTCGGTATCGACCTGGAACACCGAGCGTGTGTCCGGCTTCTCGGGATCGAGCACGACCACGTCCGGCGACACCGACACGCTCTGATCGAGCCGTTCCAGGTCGATGCGCGCGCTCGGCACGCCGACCGTGCCGCGAACCTGCAGGGTGCCGTCGGCGTAACGCAGGCGCAGGTCCGGGCTCATGGTCGCCTGCAGTTCCGGGGTATCGGCCACGGTGATGTCCTGCCCGGTCAGCCGCAGTTCGAGCGGACTGCTGCGGTCGCGCAGGTTGAGGCTGCCGTCCACCTGCAAGCTGCCCTTGCCGGACGAGACCTGACCGGTGATCCGAGCCTGGCCGCCCGCTTCGCCGCGCAGCACGAACTCACCGCCACTGAGCACCACGCCAAGTGCCGGCAGTTCACCGCCGAAGCGGCTCAGCCGCGCGTCGCCGCTGAGCAGCGGCGCGGCGAGCGTGCCGGCGAACACCAGGTTGCCGCCAAGTTGCCCGCTCGGCCCAGCCAGGTCGGCGGAAAACAACTCCAGCCACTCCAACTGGCGGATGTCGAGGCGCAGGTTTCCTTGCAGCGGCGCGGTCGCCGACAGGCCGCCAAGTTGCAGCGTGCCGCTGAGGCTGCCGCCTTCGGCCAGCGCGGCTTGAAGATCGACGTTGACCCGCGATTGCTGGAGTCGCGCGACCAGGCGCAGGTTGGAATAAGCCAGCAGCGCACGCGTGGATTGCGCATCCAGGCGCAGGCCGCCGCTGGTCGAATCCAGTTGCAGACCACCGGACCAGGCGCCGTTCGTCGCGCGGACGAAATCACCGTTGAAATCAATGTCGCCGAACGGATGCAGGTCGAACTCGGTATCGACCAGCCACGGTTGCAGCAACGCCCAGGGCAAGTCGTTGCCGCGCACGCTGGCGCGCGATCCGGTGGCCTGCGCGCACACGCGACCGCCCGCGGAGGAAGCCAGGCAGGCCGGCTCCAGCTGCAGCGCGCCATCGCCATAACGATAGGCGGCCGGCGATTGCAGTGACCACGGCGCGCCGCGGCGCGGTGCCAGGCGAAGTTGCGCGAGTCGGCCGCGCCATTGCGCGCCGGCGCGCGCGGCCGTGGCCTGCGCCGAAAACGTGCCCGCCTCGCCGCTCACGCTGGCGTTGGCGCGCAGCGACGTGACACTGCCGAGCAGGGTCAACGCGGCCTGGTCGAAGGCCAGACCGGAAACTTCAAAGGCGCGCGCCGACAGGCGAAGGTCGCCGCCATCACCGCTGGCGGGCAGCTTGCCTCGCACTTCGAGATGGCCGGCCTTGAACTGGTTCCAGCGCAATCCGTCACCGCGCAGGTCCGCTTGATAACTGGGCGTCGCGCGCGCGCCGCGCACGACCACCGTGCCCTGCAAGCGGCCGGCCGCATCGGGCCACAGGTCGTGCAAGTCGAACGGCGCGAAGCGCGCGGTCACGTCCATGCGTTCGCCGACGCTGCCACGGGCGTCGATGCGGCTGTCGCCGATGCTCAACGCCAGGCTGCCGGTGGCCGTGGCATCCGCGAAACTTGCCTCCGCCTGGCCCCGCAGCGGTCGCTGCCGCAACGTGCCACGCAGGTCGCTGACTTTCGCCTCGCCCTGCCAATGACCCTGCGCATCGCGACGGGCCTGGCCGGCGATGCGCCCGCTGAGCGCGCCGGGATAATCGGGCAGGAAGTAACCGGGATCGAATCCGGCCAACGTGCTGTCGATCATCACGCGCAAGCCGGGCGTCCAATGCAGCTCGGCCTTGCCGCGCAGGGTGCCGCTCGGGGTCTTTGCCAGCACCGGGCCCAGCTCCAGGTGCCGGTCATCGCCGCGCCCGGACAGGGTGACACTCGCCGACTGCCGCGCGCGCACCAGCGTCATGGCGCCGCCGAGACTCCACGCGTGCCAGCGACCACGCAGGCGCAGGGCGCCGCTGGCCGCGACCGGCTGCGCCGATTCGTCGGCGATAGCGGGCGACAAGCGCAGCGCATCGCTGCGTACGCGGAAGTCGAAACTCGGATCCTCGCCGCGCAGTGCCGCCGCGC
>JANPDF010000251.1:0-5955 GCA_031431355.1 Gammaproteobacteria bacterium
GGATGATCCAGGACGATCCGACCCTGGAGGGCGTCGCCGCGATCGTCTTCGACGAATTCCACGAGCGCCACCTCAGCGGCGACCTGGGCCTGGCGCTGGCGCTCGACGTGCAAGCGCAGCTGCGCCCCGAACTGCGCCTGCTGGTGATGTCGGCGACGCTCGATGGCGAACGCCTCGCCGGCTGGCTCGACGCGCCGCGATTGAGTTCGGCCGGGCGCAGCTACCCGGTGACGGTCGCCCACTTTCCGAACCGGCGCGGCGAATTACCGGCGATGCAGTTGCGTCGCTGTGTGGAACTGGCAATTGCGCAACACGAGGGCGACATCCTGGTGTTTCTGCCCGGGCGGCGCGAGATCGCCGATGCCGAAAGGACCCTGCAGGCCGCGCTTGCCGGTGATGGCGACACGGCGGCGATCGTGATCGCGCCCTTGCACGGCGACCTGCCGCTGGAGCGCCAGGCCGAAGCGCTGGCGCCGGATCCACTCGGTCGCCGTCGGGTGGTGCTGGCCACCAATGTCGCCGAATCGAGCGTGACCCTGCCCGGCGTGCGGGTCGTGATCGACGCCGGCTTGGCGCGCGAGCCTCGCTACGACCCGAACAGCGGCTTCTCACGGCTGCAGACCGTGGCGATATCGCAGGCGTCCGCCGACCAGCGCGCCGGCCGCGCCGGACGCGTCGCTGCCGGCCACTGCTATCGCCTGTGGCCGGAGTCGCAGCGCCTGGACCCGACACGCACGCCGGAGATTGCACAAACCGAACTGACCGCGCTGTGCCTGGAACTGGCGGCCTGGGGATCGGCGCAGCTGCGCTTTCCCGATGCGCCGCCCGCCGGCGCGATGGCCGCGGCGCAGGAACTGCTGCAACGACTGGGCGCGCTTGACGACGGCGGCCTGGTCACCGCGTTGGGCAGGCGCATGTTGGCGCTGGGCACGCATCCGCGACTGGCGGCGATGCTGGCGGCGGCGAGCACCGGCGAGCAGGCGCTGGCCTGCGACCTGGCGGCACTGGTGGAGGCGCGGGATCCGATGTCCGGCTATCGCGGCGACGACTGGAATGCGCGCTGGCAGTCGCTGGCCGCGTTCCGCGCCGGTCGGCCGCGGGCCGATTCCAATCGTGGCGCGCTCGCCGCGATCGACCAGGCCAGCCGGCAATGGCGGCGCCGGTTGCGTTGCCAGCAGGCGCCGGCCACGTCGGCGCCGGCGCATGCACTGGGCGACCTGCTCGCGCATGCCTTCCCGGACCGGATTGGCCGCCAGCATCCTGGCGATCCGCGCCGCTACCAGTTGGCCAATGGCCGCATGGCGCGCATCTTCGACGACAGCGCATTGTTCGGCGAGCCCTGGATCGTCGCCAGCGAACTGCGCTACGACGCCCGGGACTCGCAGCTGTTGCGCGCCGCGCCGGTCGACGAAGCGCGCCTACTGCGCGATTTCCCGGCACGTTTCGTCGAGCGCGACTTCGTGCACTGGGACGCGCAATCGCGGGCATTGCAGGCAAGGCGCGAACGCCGCTTCGATCGCATCGTCCTGGAATCCAAGCCGGCCGGACGCATCGATCCGACGCTGGCCGCGGACGCCTTGTGCGAGGCGGTCGCCGAACTGGGCATCGAGTCGCTGCCGTGGTCGGACGGACTGCGCCAGTGGCGTGAGCGCGTGCGTTGCCTGCGCGAGTGGCTGCCCGCACTGGCGTTGCCGGATGTCGGTGATGACGGGCTGCTGGCGACGCGCGAGCTGTGGCTGAAGCCGGCGCTGCGCGGCAAGACCCGGCTGGATGCGCTGGATGCCGCAGTGCTCGGCGAGGCGCTGGCTGGCCTGCTCGATTGGAACCAGCGCCAGCAGCTGGATCGCCTGGCGCCGCGCGCGATCACCGTGCCGTCCGGGCTGGCGCGCGACATCCAATATCGACACGAGCAGGCGCCGGTGCTGGCGGTGAAGCTGCAGGAGCTGTTCGGGCTGGCCGATACGCCGCGCATTTGCGACGGCCGGGTGCCGTTGACGCTGCACCTGCTGTCGCCCGGCGGCAAGCCGCTGCAGGTGACCCAGGACCTGAAGGGCTTCTGGGACCGCACTTATCCGGACGTCAGGAAGGAGATGAAGGGCCGCTATCCGCGCCATCCGTGGCCGGATGATCCCTGGGCGGCGACGCCCACGCACCGGGCCAAGCCGCGCGGCACGTGAAGCTGTAACACGGCCGTTACACGCTGGATATCGACGGTTCATCCGCGCTGCGGTAGCTTTGTATTTCCGGACGCAAGTCCAGTCATTAACAGCGCACGGGTGAAGCCATGACCTCGCAAACCGAAAAGATGTTGACCACCAGCTGGAAGCTCGTCCGCGACGCCGGTTCGGCAGTCGGCGAGGTTGCCGCCAGCACTGGCACCAGCCTGGCCAAGGCGTTGCCGCATGTGCAGAAGTTGGGTCCGAAGGTTAAGGAAATGGTTTCTGTCGGAGCCGGTCTCGCCGTCGCCAAGCGTGGCGCCAAGATCGCCGTCGGCGTGGTCAAGCGCAATCCGGTCGCCGCCATTGCCGGCGCGGTTGCACTGGCCGGGCTCGGCGTTGCCGTCGCGGTGGCCAAGCGTCGCAAGGAAGCGCGCGCGAACGGCGAAGCGGCCAAGCCGCGCGTCAGCAAGCGGATGGAAGCCAAGAATATGCGTGGCAACGGAGCGACCAAGACCGCCGCCGCCAAGACCGCCGCCGCCAAGCCGGCACGCGCGCCGCGCGCACGCAAGGCCAAGCCGACCACGTCCACGACGCACTGATCAGCGGCGACCGGCCAGCACCAGCAAGGGCCACTGCACCGCGCGCACCGCCTCGGGATCGCCCCAGGCGGTGCGCATGGCCGTGCTGATTTCCTCGATCGGATCGCGACCGGTGCGCTGCCGGTAGCGCTGGCTGGCCGACCAGCTGCCCAGATAGGCCAGGTACTGGGCCAGTGTCCACTGGCAGCGCATCTCGAACGCCGGGGTCACGATGCGCTCGAACGGAAACGGCAGCTCGCGATAACGATTGAGCACGTGTTCGCGCCCGGCCGGCCAATCCTGTGCCAGGCGCACGTGGTGCAAGTCATCGAAGACCTGATCAACTGCTTCGGAAACTCGCGACTCGGCGTAGCTCCACACCGCCAGCACCCCGCCCGGTTGCAGCACGCGTCGCGCCTGCGCGCAGAAACGCGCGTGCTCGAACCAGTGATACGCCTGCGCGACGGTGACCAGGTTGGCGCTGGCATCGGCCAGGCTGCAGTGCTCGGCGGCTTCGACCGCGTAGTGCACGCGCGCATGCGCGCTGGCGTTGGCGATCTGCGCGGCGCTGGGATCGGTGGCATGCACGGCATCGAAAACTTCGGCCAGCGCAAGACTGGCCTGGCCGTTGCCGCAACCGGCGTCCCAGGCCAGCCGACGTCCGTGGCATTGCGCAGCCAGCCACTCGAACAGTTCCGGCGGATAACCGGGGCGCGCTTCGGCGTAGCTGGCCGATTGCTGCGAAAAGTGGTCTTGGAAGTCGGCCATGCGCGGGTAGCCTTGCCGGATCGGTCGCGGCTGAAGCCGCTCCTACATGGGTTCTTCGCGCCATTGGCCCGGGGCGAGGCCGTCGAGGCGGTACGGGCCAATCGCGATGCGGATCAGGCGCAGCGTTGGCAGGCCGACCGCGGCGCTCATTCGCCGAACCTGTCGATTGCGTCCCTCGCGGATGGTCAGTTCGACAAAACTGTCGGGCACCGACTTGCGCGCGCGAATCGGCGGCTGCCGGGGCCACAACCAGTCGGGGATGGTCTGCAGGCTGCGCGCCTTCGCCGGCAGCGTCGGCCCATCGTTGAGGGTCATGCCGGCGGCCAGCGCCTTCAGCTGTTCGTCGCTGGCGATGCCCTCGACCTGGATCAGGTAGGTCTTTGGCCACTTGAACTTGGGCGAGCTGATCTGGGCGATGCGGGCGCCGTCGTTGGATAACAGCAGCAGCCCTTCGGAATCGAAATCCAGGCGCCCGGCCGGATACACCTCGGGCGGCAGCTCGAAGCTGGCCAACGTCTTGCGCTGCGGCGTTTCAGCATCGGTAAACTGGCTGAGCACGCCGTAGGGCTTGTTGAAGACGATCATCATGGCCCCAGTCTAGCCGCATGCGACAATGCGTGCAGACCTCGGCGGCGATTTATTTCCGATGCCCAGCGCGCACCCGCTTCGACGCCTGACCGCCTTTGCCCGACCCTATCGCCGCGATGCGACGTTGGGCACGGTTTACTCAGTCCTTAACAAGATCTTCGACGTACTGCCTGAATTGCTGATTGGCGTGGCGGTCGACGTGGTGGTCAACCAGAAGGCCTCGTTCCTGGCCCGGATGGGTCTGCCGGAGCCCATGCACCAGCTCTACGCGCTGGTCGCGCTGACCGTTGCGGTCTGGGTATTCGAGTCGCTGTTCGAATACCTGTACGCGCTCAAGTGGCGCGGACTGGCCCAGGACCTGCAGCACGACCTGCGCAATGCCGCCTACGCGCACCTGCAGGCGCTGCCGCCGGACACCATCGCGCGCGAACGCAGCGGCCGCCTGATGGCCTTGCTCAACGAGGACGTCAACCAGATCGAGCGCTTCCTCAACACCGGCGCCAACGACCTGATCCAGGTGTTCTGCTCATCGGTGCTGGTTGGCGCGGTGTTCTTCTTCCTGACCGCCAGCCTGGCCGTGCTCGCCCTGCTGCCGATTCCGCTGATCCTGTTCGGCGCGTTCTGGTTCCAGCGGCGCCTGTACCCGCGCTACGCCGCCGCGCGCGAGGCCGCCGCCACCGTGTCCTCGCGCCTCAACAACAACCTGGCCGGCATGGCGACCATCCAGGCGTACAGCGCCGAGGCGTTCGAGGCCGACCATGTGCGCGCGGCATCGGATGCATTTCGCGCGCGCAACAGCGACGCCATCCAGCTGTCGGCGGCGATCACGCCGGTGATACGCATGGCGGTGCTGTTCGGCTTCGTGGCGACGTTGTTGTATGGCGGCTGGCTGACCTTGCAGGGCCGCCTGGGCGTCGGCAGTTATTCGGCGCTGGTGTACCTCACGCAGCGCCTGTTGTGGCCGATGACGCGGCTGGCCGACATGACTGACTTGTACCAGCGGGCGATGGCGTCGGTGGATCGGGTTATGGACTTGCTGGAAACACGCTTGCCGGCACGCGGAAACGAACAGCCGCTCGCGGGCGGGCGCGGCGAGCTCAGCTTCGAGGGTGTGAGTTTTTCCTACGACGGCAGGGCGGCCCTTCGCGAAGTTTCCATGGACGTACCGGCCGGTCACACGGTGGCGTTGGTCGGCGGCACCGGCGGCGGCAAGAGCACGTTGTTGCGCCTGTTGCTGCGCTTCATCGATCCGGACGCAGGCCGCATCCTGTTCGACGGCGTCGACATCGCAGCGCTGGATCCAGCGGCCTTGCGCCGGCGAATCGGCTACGTGGCGCAGGACGCCTTCCTCACCGACGGCTCGATCGCCGACAACATCGCCTATGGCGAATCGACACCCGATCGCGCCCGCGTCGAGGCGGCGGCGCGCGCGGCCGAAGCGCACGGTTTCATCGCCGCGCTGCCGCTGGCCTACGACAGCGCCGTCGGCGAGCGCGGCGCGCAGCTGTCCGGTGGCCAGCGCCAGCGGATTGCCCTGGCGCGCGCGCTGTACCGGGAGCCGGCGCTGCTGGTGCTCGACGAAGCCACCAGCGCGGTGGACAACGAAACCGAGGCGGCGATCCAGCGCTCGCTGGCGCGCATCGCTCACCAGCGCAGCACGTTGCTGGTCGCGCACCGGCTGTCGACGGTGCGCCACGCCGACGCCATCCATGTGCTGGAAGCCGGACGCATCGTCGAGAGCGGCACCCACGAGCAGTTGCTCGCGCTCGACGGCGCGTATGCGGCGCTGTGGCGTCTGCAGACCGGCGAAGCCAAGCCCATGTAGGAGCGGCTTCAGCCGCGATCGCTGTTGTGCGGACGCG
>JANPDF010000252.1:0-8730 GCA_031431355.1 Gammaproteobacteria bacterium
GCCCGCGCCGTAGCGCTGAAACCGGAGGTTCTGCTGTTCGACGAGCCCACGTCTGCGCTGGACCCGATTGCCACCGGCAAGATCGAGCAGCTATTTGCCGAACTCAAGCAGACTTTTACTATCCTGATCGTCACCCACAACATGCAACAGGCGGCGCGCTGTTCGGACTTCACCGCTTTCATGTACCTGGGCGAGTTGGTCGAACACGGCGTCACCGAGACCATCTTCACCACGCCCACCAAGCAGCAGACCGAAGACTACATCACCGGCCGGTTCGGCTGAGACCAGGGAACTTCCATGCCAAACGAACATATCGTCAAGAGCTTCGACTCGGAACTGGAGCGCCTGTACGGCGAGATCGGCCGAATGGGCGAGATTGCCACGGCGCAGCTGGATGCGGCTATGGACGTGCTGATCCGCCGCGATAGCAAGGCTGCCGAGCGGGTGGTGGCCAATGACGAGGCCATTGATTCACTGGAAGTGGAAGTCAGCCACGACGTACTGCGCCTGCTCGCCCTGCGCCAGCCGATGGCGCGCGATCTGCGCGAGGTTTACAGCGCACTGCGTATCTCCTCTGATATCGAGCGCATCGGCGACTACGCGGCCAATGTCGCCAAGCGCTCGATGGTGCTCAATGCCAGCGCTCCGGTCGCCCTCGCCCATGGTCTGCCGGCGCTCGCGAGCCTGGCCAACGGCCTGGTCCGCGATGCACTGACCGCCTTTCGCACGCGCGACGACACGCTGGCGCTGGCCGTGCGCAATCGCGATGCGGAACTCGACCTGCAGTACACCGCGCTGTTCCGCGAACTGCTGACCTACATGATGGAGGACCCGCGCAATATCACCTCCTGCGCGCACCTGCTGTTCATGGCCAAGAACATCGAGCGGATCGGCGACCACGCCACCAACATCGCCGAAAACACCTGGTTCATCGTCCATGGCGACCAGCCTCCGGGCGGTCGCGACAAGCGCGATACCACCAGCCAGTTGTAGTCGCAGGCGCGGCCGGCAACGCGCCTGGCGGGCTTGCGCAGAGTCCGAACTGCTATCCTTGCGACATGGAACAACAGGAAACCCGGCCGCGCATGGCCGACCGATTTCGCGGTTTCCTCCCGGTCGTCGTCGACGTCGAGACGGGTGGCTTCGAATGCGGGCGGCATGCTCTCCTCGAAATCGCCGCCGTGCCGATCGAACTCGACGGCCAGGGCCGGTTCGTGATGGGCAAGACGGTGAGCACGCACGTCGAGCCGTTTCCCGGTTCGATCCTGGATCCCAAGTCGATGGAAATCACCGGGATCGATGTCAGCCACCCTTTCCGTGATGCCAAGCCCGAGCGCGAAGCGCTCGATGTGATCTTCCGTCACGTGCGCATGGCTGCCCGGCAGGCCGAGTGCCAGCGGGCGATCCTGGTCGGCCACAATGCCCCGTTCGACCTTGGCTTCATCAATGCGGCCGTGGCGCGCGTCGGTCACAAGCGCAATCCATTCCATCCGTTCAGCACTTTCGACACTGTCACCCTCGCCGGACTGGCCTACGGGCAGACCGTGCTCAGCCGCGCCATGCAGGCAGCTGGCCTGGACTGGGACGACGCCCAGGCGCATTCGGCGGTCTATGACGCCGAGCGCACGGCCGAATTGTTCTGCCTGATCCTGAATCGCTGGCGGAAGCTGACTGCCGTGGCGCCGGCGCTGGCTACCAGCTGACGGCGCCTCCGCACTGCACCCTCTTCAACCGTCGGGCTTACCTGCTTCCACGACGAAGGCATCCACAACCAGGCCAGAGACTTCGAATCTGGCGGCAACGCCGGCGATTGGCGAATTTGCCGGCAGCGATTCCATGGCTTCCTGGGTGACCAGCACCTCGCCCGGACCGGCCAGGTCCTCGCCAAGCTTGCAGGCTCGGTTTACCGCATTGCCGAAGAAATCTTCGCCCGGAAGCACCAGGATCGGGCCGAAATCGATGCCGCAGGCGACGCGGATATCCAACGCTTCCGGCGTTTCCTGATTGGCGGTGGCGAACGCGTCGTTGAGCTCCAGCGCCGCCTGGATCGCGTCGGCCACGGTGGGGAACATGGCGAAGCAGTTGTCCGCCTCGAACTTGACCAGCGTGCCGCTGTAGCGGCCGACGATCGGCTCAGCGGTCAGCTGCATGCGCCGTACCATGGACAGGTAATGGACGATGCCATAGCGGCTGGACAAGGCCGAGAAGCCGGACATATCGAGCACGAGCACCGCCCGGTCGGCGCCGAACTCGCGCCAAAGCCCCTCTTCCAGTTCGCGGCGGAGCGCCTGGTCCGGCTCGCGCGAGTAGCGCAACAATTCATTCTGGAAACGGGAGCTGGCTTCAGACATGGCTCCTGCATTCTACCGGAGGCCGGTTCCGGCGACGGGACCGTTTCCACCAGCCTCCGGTCGCGGTAGGCTCGCACCATGACCGCGACTGGAAATCCGATGAGCAGCGACGACGACATCCTGGCCAGGCTGGAAACGCTGAATGCGATAGGCGTGGCGCTGTCGTCCGAACGCGACGTCAGCATGCTGCTCGAGCGAATCCTGGAGGCGGCGCGCGGCTTTGCCGATGCCGACGGCGGAACCCTATACAGGATGAAGGACAGCGCGCTGGTCTTCGAGGTGTTGCGCAACGACAGCCTCGGCTATTTCCGCGGCGGCAAGCACGGCGAGCCGATCGATTTCGCACCCCTACCCCTGCATGCCGCCGATGGCAGCGCCAACGACACCATGGTGGTCGTGCACGCGGCGCTGACCGGGAAGACGATCAACATCCCGGATGCCTACGCTGCCGAAGGCTTCGATTTCTCCGGCACGCGCGCGTTCGACCAGCAGACCGGCTATCGCTCGCAGTCGTTCCTGACCGTGCCGATGAAGGACCACACCGGCGGCGTGATCGGCGTGCTGCAACTGATCAACGCCAAGCGTGCCGATGGCTCGGTGCGACCGTTCTCGCACGCCGACCAGCAACTGGTCGAATCCCTGACGTCCCAGGCGGCGATCGTGCTCAACAACCGGCAGTTGGTGGAGCAGATGGAGCAGCTCTTCGAGTCGCTGATCAGCCTGATCAACACCGCGATCGACGAAAAATCGCCCTATACCGGCGGCCACTGCGACCGTGTGCCGGTGTTGACCATGATGCTGGCCAACGCAGCTGCACGCACGTCGGAGGGCCCGCTGGCGGCTTTCACCATGTCGGAGTCGGACCGCTATGAGCTGAAGATCGCGGGCTTGTTGCACGATTGCGGCAAGATCACTACGCCAGTGCACGTGGTCGACAAAGCCACCAAGCTGCAGACCCTGTTCGACCGCATCGAGTTGCTCGATGCCCGCTTCGAGCTGTTGTCGCGCGACGCCGAGATCGCCTTGTTGAAGGGCGAGATCGACCAGGCCCGGTACGCGGAAAAGATGGCGCAAATCGCCGCCGACCGCGAACTGGTGCATCGCTCCAACACCGGCGGGGAGTTCATGGACGATGCGCAGGTCGCGGCGATCCAGCGTCTGGCCGAGTTGCAGTTGACCAGTGTCAACGGCGAGGTGAAGCCCTTCCTTTCGAAGGACGAAATGGACAACCTCTGCATCCGTCGCGGCACGCTCAACCCGGTGGAACGGGAGATCATCAACCACCACATCGTGATGACCATTCGCATGCTGGAGGCGCTGCCCTGGCCGCAGCACCTGACCAAGGTCGCCGAATACGCTGGCGGCCACCACGAGCGCATGGACGGGAAGGGTTATCCGCGCGGCCTCACCCGGGACCAGATGAGCACTCAGGCGCGGGTCATGGGCATCGCCGATATCTTCGAGGCGCTGACCGCCCACGATCGCCCCTACAAGCCCGGCATGAGCCTGTCGCAGTCGCTGCGCATCCTTGGCCGGATGCGGGTGGACAACCACGTGGATCCCGACCTGTTCGAGATTTTCCTGCGGGAAGGCGTCTACCGGGAGTATGCGGACCGCTTTCTGGCCGCCGACCAGATCGACGCGATCGACTGGTCCACGATCCCTGGCGTCAGCCCTGAACTCGTTTCGCTGCTTGCCGAACGCGAGCGCGGTTGATCCGGGTCACACCACCGGCGGCTTGGAAATCTTGCGCTTGAGCGCCTGCCAAATGCCATAAACACTGATGGCAATCCATGCCGCTTCGATAAACAGCACTGACCAGTTCATCTGCTCCGCATAAACCACCGGTACCAGGATGAAGGCGGCGCCGATCATGTTGACCAGCGAATAGAGCAGGCCATCGCCACTCATGCGCCGCGTCTGCAAGGCAAGGTAAGCCAACAGCACCAGCAGGACGCCGGCGAAGCCGACGAAATCAAACCACTTCAGACTCAGCAAGGCACGCCTCCGAGACGTTGTCGAACCACTTCGAACAGGGCTACGCCGGTGGCGACCGAGACGTTGAGACTTTCCATCTGGCCCGGCATCGGGATCTTCAGCAAGCTATCGCAATGTTCCCGGGTGAGCCGGCGCATTCCTTCGCCTTCGCCGCCAAGCACCAGCGCGATGTTGCCGCGGAAATCGGTGTCGTGGATGCCGGCGGTCGCCTCGCCATCCAGGCCATAGACCCAGACGCCCGCTTCCTTGATGGTGCGCAGTGTGCGCGCCAGATTGGTGACGCTGATCACCGGAATGCGATCCGCCGCGCCGGCAGAGGTCTTGCGCACGGTTGCGTTGATCGGCGCCGCCTTGTCCTTGGGAATGATCACCGCGGTTACTGCGGCGGCGGCGGCGCTGCGCAGGCAGGCGCCAAGGTTGTGCGGATCCTGCACGCCGTCGAGCACCAGGATCAGCGCCTTGCCTCCGGCCGCTTCGATCAAGCCCGCCAGCGCGCTCTCCTCGACCTGGCGCGGCGCTTCGTAGCGCGCGATCACGCCCTGGTGCCGCAAGCCGCCGGCGACCCCGTCCAGGGCCTGCAGCGCGATGCGGCGCACCGATATCTCGTGGCGGCGCGCGGTTTCCTCGATCTCGGTCAGGCGCGGATTCTTGCCGCCCGCTTCGATCAGCACTTCGCGAACGTTGCCGAGGTCGTGCTCCAGCGCCGACGCCACCGCGTTGATGCCGGCGATCCAGGTTCCCTTGCTGCTCATGCGTGGCTGCTCACTGTGCCCAGGCCTTCTTCTTCTTGCCCTGCTCTTCCGCCGGCAGCACCAGTTTGAAGTCGATGCGGCGGTCCTCGACGCTGGCGCGCAGCACCAGCACCCGGATCGGATCGCCGAGACGGAAAGCCATGCCCTTGCGCTCGCCCTTCAGCGATTTGCGCAACGGATCGAAGTGCCAGTAATCGTGCGGCAACTGCGTTACGTGGACCAGGCCATTGACCTTGGACAGGTTCAGTTCGACGAACAGGCCGAAGCTGGTGACGCCGCTGATGACGCCATCGAACTCGCTGCCAACGTGCTGTTCCATCCAGGCGCTGCGATAGCGCTCGTCGACTTCGCGCTGCGCCTCGTCGGCGCGCCGCTCCTTCTCGGAGCACTGCACGCACATGGTCGCCATCTCCACCGGCGAATAGCGGAAGCCATCGCTGCTGCCCTTGATCAGCGCGTGCTTGATCGACCGGTGCAGCAGCAAGTCCGGATAGCGCCGGATCGGCGAGGTGAAATGCCCATAGGCCTCCAGCGCCAACCCGAAGTGACCCTTGTTCTCGGTGGCGTAGACGGCCATCGACTGCGAACGCAGCAACACGGTTTCCAGCAACGCCGCATCGGGCCGGTCACGGATCTTCTTCAGCAGGTTGGTGAAGTCCTTGGGCTGCACGTCCTTCCATGGCGGCAGGCGCAGGCCGAACTCGGTGAGGTACTCCAGCAGGTCGGCGTACTTGGCCTCGGGCGGACGGTCATGGACGCGGAATGGCGCCGGCACCTGCCTGGCCAGGATGAAGCGCGCAGCCTCGACATTGGCCGCGATCATGCATTCCTCGATCAGCTTGTGGGCCTCGTTGCGCGCCATCATGCCGCCCTGGATTACTTCGCCCTTGGTGTCGAGCATGAAGCGTACTTCGCTGGACTCGAACTCGATGGCGCCACGCTTGGTGCGCGCCTTGGCCAGGATTTCATAGAGCTGGTGCAGGCGATCGATCTGCGGCATCAGCGCGCCGATGTACTCGATGGCTTCCGGCTTGTTCTCGCCGACCGCGTCCCAGACCTGGGTGTAGGTCAGCCGCGCCTTGGAGTTCATCACCGCTTCGTAAAACTTCGACTTGCTGACCTTGCCTTCGTAATCGACATGCATGTCGCAGACGAAGCACAGGCGATCCACCTTCGGCTTCAGCGAGCAGATGCCGTTGGACAGGGTCTCCGGCAGCATTGGCACGACATAACCCGGGAAGTAGACCGAGGTGCTTCGCAGCACCGCTTCGTCATCGAGCGCCGTGCCTGGATGCACGTAATGCGAGACATCGGCGATTGCCACGATCAGGCGGAATCCCTTCGGCGCGGGCTCGCAATAGACGGCGTCGTCGAAATCTTTGGCGTCCTCCCCGTCGATGGTGACCAGCGGTAGCGCACGCAGGTCAACGCGGCCGGCAACCGCCGACGCTTCCACTTCCAGTGGCACCGCCGCCGCTTCAGCCAGGGCTTCGCGCGGAAACTCGAACGGCAGGTTGTGGCCGTAGATCGCCATTTCGACCACGCGCGAAGGCGTGAGCTTGTCGCCCAGCACGACCAGCACCTTGCCGATCGGCGAGCGGCCGCGCTCAGGCGTGGAAGTGATCTCGCAGACCACCAGTTGGCCCTCGAGCGCGCCATTGCGCGCGTCCGGCGGGATCAGCAGCTCGGTCTGCACCCGGCGATCATCGGGGGTGACCGAACCGATTCCGGCACGTTCGGTGTAGCGACCGGTGATGCGCGTCATGCGCCGCTCGAGCACTTCCACGATGGCGCCCTGGCGACGACCGCGCTGGTCTACGCCGGTGACGCTGGCGAGCACACGATCGCCGTGCAGCGCCTTGCGCAATTCGTTGGGTGGCAGGAACAGGTCTTCACCGCCGCCTTCGGGCTTGAGGAAGCCGAAGCCATCCGGATTGGCGATGACGATGCCGGGAATCAGGTCGAGCTTCGCGGCGACGGCAAAGCCGCCGCGACGGTTCATCAGCAACTGGCCGTCGCGCAACATGGCGTTTAGACGGCGCGACAGGGCCTCGAGGCGATCCGGTTCGGTCAACTTGAGCGCACGCGAAATCTCGGTGACGTTCATCGGCCCGGGCGCGTCGGAAAGAAACTCGCTGAGCGCCTCGCGGCTGATGATTGGTTGCGCGTAGCGGCCGGCCTCGCGTTCGGCATGCGGATCCGTGCGGCGACCACCCGGCTTGCCGCCACCACGGCCTGCGGGTTTTTGGCCGTCGCGCCCGCCAGTCTTCGGCGGCTGCCGGCCAGGCGGCTTGGCCGCCGATGGCGCCGCTCCGGCACGTGCTCCTGCGGCGCTCTTCTTGCGTGCTCCAGCTGGCGAAGCGGGCTTCGCCGGGGCGGCGGAACGGAGGCTATCAGGCATCCAGGGTGGCAGTGACTTGCTGCTGCCGGCGGGCTTGCGTGGGGGTTTTGTCATGCCGCAATGGTACACCGGCGAAACTGAAGGCCGGTCAGGCAGGGCCCGCCACGGCGGCTTTTTATTGACAAGCACGGGCTTCGGTACTAACTTATGCGGCTCTCTCGCCCTGCGCGTGAGCAGGCCCTGGTGGCGGAATTGGTAGACGCACTAGTTTCAGGTACTAGCGGGTAAAACCGTGGAGGTTCGAGTCCTCTCCTGGGCACCAAATTTGGTTGGAAGTAAGAAGGCCCGCTAATCGCGGGCCTTTTTGCGTTTTCCGCCTCGCTGACCATCTGAACGCCTACGTCCTTTTGGAAATCGGTGACGATCAGAACTCCCAGCGGAAACCCAACGTGAGGTTCTGTTGGCTGTTGCCCTCGCGGGCGGCGATGCGTTGGTACTGGAAGAAGCCGGACCGGCCGCGGGTCATGACCCAGGACATGCCGAGGCCGAGCCGCAGGAAATTGCTGTCCATCCGGTCGCCCAGCAGCACCATCGGCGTTTGCGTCGGGTCGTGGATGAAGTACGCCACCACCGCTTCCGGATCGTCCTTGAACTCGTGCTGCCATTCCAGCGTCGCAAAGGGCACGAGCACGCCCCAGGCGGCGCTGTGCGAGTACGCCAGGCGTCCGCCCAGCACCGCCGACAGCGCATCCACACTCCGATCTTCCACAGCCAGGCCGAGGCCGAAGCCGGGGCCGGCCTGCATGCGTTCCTCGTAGGCGTCGAACTTCGTGCGCGTGGAGCTCACACGAGCATACGGACCGAAGCTCCAGGCATCCTTGTGGAAGTCGCCGCCAAAGGTCAGCGCGGCCTCGATGTAGTCGCCACCCGGGTTACCGCTGGCGACTTGGTCGATTGTTACCGGGCCGCCGACGAGGTTGAGTGTGTAACGCAGGTTGCGGCGGATGTCGAAATCGTTTCGACCCGCGATCAACACGCCATCGAGGTACCAGGCGTCCTTGAAGTTGAAGGTGCTGTAGGCCGACAACGACCAGCCCTGCATCTCTACACTTCCGCCATCGGCATCGAGCTCGGTGTCCTGGAGCGAATAGCCGAGGGCAGCACCGACCAGCCAGCGGTCAGTGGCGCGATAGTCGGCGCCGAAGGTCAGGCCATTGATGTCGTAGTCGTAGCCGGGCGTGAGCGCGCCGGCTTCGGATTCGCCCCGACCGATAGTGCCGTTGGCCCA
>JANPDF010000253.1:0-2698 GCA_031431355.1 Gammaproteobacteria bacterium
ATCGGCGCGCTGCTGGCGGCGCGGACCGCTGGCGCGACCGGACGGGCCGCTGCGGCTGGCCGCGGCGCGTCGGCCGCGCGCGCGGGAACGCCCGCACCGCCCTTGGCCGTGCCGGCATCGGCGGCGCGCTTGACGTCGGCAAGCGTGACCACGCCCTCGGCACCGGTCGCGGCCACGCGGGCAAGGTCCACGCCCATCTTCTTGGCCAGCGCGCGAACGGCGGGCATCGCCTTGACGCCGCCGATCGCGATCGCCAGTTCACTGCGCACGGCATCGCTGGACTGCATGGCGCCGACCACGGTGCCCGCGTCGGCGGACTTCACTTCGGTCGGCTCCGGCTTGTGCGTCACTGCTTCGGCGCCGGTCGGCGCTTCGGGCGCGTCGACCGTGGCGGCAGGAGCGTCCATCGGCGGTGGCGCGTGTTGCTGGCCGCCGCCATGGGCGTGGCCGGTGTCCTGCGCTTCCGCGCGTTGCGGCAAGCTCTCGTCGAGTTCCATCTCGACCAGCCAGGCGCCAGTGGTGATCACGTCGCCGGCGCCGCCGGCCACGCGCAATACCTTGCCCGAGTAGGGCGATGGCAGCTCAACGACCGCCTTGGCGGTTTCCATCGACACCAGCGGTTCATCCAGGCGGATGGTGTCGCCGACCTTGACCAGCCACTCGACGATCTCCGCATCGGGCAGGCCCTCGCCCAGGTCGGGCAGGAAAAATGTCTTGTTGCTTGCCATGATCGATCTCTCCGTGTCCGATCAGCTCGAAGCCAGCGTGCGCTTCGTCGCCGCGATGATTTTTTCCACGCTCGGCAGGTACTTCATCTCCAGCCGGAACAGCGGAATGTGGGTGTCGTAGCCGGTGACGCGCTCGACCGGGGCGACCAGGTCGAACATCGCCTTCTCGGCCAATTGCGCGGCCACTTCGGCGCCAAAGCCCGCCGTCCGCGGCGCTTCGTGCACGATCACGCAGCGCCCGGTCTTCTTCACCGACTCGTGGATGGTGTCGAAGTCGAGCGGCTTGAGCGTGGCGACGTCGATGACCTCGGCGCTGATGCCTTCCTTCTCGAGCGCTTCGGCGGCTTCCAGCGTTTCCTTCACCTGCGCGCCCCAGGTCACCAGGGTCACGTCGGTGCCGTCGCGCAGCACGAAGCAGACATCCATCGGCAGCGCTTCGCCGTCATCCGGCACCTCTTCCTTGTACTGCCGGTAGATGCGCTTGGGCTCGAAGAAGATCACCGGATCGGGATCGCGGATCGCCGCCAGCAGCAGGCCGTAGGCGCGCTGCGGCGACGATGGCATGACCACGCGCAGCCCCGGCACATTGGTGAAGATGGCTTCGTTCGCTTCGGAATGGTGTTCCGGCGCGCGAATGCCGCCACCCCAGGGCACGCGCAGCACCATCGGGCAGTTCATGCGGCCGCGGGTGCGGTAACGGAAGCGCGCCGCGTGGCAGATGATGTGGTCGACCATCGGGTACATGAAACCGTCGAACTGCGCCTCGGCAACCGGCTTCATGCCTTGCGTGGCCATGCCGACGGTCAGGCCGGCGATGGTGGTTTCATCGAGCGGCGTGTCGATCACGCGTTCGGAACCGAAGGTCGCCTGCAGGCCGGCGGTGGCGCGGAACACGCCGCCGTTGATGCCGACGTCCTCGCCGAGCACCACGACGCTGTCGTCGTGCTTAAGCTCCCAGGCGAGCGCCTGGGTGATCGCCTCGATCAGGGTGATGGCAGCCATCAGCGGGCCTCCCACTTCAGCGCTTCCGCGCGCTGGGCGGCGACGTCATGCGGCATCTCGCCGTACAGGTAATCGAACATGGCTTCCACCGGTTGCGACTTGGTCTCCAGGTAGGCATTCACCTCGATGTCGGACAGGCGATTGCACTCCTCCTTCCAGGTGGCTTCCTCGGCCTCGCTCCAGACGCCTTCGGCGGTCAGGAACTTGCGCAGGCGCAGGTGCGGTTCGCGTTCCCAACCGGCCTTGACCTCAGCGTCCTCGCGATAGCGGCGGGCGTCGTCGGCGGTGGTGTGGTCCGACAGGCGATAGGTGACGAACTCGATGCAGCTGCCGCCGTGGCCGTTGCGCGCGCGCTTGAGCGCGAAGTCCATCGCGCCACGTACGGCGATGATGTCGTTGCCGTCCACCTGCAGGCATTCCAGACCGCCGGCGATGCCCTTCTGCGCCAGCGTCTTGGCGCCGGTCTGCGCCTTGCGCGGCACCGAGATCGCCCAACCGTTGTTGATGATGCACTGGATGAAGGGCAGGGTGAACGCGCCGGCCGAGTTGATCGCGGCGTAGGTGTCGGTCTTTGAGGAACCGCCATCGCCAACGCAGGCGACCGCCACTCTCGGCTCGCCGCGTAGCTTGAACGCCAATGCCGCGCCAGCCGCATGCAAGTTCTGGGTGCCGATCGGCACGCACCAGGAATAATCGTGCGGCGGTCCGGAAAAATTGTTGCCGCGCTCGTCGCCGCCCCAGTACATCAGCACTTCACGTGGTTTCACGCCGCGCATGAACTGGGCGCCGTACTCGCGATAGCTCGGCGCGAACACGTCGTCGTATTGCATCGAGCTGCCGATGCCAATGTGGGTGGCTTCGTGGCCCAGGCAGGAAGCGTAGGTGCCGAGCTTGCCGGTGCGTTGCAGCGCGACCGCTTTGGTGTCGAAGGCGCGCACCAGCAGCATCTGCTTGAACAGCTCGACCAG
>JANPDF010000254.1:0-9190 GCA_031431355.1 Gammaproteobacteria bacterium
GCTCGACCCCAAGCACATCGAAGTGCTGCGCCGGAATTCCCCGTTGGGCGAACTGCTCGCCGCGGCCCTGGACGTACGCTATCGCCCGCGTGAGCTGATCAAGGAACGGGTCGAGGACGTGGGTCGCCACGTCATGCACCAGATGGAGCGATTCATGAACACGCTCGGCACCATCGCCAGCGTTTCGCCGCTGCTGGGACTGTTGGGCACGGTGTTCGGCATGATCCAGATGTTCCTGAAGATACTCACCACCGGCGTCGGCGACGTCAACCAGCTCGCGGGCGGCATCGGCCAGGCACTGATCAGCACCGCCGGCGGACTGTGCGTGGCAATTCCCGCCGTCATGTTCCACCGCTATTTCCGCGGCCGTATCGCCGAATTCGTCATTGACATGGAGAAGCAGGCCATTTCGCTGCTCGATACCATCGACGAAGGAATCCTGCCGGCCGCGAAGCCGACGCCGCGTCCGCGCCGGAGCGAAGGATGAGGGTAGGCAGCAATAGCGGACACGACGAGCCCGAGATCAACCTGATCCCGTTGATCGACGTGCTGTTCTGCCTGATCCTGTTCCTGGTGCTGACCACGAGTTTCAACCAGCGTGCGGCGCTCAAGCTGCAATTGCCGCAAGCGCAGGCAGGAGCGGTGCCCGACAAGGGCGCGCCGCTGATCGTGCTGGTTGATGTGGAAGGCAAGTTCTTTGTCGGCAACAACGAAGTACTCAAGCGCGACGTCGCCTCGCTCAAGGAGGCCATCGTCCAGGTAGCCGGCGACGACCGCAGCCGATCCGTCGTGCTGCGTGCCGACGGGCGGACGCCGCACCAGTCGGTGGTGACGGCGATGGATGCGCTCGGGCAACTGGGCTTCGTCAAGCTGGCGATCGCGACCACCCCCGAGTCCCGGCCGTGACCCTGCTGCCGCCGACAGCCTGGCAGACCTACCGTCGTCTGCTTGCCTACGCACGTCCTTACCGGGTGTTCCTGGTGGCGGCGGCGATCGGGATGGTCCTGGAAGCCGCGGCGGCGGGCATGTTCGCCCGGCTGATGGAGCCGATGGTCAACGAAACTTTCGTTGCGCGAAACCCGGACGTGCGCTGGAGCTTGCCGTTGGCGATCCTCGGCCTGTTCATCATGCGCGGCATCGCGACGTTCGTGACCGATTACGGCATGGCGCGGGCCGGGCGCAGCGTGGTCCGCGACCTGCGCACCAGCGTGCTCGGCAAATTCCTGCGCCTGCCCAGCGCGCGCTTCGACCGCGAGCCGGTGGCGATGCTGGTGTCCAGGCTGAACTACGACACCGAGCAGGTGACGCAAGCCACCAGCGAAGCGATCAAGGTCATGATCACCGACTCGCTGACCATCGCAGTGTTGCTTGGCGTGATGCTCTACCAGAGCGTCCGGGTCACGCTGGCAATGCTGGTGGTCGCACCGCTGATCGCCTTGATTTCCGCTTACGTGGGTGGCCGTTACCGGCGCATCAATCGCGGCATCCAGACTGGCGTGGCCAGCATGGCCCAGGCCGCGGAGGAAGTGCTGTCGGCGCAGCAGGAAGTGAAGATTTACGGCGCCCAGCAAGCCGAGGCCGATCGCTATCGCGCCTTGGCCGAACGCAACCTGCGGCTCAACATCAAGGTCGAGACGACGCGTGCCAGTGCTTCTTCGCTGGTGCAGGGACTCGGTGCCTGCGCGCTGGCGGTGATCCTGGTGGTCGCAGGACGCGAAGCCATGGCCGGGCGTATGACCGCCGGCAGCTTCGTCTCGCTGATGATGGCGATGATGGCCCTGATACCGTCGCTCAAGCGGATCACCAACGTGCAGAGCGCCATCCAGAAAGGCATTGCCGCCTCGGAACGCCTGTTCGCCGTGCTCGACGAGCCCGAGGAACTGGACGCGGGCAAGCTGTCGCTCGGGCGCTGCCGTGGGCAGATCGAATTCGTCGGGGCAAGCGTTCACTACGACGGCCAGGAAACTCCTGCGCTGGACAACGTGAGCTTCAGCGCAAGTCCCGGAACGGTGACGGCCATCGTCGGCAGATCCGGGAGTGGCAAGTCGACGCTGATCCGATTGCTGCCGCGCTTCTATGAACCTACCTCCGGGCAAGTGTTGCTGGACGGGCATCCGGTGTCGGATTACCCGCTTGAAGACTTGCGAAAGCAGATCGCACTGGTCGGCCAGCGCGTCATGCTGTTTGATGAGAGCATCGCGGCCAACATTGCTTACGGCCAGGACCAGTCGGCGACCGAAGACATTGCCAGGGCCGCCGATGCCGCCAACGCCAGCGAATTCATCCAGCGCTTGCCACGCGGCTTCGACACGCCGATCGGCGAGAACGGCGGCTTGCTTTCCGGCGGCCAGCGGCAGCGCGTGGCGATCGCCCGCGCCATGCTGAAGAACGCGCCCATCCTGATCCTGGATGAAGCAACCGCGGCCCTCGACAACGAGTCCGAGCGCCTGGTGCAGGACGCGCTCAACCACCTCATCCCGGATCGGACGACGCTGGTGATCGCGCATCGGCTTTCGACCATCGAGCACGCCGACCAGGTGCTGGTCCTGGACCAGGGAAAACTGGTGGAGCAGGGCACCCACGCCGAGTTGCTCGCGCGCGGCGGGCTATACGCGCACTTGCACCGGATGCAGTTTCGCGACGACGCGGAGGCGTAGTGAGGCGCCCGCTCGAACTGTGGTTGACCGACCGCTGGTATGGCGGCGTCGAGCCGGGACTGGGCTTGCGCTCGCTCGCGGGAATATATCGAGTCCTGCGCGGCCTGCGCCCCGGACCACCTGAGCAACACCTACCGGTACCGGTGATCGTGGTTGGCAACTTCACAGCCGGCGGAACCGGCAAGACGCCACTGGTGATCGCGCTGGCCCGTCATTTTTCTGCGCTCGGCATGCGGCCGGGAATCATCAGCCGCGGTCACGGCCGCGTCGGCGACGAAGCACTTCGCGTTGATGAGGACACGATGGTGGCGGCTAGCGGCGACGAACCCAGGCTGATGTTCGAGGAAGCTGGCGTGCCGGTGTTCGTCGACCGCAACCGCGTCGCCGCCGCGCGTGCGGCGCTTGCCGAGGGCTGCACGCTGGTCATCGCCGATGACGGCCTGCAGCACCAGGCACTCGGACGCGACGTCGAGATCGAGGTCGTGGACGGCGCCCGGCGTTATGGCAATGGATTGTTGTTGCCGGCGGGACCACTGCGCGAACGTCCGCGGCCATGCGATTTCCGCGTCGTCAACGGTGGCATCGCCGCGACGGGTGAATGGGCGATGCGATTGCAACTGGGTGATGCGGTCTCGTTGCAAGACCGCTCGCTGCGTCGGCCCTTGTCCTCTTTCCTGGCGACGTCCGTGCAGGGCGTGGCAGGCATCGGCAATCCGGCGCGATTCTTCGGTGCCTTGCGCGGCGTCGGCCTCGACGTCGTTGGCCATGCCTTCGCCGACCATCATCGCTTCCGGGCAGAAGACTTCGCCGGCATTCCCGGCCCAATCCTGATGACCGGGAAGGACGCGGTAAAATGCCGCGGCCTGGGGTTGCGCGACGCCTGGGTCGTCGGCGCGCAAGCGGAGTTGGCGCCGG
Organism: Gammaproteobacteria bacterium; assembly: GCA_031431355.1. GTDB lineage: Bacteria > Pseudomonadota > Gammaproteobacteria > Xanthomonadales > Xanthomonadaceae > Arenimonas. The sequence continues at coordinate 3,573 of JANPDF010000254.1, forward strand.
AGTTCCTTGCCGCAGTCGACAGGAAGTTGAAGGAAGCAGATGGGCAATCTTGATTTCGTCGTAGCCATTCCGGCCCGCTTCGGCGCCACGCGATTGCCGGGCAAGCCGCTGCGCCTGATCGCCGGGGAACCCATGGTCGTGCACGTCGCCCGGCGCGCGCTGGCCGCGGGCGCCAGCCAGGTCGTGCTCGCTACCGACGACGAGCGCATCGCGCGTGCCGTTCACGGCTACCCACTGACGGTGTGCATGACCCGCGCGGACCATCCTTCGGGCACCGACCGGCTGGCCGAATGCGCAGCGCAGCTTGGCTGGAGCGAAGACCGGATCGTGGTCAACCTGCAGGGCGATGAGCCGTTCGCCCCGCCGGAGGGCATCCGCGCCGTGGCGTACACGCTCGCCGACGCCGGCACGGAGATGGCGACCCTGGGCATTGCCATCGGAGATTGCGACACGCTGTTCGACCCCAATGCCGTGAAGGTGGTGCGTAATCGCAACGGCCTCGCGCTGTACTTCAGCCGCGCGCCGATCCCATGGCAACGCGACCGATTCGCCCGCGACCAACTCGGCCGCCTCGATGACGTCGGCTCGCTGCGGCACATCGGGATCTATGCCTATCGCGCTGGATTCCTGGCCCGCTTCGCCGCGCTGGAGCAGGGCAGGCTGGAAGTCCTCGAGGGGCTCGAGCAGCTCCGCGTGCTCGAAGCGGGCTACTCCATCGCTGTCGGCATTTCGCCGGTGCCGTTTCCGCCCGGGGTCGACACCGAAGCCGACCTCGTCCGCGCAGAGGCGCAATTTGCCAGCGATTCGGCCGCCGCGTCGCTTTGAAGGCAGGGCAATGAGCGAGTCGCAGGATATCCCCGGCTTCGACGGCAAGGAATTCGTCCGCGAGCTCACGTCCGCCCCCGGCGTCTACCGGATGCTCGCCGTCGACGGCAGCGTGCTCTACGTGGGTAAGGCGGCCTCGCTGAAGAAGCGCGTGGCCAGCTACTTCCGCGCCGACAAGCCGTCGCGTCGCATCGCCATGATGGTCGCGCAGATCGCCTTGGTCGAGGTGACCGTGACTCGTACCGCGGCCGAGGCGCTGCTGCTGGAGAACCAGCTGATCAAGACGCTGCGGCCGCGCTACAACGTGTTGCTGCGCGACGACAAGAGCTATCCGTACATATTGCTAACCGAGGAAACCTGGCCACGAATTGCCTTCCACCGGGGTCCGCGCTCCATCCCCGCGCGTTATTTCGGCCCGTATCCCAGCGCCAGTGCGGTCCGGGAAACGATGGACCTGATGCAGAAGATCTTCAAGCTGCGAACCTGCGAGGACAGCGTATTCCGCAATCGCAGCAGGCCCTGCCTGCAACACCAGATCGGCCGCTGCAGTGCGCCGTGTGTGGGCTTCATCGCCACCCGCGAGTACGACGCCAGCGTCAATCGCGCCGCGCTGTTCCTGGAAGGCCGCAGCACGGAACTGGTGGACGACCTGACCAGGTCGATGGAAGCGGCCAGCCTGCGCCTGGATTTTGAACAGGCCGCCAGCCTGCGCGATGCCATCACCGGCATCCGCAAGGTGCAGGCCCGGCAATACGTAGAGGGCGAGCAGGTCGAGATGGACGTACTGGCCTGCGCGCTGTCGCCCGGCGCGGCCTGCGTGCTGTTGCTGGCATTCCGCAATGGCATGAACCAGGGCACGCGCGCCTTTTTCCCCCGGCTCAACGGCGTTGATTCCGCGTCCGAAGTGCTCACCGCTTTCGTTGGTCAGTACTACCTCGAGAAACGGCCACCGCGCGAGATCGTGCTCAGCCACGAGATCGCCGACCTGGAGTTGTACGAGAAGGTTTTTTCCGAGCAAGCCGGCCGCCGCGTCGAGATCAAGCCGAGCGTGCGCGGCGAGCGGGCACGCTACCTACAGCTCGCGCAGAACAACGCCGAGCATGCGTTGCTCGCCCAGGTCGGCAGCAGCGCGAGCCAGGCCAAGCGGATGCTGTCGCTGCAGGAGATCCTCGGACTCGACGCGCCGCCGCAGCGGATCGAGTGCTTCGACATCAGCCATACCATGGGCGAAGCCACGGTTGCCTCGTGCGTCGTGTTCGATGCCGAGGGACCGGTGCGCGGCCAATACCGCCGATTTAATATCAAGGGGATCACCCCCGGTGATGACTACGCCGCCATGCACCAGGTGTTGTCGCGCAGATTCACGCGCGCGCTCGAGGACGGCGTGCTGCCCGACCTGCTGCTGATCGACGGCGGCGCGGGCCAACTGGCGCAGGCCATTGCCGTGCTGTCCGAACTCGGCGTGACCAACGTGGCGATGATCGGTGTCGCCAAGGGCGAGGAGCGCCGTCCCGGACACGAGGCGCTGGTATTCGCCGACGGCCACGAGGTCCGCCCGGGGCCGGAGTCTCCGGGCCTACAGCTGATCCAGCAGGTGCGCGATGAAGCACATCGATTCGCGATCACCGGACACCGCGGACGCCGGCAGAAAGCCCGGGAAACCAGTCGGCTCGAGGACATCGCCGGCATCGGGCCGCGCCGTCGCGCCAGCCTGCTCAAGCATTTCGGCGGACTTACCGGCCTGAAGAACGCCGGTGCCGAGGAAATCGCCAGGGTCGAGGGGGTCAGTGCTGCCCTGGCCAGCCGCATCTATGCTTCACTACACGGGATTGAAGCCCCCGCGAGCCCACCGACGGAGAAGCTGTGAGACTAACGATTCCGACGATGCTGACGATTTTTCGCATCGTGCTGATTCCCGTGCTCGTGTGGGTGTTCTATTGGGGAAACCGTTGGGCCAACGTGCTGGCCTGCGCGGTGTTCGTGATTGGCGCGCTGACCGACATCCTCGATGGCTGGATCGCCCGCCGGTTCCAGATGTATTCCGCTTTCGGCGCCTTCCTAGACCCGGTAGCCGACAAGCTCGCCGTGACCATCGCCCTGTTCCTGATCGTGCAGTGGCACCACACGGTGCCGATTGCCTTGCTTTCGGCGGTCATCGTCGGCCGCGAGATCACCATTTCGGCCCTGCGCGAATGGATGGCGCAAATGGGCGACCATGGCCTGGTCAAGGTCGCGGGACTCGGCAAGCTGAAGACAATCGTGCAAATGACGGCGATCAGCTGCCTGATCTTCCGTGAGCCATTGCTCGGATTGCCGATTTTCCTGATCGGCGAGTGGCTGCTCGGGATTGCGGCGGCGCTGACCCTGTGGTCCGGCGCGGATTACCTGCGAGCGGCCTGGCCGACGATGCGCCAGCGCGGCTGATAGCGCGCCACGGCGGCGGATATGGCCACAGGTGTTGACAGAATGGTCCGTATCGCCAAAAATATGCGACTTCTGCGGGAATAGCTCAGTTGGTAGAGCACGACCTTGCCAAGGTCGGGGTCGCGAGTTCGAGTCTCGTTTCCCGCTCCAGAACCCTCAAGACCCCGTTCGCCGGGGTTTTGTTTTATCCGGGATTGATTGCCGCGCTGGTCGCGGTAAGCTGATGCCGGAACAAGTCACCGGCCAGGTGGCAGAGTGGTCATGCAGCGGCCTGCAAAGCCGCGTACGCCGGTTCGATCCCGACCCTGGCCTCCATCCGCGTCGCGGATGCGGCAACATGCGCACAAGCCCGGGTGGCGAAACTGGTATACGCATGGGACTTAAAATCCCCCGGCCGCAAGGCCATGCGGGTTCGACCCCCGCCCCGGGCACCAACAATCCCTGTCTTGCTCTATGCTGGACCACGGGCTCCAGGGGATGAGCATGATTTCGTCACGTTATCTGCCGTTCGTCGCTTGCATCGTGATGGCGCTGGTCTCGCTGGCGGGACTGCACTGGTCGAGCAACTGGTGGTGGGGTGTCGGGATCTTTGGCGCGTTGAGCCTGGTCGGGTGGCGCGACCTCGTGCAGGATCCGCAGACCTTGCGGCGCAATTACCCGGTGATGGCGCACTTCCGATACTTCCTGGAAAGCATCGGACCGGAAATCCGCCAGTACTTCATCGAGAGCGACAACGACGAGCGGCCGTTCTCGCGGCAGCAGCGCTCCATCGTCTACCAGCGCGCCAAGAACGCCCTCGACAAGCGGCCCTTCGGCACGCAGCTCGACGTCTATGCAGACAAATACGAGTGGATCAACCACTCGTTGGCAACTACCGACATCACGTCCCACGATTTCCGGATCACGATTGGGCCGGGCAGGGCAAAGACTTATTCGGCAAGCGTGTTCAACATCTCGGCCATGAGTTTCGGCTCGCTGTCCGCCAATGCCGTGCGCGCGCTCAACGAGGGCGCCCGGCGCGGAAACTTCTACCAGGACACGGGCGAGGGCTCGATTTCCCGCTATCACCGCGAGAATGGCGGCGACCTGGTCTGGGAGATCGGCTCGGGCTACTTCGGTTGTCGCGACCACGAGGGCAACTTCAACGAAGCGAACTTCATCGCCAATGCCGGGCTGGAGCAGGTGAAGATGATCGAGATCAAGCTGTCCCAGGGCGCCAAACCCGGTCATGGTGGCGTGCTTCCGGGCGTCAAGGTCTCGCCGGAAATCGCGGCCGCGCGGGGCGTGCCCGTCGGGGTGGACTGCATCTCGCCACCCAGGCACTCCGCGTTCTCCACGCCTGTCGGACTGCTGCAGTTCGTCGATCGCTTGCGCAACCTTTCCGGCGGCAAGCCAACTGGGTTCAAGCTGGCGATCGGCCACCCGTGGGAGTGGTTTGCCATCGCCAAGGCGATGCACGAGACCGGGATCCTGCCTGACTTCATCGTCGTGGATGGCGGCGAGGGCGGCACCGGCGCCGCACCGCTTGAGTTTACCGACCACGTCGGCGCGCCATTGCGCGAGGCACTGCTGCTGGTGCACAACACGCTGGTCGGACTCGACCTTCGCCAGCACATTCGCATCGGCGCGGCCGGGAAAGTCATCACCGCGTTTGATATCGCGCGCACCCTGGCGCTGGGCGCCGACTGGTGCAATGCCGCGCGTGGCTACATGTTCGCGCTGGGTTGCATCCAGTCGCTAAGCTGCCACACCGACCGCTGTCCCACCGGCGTCGCCACGCAAAACCAGCAGCGACAGAAGGCACTGGTGCCGGAGGACAAGTCCACGCGCGTGTTCCGATTCCACGAAAACACATTAATGGCCCTGCGCGAACTGATGTCCGCCGCCGGCCTCAACCACCCCGATGAACTCGGGCCAGAGCACATCATCCGTCGCGTTTCTTCCACGGAGGTACGGTCGCTGGCGGTTTTGCATCGATTCATGCATCCCGGCGAATTGCTGGCCGGACCGGTCCCGGACCATCCCGCGTTCCAGATGTTCTGGCCGGATGCGCGCACGGATTCATTCGCCGCTCCCGAGCGAGTGCAGGCCATGCGCTCGAGCAAGCTGAGCTGACGCGGAAAGCGGGCGCAGGCGCGCCGGACGGGCCCCGATGCGCTGCCGATCGCCGTTTCTTGACCGTGATAGCTGCCAGAACGTAGAATTCGCGCCTCTTCCGGGCGGTTAGCTCAGCGGTAGAGCACTGCTTTCACACGGCAGGGGTCACAGGTTCAAGCCCTGTACCGCCCACCAATATATTCAATGACTTGGCTACCGTTTGGTGGCCTTTTCGTTTCCTGCTTTCTCGGTGCTGATCGACCTGGACCGGG
>JANPDF010000255.1:0-2614 GCA_031431355.1 Gammaproteobacteria bacterium
CGCCCTAAGCCGCTCCCACTGAAGCCGCTCCCACGGGCCCGGGGCGCGCTAAACTTGCCGTTCCCTGCCCGAAGCGGACCCCTGCCCATGCGATTTGCGACCCTGCTGTTAGCCGCTGTGTTGATGCCCCTGGCCGCGTGCCAGAAGCCGATGCCAGAAGAACCGACCAAGCCCACCGAGCCGACCGTCTCCCATTCCGCGGAGCCTGCCATGTCCGCCGACGATGTCACTTCGTATGCCGAACCCAAGAAGGTCGTGATCAAGCACCTGGTGCTCGACCTGGGGGTGGATTTCGCAAAAAAAGTCCTGGCCGGATCGGCCACGCTTGACCTGGAATGGAAGGATCCCTCCGCGCGCCAGCTGATGCTCGACACGCGCGATTTGACCATCACCCAGATCGACGGTTTCGATTCCGGCAGCTGGAAGCCCTTGCAGTTCAAGCTCGACGCCCGCGACCCGATCCAGGGCAGCCGCCTCGCCATCGAGATGCCGACGCAATTGCCGCAGGTGCGCATCACCTATTCGACGGTGCCCGAAGCCTCCGGCCTGCAGTGGCTGACGCCGGCGATGACGCTCGGCAAGAACACCCCTTTCATGTTCAGCCAGTCGCAGGCGATCCACGCACGCAGCTGGGTGCCGCTGCAGGACACCCCGGGCGTTCGCTTCAGTTACGACGCGCACATCACCACCCCGAAGAACGTCATGGCGCTGATGAGCGCCGACAACGATCCCAACGTGGTTCGCGATGGCGACTACACCTTCAAGATGCCGCAGGCGATTCCGTCCTACCTGATGGCAATCGCCGCCGGCGACCTGGTTTTCCGTCCGACCGGCAAGCGTTCCGGCGTCTGGGCCGAGCCGGCGATGGTGGCCAAGGCCGCCGCCGAGTTCGAAGACACCGAGAAGATGATCGTGGCTGCCGAAGCGCTCTATGGCGAATATCGCTGGGGCCGCTTCGACGTGCTGGTGTTGCCGCCGTCGTTCCCCTACGGCGGCATGGAAAATCCACGCCTGACCTTCGCCACTCCCACCGTGATCGTCGGCGACAAGTCGCTGGTCAGCCTGATCGCGCACGAGCTGGCGCATAGCTGGTCGGGCAACCTGGTCACCAACTCCAGCTGGAAGGACGCCTGGCTCAACGAGGGCTTCACCAGCTACGTGGAGGGCCGCATCACCGAGGCGCTGTTCGGCCGCGATCGCGCCGACATGGAATCGGTCAACGACCAGCACGGCCTGGCCGAGGACATGAAGGAATTGAAGGCCGACGACCAGGTGCTGGCGATGGCGCCGATCACCGGCCGCGATCCGGACGAGACCATGAGCCAGGTTGCCTACATCAAGGGCAAGTGGTTCCTGACTTTCCTGGAAACGCGCTACGGCCGCGAAGCCTTTGATCCGTTCCTGCGCAAGTGGTTCGACGAGCATGCCTTCACCAGCCAGGACAGTGCGGAATTCGAGCGCTTCCTCGAGGCCGAGCTGATTAGCAAGAACCCGGGCAAGACCACCCACGAGGAAATCCACGAGTGGATGCACGGCAGCGGCATCCCGGCCTTCGCGCAGGCGGCCAAGTCGGGACGCTTCGACGCGATCGACGAGGCGCGCGGCCATTGGCTGGCCGGTCACGCCAAGCCGGGCGACCTGGACACCAGCAAGTGGACCACGCAGGAATGGGTGCGCTTCCTGGAAGGCATGCCGGAAAAACTCACGGTCGCGCAATTGGCCGAGCTCGACGCGGGATTCCATTTCACCGGAACCGCCAACGCCGAGATCGCGCAGCGCTGGTATCCGCTGACGGTGCGTAGCGGTTACCTGGCCGCGCGCCCGGCCATTGCCGAGTTTCTCGCCCACATCGGTCGCCGCAAACTGATCATGCCGATCTACGGCGCGCTGGCAGCGACGCCGGACGGCCTGGCCTTCGCCAAGGAAGTATTCGCCAAGGCGCGGCCGGGTTACCACCCGATCACCACGGGCTCGGTGGAACAGACGCTGGCGGCGGGCAAGACGCAGCGCTGATCGACATGGCCAAGGGCCGGATCGCGCTGGCGGTATCGCTGGGGCTGGCGCTGACCACGGTCGGCGTCGCCATGGCCGTGCCGGGCAGCGTGCTCGACGCGGAATTCGCTCGCCAGCGCTGGCTGGCTGGCGCCAGCGTGCACTCGGTGCGCGTGGGCGACCACCGCTGGACCTACCTGGAAGCCGGGCGTGGTCCGCTGGTCGTGTTGTTGCACGGGTTCACCGGCGCCAAGGAAAACTGGCTACCGTTGATGCGCGAGCTGGCGCGCGACCATCGCGTGATCGCGCCGGACCTGCCCGGCTGGGGCGAGAGCGAGCGACTGCCGGACGCCGACTACGGGCCGGTGGCCCAGGTCGAGCGCATGGCCGCGTTCCTGCGCGAGTTCGGGGGCAAACCGGCATTGGTGGTCGGGCACTCGATGGGCGGCCAGTTCGTCGGCATGCTCGCGGCCCGGCACCCCGAATTGCTCGGGCCGGTTACGCTGATGTCATCGGCAGGTGTGAAGTTTGAAGAAAATTCCTTCGGCCGCGACGTCTTGGCGGGGCGCAATCCGTTCGAGGTGCGCACGCGCCCGGAGTTGCATCGTTACCTGGGCATCGT
>JANPDF010000256.1:0-14374 GCA_031431355.1 Gammaproteobacteria bacterium
CTATGCGCCGGCCTGGCAACGCGCCGGCGTGCGCCTGTCGCAACTGCAACTGGTCGAGGCCAATGGCAAGGATGCGTTGTGGGCCATGGAGCAGGCCTTGCGCGCGGGTTGCTGCGGCGCCGTGATCGGCTGGCCGCTGCAGGTAGATGACAATGGCTTGCGCCGGCTGCAGGTCGCCGCCGAAACCGGGCAGACGCTCGGCTTCGCATTCCGGCCGATGGGCGCGCGCGACAATCCTTCGCCGGCGCCACTGCGCCTGAGCTTGCGCGGCACGCCCGAAGGCCCGGAACTGCGCGTGCTGAAATGTCGCGGCGCGTTGCCGCCGGCGCGGCCAATTCCCTTCCACCCGATTCCGCGGCACTGATGCGGGCAGCACGGACATGCTCTGGGCCTGCATATTGCTGCCGCAATTGGCACTCGACGGCGTCCTTCGCGGGCGCGCGCGCAACGAAGCCAATGGCAAGGGCCGCGATCGTCGCGATGACCTGGCCGCCCCACTCGCGCTGATCACCGGCCCGGCGCAGAAGCGCGTCCTGCTCGATGCCAATGCCGCGGCGCGCGCGGCCGGCCTGTATCCCGGGCAAGCCCTGCTGGCCGCGCAAGCGTTGCTGCCCGATGTGTTGGCGATCGACCACGATCCGCGCTGCGACCAGCGCTTGCGCCGCTTGCTGGCCGCATGGGCTTATCGCTACAGCTCGATGGTGAGCCTGGAGGGCGAGGACGCCATCGTGCTGGAGATCCAGGGCAGCGTCGGTTTGTTCGGCGGCTGGCCGCGACTGCAACGCCTGTTGCGCGACGATCTCCGGCAGCTCGGCTTCCAGCATCGCATCGCGATGGCGCCGACGCCGCTCGGCGCCTGCGTGCTGGCCGCCGCGCAGGATGGCCTGGCGTTGGCCGACGGCAGCCAGCTGCGTAACACGCTGGCACGCATCCCGCTGACATTGGCGCGCCTGGATGCCGGGCAGGTCGACACGCTGGCAGCGATGGGACTGCGCCAGTTGCGACAGTTGTTCGCGCTGCCACGCGCCGGCCTGGCGCGGCGCTTCGGCCCGGGCCTGCTCGAGCACCTGGACCGCATGACCGGTGAGCATCCCGATCCGCGCGAGCTGTACCGGCCGCCGGATATCTTCGAGCAACGCATCGAGCTCAATTACGAAGTCTCCCACCACCCTGCCCTGTTGTTCCCGATCCGCCGCCTGGTCAACGACCTGGCGGCCTACCTGGCCGGGCGCGACGGCGGCGTCCAGCGCTTCGTCATCGCGCTCGAACACGAACATCATTCGGGCGATCCCGAACTGGTACGCACGCCGCTCGCTGGCGACCAGCTGGAAACCGCCGTCGTGGTCGGGATGCTGGCCGCCGAACGCGATCCGGCACGACTGTTCGACCTGGCGCGCTCGCGGCTGGAACGCACGGCGATACCGGCGCCGGTGCGTGCCCTGCGCCTGGTGGCGCGCGAGCTGCCGCCGTTCGTGCCAGCCGGCCGCGACCTGTTCGATGACCGGCCAGCGCAATCGCTGCCCTGGGATGCGTTGCGCGAGCGATTGCGCGCCCGCCTTGGCGAAGACGCGCTGTACCAACTGGCGGGACATCCGGATCCGCGACCGGAACAGGCGTTCCGGCGCAGCCCGATGCTGGGCAGGGAGCCGGAACCGCTGGCGTTGCCGCCGCGGCCGACCTGGCTGCTGCCGCGACCGCTGCCTTTGCGCGATCACTCGCTACGGGTGCTGGCCGGCCCCGAGCGCATCGAATCGGGCTGGTGGGACGGCGGCGACGTACGCCGCGATTACTACGTGGTGCAAACCTCGCTGGGCCAGCGCGCGTGGGCCTTCCTGCCGGCAGGCGTCAGCGACGGGGCGTGGATGCTGCATGGGTGGTTTGCGTGAGCAGCTACGCCGAATTGCATTGCCTGAGCCATTTCAGTTTCGGACGCGGCGCGTCGAGCGCGCGCGAGTTGTTCGAACGGGCGAAGCGCAATGGCTACGCCGCGCTGGCGATCACTGACGAATGCACGCTCGCCGGCATCGTGCGCGCGCTCGAAGCCTCGCGCGAATTCGGAGTCAAGCTGGTCGTCGGCACCGAAGTGACGCTCGACGACGGGCTCAAGCTGGTACTTCTGGCGCAGGACCAAACCGGTTACAGCGCGATCAGCCGGCTGATCACCCACGGGCGCCGGCGCGCCGACAAAGGCAGTTACCAGCTCGGGCGTTCCGATCTTGCCGACGGCTTGCCGGGCACCCTTGCCTTGTGGATTCCATCGGCGACGCCGGACCCGGGGCAAGGGCGCTGGTTGCACGGCCTGTTCGGCCAACGCTTGTGGCTGGCGGTGCAATTGCACCGCGGCGCCGATGACCGCGCGCGCCTGCAGCAATTGACCGGACTGGCGGCCGAGCTGGGCCTGCCGATGGTCGCCACCGGCGACGTGCACATGCACGCGCGCAACCGGCGCATCGTCCAGGACACGCTGGCAGCGATCCGCCAGCGCCGCACCATCGCCGATGCCGGCGCTCACCTGTTCGCCAATGGCGAGCGCCACCTGCGCACGCGCACGGCGTTGTCGGCGATCTATCCCCGGCCATTGCTCGACGAATCGACGCGCATCGCCGCGCTATGCAGCTTCGACCTGGGCAAGCTGGAATACCAGTATCCGCGCGAGCTGGTGCCGGACGGCCACGACGCCACCAGCTGGCTGCGCGTGTTGACCGAACAAGGCGTGGCCTGGCGCTGGCCGGGAGGGCTGCCGGAAAAAGTGCGCGTGCAGATCGAGCACGAACTGCGACTGGTGGCCGAGCTGAAGTACGAATCCTTCTTCCTGACCGTGCACGACATCGTCCGCTTCGCGCGTTCGCAGGACATCCTCTGCCAGGGCCGCGGCTCGGCCGCCAATTCCGCGGTCTGCTTCGCGTTGGGCATCACCGAGGTCGATCCGTCGCGGATGAACATGCTGTTCGAGCGTTTCATATCCAAGGAACGCAACGAGCCGCCGGACATCGATGTCGATTTCGAGCACGAGCGACGCGAGGAGGTGATCCAGTACCTCTACAAGAAATATGGCCGCGAGCGCACGGCGCTGGCTGCCACGGTGATCTGCTATCGCGCCCGCAGCGCCGTGCGCGACGTCGCCAAGGCCCTGGGTCTTCCCATCGATCAAGTAGACCAGCTCAGTCGCGTGTTCGCCTGGTGGAATGGCGAGGATGATCTCGACGGACGTTTGCGCGAACGCGGCTTCGATCCACATAGCCCGGTCTTGCGCCGAATACTGATGGTCACCCGCGAATTGCTCGATGCCCCGCGGCATCTCTCCCAGCACACCGGCGGCTTCGTGATTTCCGAACAACCGCTGCACCACCTGGTGCCGGTGGAGAACGCGGCGATGCCCGAGCGCACCATCATCCAGTGGGACAAGGATGACCTGGAGACGCTCGGCCTGCTCAAGGTCGATTGCCTGGCGCTTGGCATGCTGACCTGCGTGAGCAAATGCCTGGCGCTGCTGCGCCGGCATCGCGGCCTGGATTTGACGCCGGCAACCATTCCCGCCGACGACGCGCCGACCTACGCGATGATCCAGCGCGCCGACACCATCGGCGTGTTCCAGATCGAATCGCGCGCGCAGATGTCGATGCTGCCGCGCATGAAGCCGGCCAATTACTACGACCTGGTGATCGAAGTCGCGCTGGTCAGGCCCGGCCCCATCCAGGGCAAGATGGTGCATCCGTTCCTGCGCCGCCGGCAGGGCCTGGAGCCGGTGCACTACCCGTCGGAAGCACTGAAGGCGGTATTCGAGCGCACCCTCGGCGTGCCGCTGTTCCAGGAACAGGTGATGCAGCTGGCGATCGTCGCCGCGGGCTTCACGCCCGGCGAGGCCGACCAGTTGCGGCGTTCGATGGCGGCGTGGAAGCGTCGTGGCGGGCTGGAATATTTCCGCGAACGCGTGCTCACCGGCATGGCCGAGCGAGGCTATTCCACCGAGTTCGCCGAGCAGGTGTTCGAGCAGATCAAGGGCTTCGGAAGTTACGGCTTTCCCGAGTCGCACGCAGCCAGCTTCGCGCTGATCACCTATGTCAGTTGCTGGCTGAAATGCCACGAGCCGGCGGCCTTCACCTGCGCGCTGCTCAATTCGCAGCCATTGGGTTTCTATTCGCCCAACCAGCTGGTCCAGGATGCACGCCGGCACGGCATCCAGGTGCGCCCGGTGGACGTGCGCTACAGCGATTGGGATTGCGCGCTGGAAATGGCCGCCATCCGGCTTGGCTTTCGCGAGATCGCCGGCTTCCACGAGGAGGCCGCCCTGAGAATTTCCAGCGCGCGTGACGAGCGTCCCTTCCTCGACGTGGAAGACCTGTGCGCCCGCGCCGGCCTGGATGCCCGGCACCAGGCCCTGCTCGCCGACGCAGGCGCGCTGAAGGGGCTTGCCGGCCATCGCCATCGCGCGCGTTGGGCAGTCGAGGGGGTGGAAAAGCAATTGCCACTGTTTGGCAACAACGTCGTGCGCGATGACCCGGTCTCGCTGCCGGTGCCCAGCGCCGGCGACGACATGATCGCCGATTACGCCAGCACCGGGCTCAGCCTGGGCCGGCATCCCTTGTCGCTGTTGCGCAAGCAACTCAGTGCGCACCGGTGCAAGCGCTCGCGCGACCTGCTGCCGCTTGCCCATGGCACGCCGGTGCGGATGGCCGGCCTGGTCACGCTGCGACAGCGGCCGGAAACCGCCAGCGGCGCTACCTTCGTCACCCTGGAGGACGAGGACGGCATGGTCAACGTGGTGGTCTGGCGCGATCTTGGCGAGCGCCAGCGGCGGGTGTTGCTCGAATCGCGGCTGATGGTCGTCGAAGGCCGGCTGGAATCGGCGGAAGGAGTCCAGCACCTGATCGCCGCGCGCCTGCAGGACCTCAGTCCATTGCTGGGCTCGCTGGCGACGCAGTCGCGCGATTTTCGCTGAACGAAACGGGCTGCCACAGGCATGACCTTGGTCACCATGACCATTGCCGGTTGCACCACTGCCGACCGACCCCATTTAATGGGTGCATGCACTTGCCAGGGAAATCGTTAGCTTTTTGTTCATTGCTGCTGCTCTGCGCGCAAGCCACCGAGGCCCGCGTGGTGTATCGCTGCGTGCGCGACGGCACGGTCAGCCTGGCGACCGCGCCCGAGCCCGGATCGAAGTGCAAGGCGCAGACCGTGGACGACAACGCGGCTAAACTGCCCAACCTATGGGGCGTGAACGGAACCCAGAAAGGAACGCTCTACGAGCGCGAGCAGGACGGCAAGACCGTTTACAGCACGCGCAACCTGCCGGGATCGATCCCGGTACTGGCGTTCTCCGTGACCCCACCAGCAGGCTCGCCCGTCCACGCCGGCCTCGGCCGGATCGGCAAACCGCGGACCAAGGAACATTCCGAGATCTTCGTGGCGGCTGCCCGCGCCAACAAGATCGACGATGCCTGGCTACGGGCGATTGCCCACGCCGAGAGCAGCTTCCAGGCGCATGCCGTCTCTCCCAAGGGCGCGCAGGGAATCATGCAACTGATGCCGACGACGTCGGTGCAATACCACGTGAAGGATCCATTCTCGCCGGCGCAGTCGATCCAGGGCGGCGCTAGGTACCTCGGCGCCCTGCTGCGCCGCTACAAGGGCGATCGCCAGCTGGCAGCGGCCGCCTACAACGCCGGCATGGGAGCAGTTGCGCGCTACGGTGGCGTTCCGCCGTATGCGGAAACGCAGGCCTACGTGCGTAAGGTGGATGCGCTGTTCGCGCTGTATTCCGCCGCGCTGCCCAGCAGTCCCGCTGCCGCAGGCAAGCGACGCGCCCAGGCTGAGTAACGCGGATTTCACCCAGCAGCGATCGGTTCATGCTAGGTGCACGGTGTGAGGCGCATATAGTGTCGCGTCGACAAGTGGACTAGCTGCCACTTGATTCTGCGCCACACGGGCAATTCCGCTCGCTTCAGGCGATCGTCTCAACGAACACTCCGCCAGCCAGCCCTCCAAAGTTCGCGTTGGTGGATACGGTTGCGCGGAACCGTGCCTCGGCACGGAATTTCCCCCAAGGAAGGACCATGAACAACAAGAACTTCATCTCGGCAGGCCTCGTCGGCCTGGCCGTCCTGGTTGCCGTCCCGGCCCAGGCCGGAGTACCGGCGCTCGGTTCCACTTCGACCTACGTGCTATTGAGCGCGGCAACAGGTTCACGCGGCGCCGTGACTTGCACTGATGCGTCGATTGTCGGAAACATTGGCTCGTCGGGAGCCATGCCGGCTGTGGTCAAGACTCGCTGCAGCCACCAGGGCCTGACCGTGGCTCCGGTGTCGAATCGCGTGCTTGCCGATTTCAACGCGGCGTACACCACCTTGCAGAACACCACGTGCCGAACAATGCTGACCGGCACCTTGGCTGGCATCACGCTGCCGCCAGGCGTGTACTGTTTCGATTCGGGAGCGGCGCTCACCGGAACGCTGACTCTGAATGGCCCGAGCACCGCGACCTGGATCTTCCTGGTTAATGGTGATCTCACCGGCAATACCTTCACCACCTTGATGGCCGGCGGCGGCAAGGCGTGCAATGTGTACTGGGGTCCGAGCGGCGCCGCGACCATGACCACGTCCAACTTGAAAGGCAACGTCCTGGCCGGCGCCGCGGTCACGCTGACCAACGGCTCCTTCAACGGGCGCGCATTTTCCACCAATGGAATGACCGCTACCGGCGTCGCGGTGACCGGATGCACCACCACCACCCGCCGGCGCTGATCCAACCGTGCACTCTAGAAAGGGTCCCCATCGGGGACCCTTTTTTGCAATTGAATCCATGGAGTGCACACTAGCCTCGATGACCCCCCCGACATCCCCCGCATTCGCTGCGCCGCCCGAAGATCGGCAGCTGGAACTGCTCGGCCGGATGGCCGAAGCGGACTCGCCCCGGGGACTGGCCGGACTGATCGTCGAACTCGCACTCGCGCAGCCAGGCTGCCGCGCAGCGGCCGTGGCCTGGGATGGCCCCGATACCGGCGAACTGCAAGTCCAGGCCGGGACCGCGATCGACGAGGCAGGACTGCAACTAGCCATCGCAGCGACGACCGAGCAGACATCGAAAATCAGTGGCGCGCAGATCGCCCTGCCCCTGTGCCGGGAACACGCTACCGTATTGCTGCTTTCAACGAGCGGCGCGGCCGAGCGTGTCCTGCAGGAATGCGGGACGTTGTTGCGCACGGCCGGCAGCCAACTTGGACGCGTGCTTGAAGCTGCCAGGCTGAAATCGTCCCTGGCCGGCCTGGAGCGCTCGGAGCAGCTGCAGCGTGCGCTGTTCGCGATCGCCGACCTGGCCGGCTCTAACTGCGACATGCCCGAGCTGCTCAAGGGCATCCACGCCATCGTCGACACGCTGATGTACGCCAAGAACTGTTTCATCGTGCGCCTCGATGCCGAGAACGACGCGATCCGGTTCCTGTATTTCGTGGACGTGGTGGACCCGCCGCACCTGGGCGACGTCAGCTTCAGCCAGCGCAAGGGCACGCTCACCTGGTACGTCCTCAACGATGGCAAGCCGCTACGCGGCGACAACGAAGAATTGCAGGCGCAAGCTTCAGGTCCGCTGAGCTTCGTGGGCAGCGACAGCTCAGTCTGGATGGGCGTGCCCATGCTGCGCGACGGCGTCGTCGAAGGGGCCATCGTCGTGCAGTGTTACGAGCCCGGCATCGTCTACTCGGCCGAGGACCAGGCGGTGCTCGAATTCGTCGCCAACCACATCCTTACTGCGCTCGAGCGCAAGCAGGGCCAGGACCACCTCGAGCGAAGCGTCCGCCAGCGCACGCTGGAGCTGGCCGACGCGAATCGGGTACTGCAGACCGAGATCCTGGTCCGCCAGCGCGCCGAGAGGCTGCAAGCCGCGCTTTTCCACATCGCGCAGCTGGCCACCGCCGACATCAGCCAGGCCGAGTTCTACCCGAGGGTGCATGCCGAAGTCGGCGAGCTGATCAATGCCCGGAACTTCTTCATCGCGCTGCTGGCCGATGAAGGGAAGACGCTCGAGTTCCCATATGCGGTGGATGAGAGCGCCGAGGTGTTCACGTCCCGCCCCATCGGCCGCGGATTGAGTGAGTACGTGCTGAAACGGGGCCAGGTGATTTTCCGTTTCGAGGACATGCTGGCGCTTGCCCATGCCGGGGAGATCGACCTGCAGACAGTCGGCACGCTGGCGGTGTGGTGGCTCGGCGTGCCGCTCATGGTTGGTGACGAGGTGATCGGTCTCGTGGCAGTCCAGAGCTACGACCCCGCCATCGCCTATGGACCGCTGGACCAGGAACTACTGGGCTTCGTCGCTTCTCAGATCGCCAACTCCTTGCACCGGCGGCGTGCGGCGGAACAGCTACACCAGGCCAACATACAGCTGGAACAGCGCGTACAGGAACGCACGCGGGAACTGCGCGGGGAAATTTCCGAGCGGCAACGCATCCAGGAACAACTGCGGCACCAGGTCATGCACGACGCGCTGACCGGGTTGCCCAACCGTGGCTACATGCTGGACCGCCTTACCCGCGTGTTGGCGCACCTCAAGCGCGAGCCCACTCGCCGCTGTGCCCTGCTCTACCTGGACGTAGACCGCTTCAAGGTGATCAACGACAGTCTCGGCCACCAGGCCGGCGACGAAGTCCTCAAGGAAGTGTCCCGCCGGCTGCAAACTTGCGTTCGCGAGCCCGACATCGTGGCGCGCCTGTCCGGCGACGAGTTCGCGGTGCTGCTTGAGGACGTGGAGATTCCGGGCACGGCCGTCCGTGTCGCACAGCGCATCCTCTCTGCGCTCGGCGTGCCGCTGCGCGTGGCTGGCAAGGAGATCGAGGCGTCGGCGAGCATCGGCATCGCGGTCGGGGACGCGAGCTACGTGCTCGCCGACGAAGTGCTGCGCGACGCCGACCTTGCCCTGTACCGCGCCAAGGAAGCCGGCCGCAACCGCTTCGAGCTGTTCGACGAGAGCATGCAGAAGAGCGCCGTGGACGTGCTGGCGATGCAGGGCGAATTGCGGGTGGCGTTGGAGGAGGACCAGTTCCAGCCGTATTTCCAGCCGATCGTGCGGCTGGAAAGTCGCGAGGTGGTCGGCTACGAGGCGCTCATCCGCTGGAACCATCCGGTGCGCGGCGTGATCGGTCCTGCCGATTTCCTGAGCGTGGCCGAGGAAAGCGGCAGCATCGAGGCGATCGACTGGCGGATGTTCGAGCTCAGCTGCACATTGGCCTCCAGCCTGGGCGGCCGCTGCTTCCTGACCATCAACGTGTCGCCGATGCACCTGCGTCGCGCCGACTTCGATACCCGGCTGCTGGAACTGCTGCGGCGCACCGGCCTGTCCGCGGCGCGCCTGCTGACCGAGGTGACCGAGGGATCGCTGCTCGACAATCCAGAACGCGTCTGCGCCACGCTCGACCGGCTCAAGACCGCCGGTGTCGGCGCCGCGCTCGATGATTTCGGCACTGGCTATTCGTCGTTGAATTACCTGCACAAGTTTCCGTTACGGATGCTGAAGATCGACCGCTCGTTCGTCGCCGAACTGGGCAACGGAGGCGATGGCAGCACCAGCACGACCGTCGTTGCCGCGATCCTGGCCTTGGCCCGCGCGCTTGGCATGCAGGTGGTCGCGGAGGGGATTGAAACCAGCGAAGAGCTGCAGGCACTGTTGGCCCTGGGCTGCGAGTTCGGCCAGGGATACTTCCTGGGCCGGCCGGCTCCGATCGAGCAATGGCTGGCCGAGGGCAAGCCAGCCGCCTGAGCGATGCCAGGCTTGCGGGGACGGTGGCCAGCCTACGCCCCGGTTCTCAGCCGGTGAGACTGGTCCCCGCTACAACGGCGACTAATCCCACGCAAAGCAGCCGCCCATGGATGCGCTACCGGCGACAACTTTTTTCGACGACCCGGAATCCCTGCCCGCCACCCGCGGCGACAGCCGGCAACTTGGCCAGCGGCTGGCATCGAAATACGCCGATCGCATCACCGGTTCGATCCTGATTCCCGGCCGCGCCGGGGACTATGCGCCGCTTCCACGCGACCTGCCTCCTGCGCTGGCATCGGCGCTGCGGCAGCGCGGCATCGAACGGCTCTACAGCCACCAGTCCGAAGCCTGGCACACGGTACGCGAGGGCAAGAACGTGGTGGTGGTCACGCCCACTGCCTCGGGCAAGAGTCTTTGCTACACGCTGCCGGTGGTGGCCGACGCCATGACCCGGCAGGCCAAGGCCCTGTATCTGTTCCCGACCAAGGCCCTCGCGCAGGACCAGGTGGCCGAACTGCTGGAACTCAATCGCGCCGGCAAGCTGGGGCTGAAAGCCTTCACGTTCGACGGCGACACGCCGGGGGACGCCCGGCAGGCGATCCGGCTGCACGGTGACATCGTGGTCAGCAATCCCGACATGCTGCACCAGGCAATCCTTCCGCACCACACGAAGTGGGCGCAGTTCTTCGAGAACCTGCGCTTCGTGGTGATCGACGAAATCCACATGTACCGGGGCGTGTTCGGCTCGCACGTGGCTGACGTGCTGCGCCGGCTGCGACGGATCTGCGCCTTCTATGGTTCCGATCCGCAGTTCATCCTGTGCTCGGCCACGATCGGCAATCCGCGCGCGCACGCCGAGGCGCTGATCGGACGCGATGTGATTGCGATCACCGAGAGCGGCGCGCCGACCGGCGACAAGCACGTCCTGCTGTGGAATCCACCAGTGGTCAACCCCGACCTCGGACTGCGCGCCTCGGCGCGCTCGCAAAGCAACCGCATCGCGCGGCTGGCCATTCGGGCCGGCCTCAAAACGTTGGTGTTCGCGCAGTCGCGCACCATGGTCGAAGTCCTGACCAAATACCTCAAGGACGTCTTCGACCACGACCCGCGCAAGCCCGCGCGCATACGCGCCTATCGCGGTGGCTATCTGCCGACCGAACGGCGCGCCGCCGAGAAAGCCATGCGCGAAGGCAGCATCGACGGAATCGTCAGCACCTCTGCGCTGGAATTGGGTGTCGATATCGGCAGTCTCGACGTGGTGGTGCTCAACGGCTATCCAGGCTCGGTCGCGGCAACCTGGCAACGCCTCGGACGGGCGGGACGCCGCCAGAAAGCATCGCTGGGCATCCTGGTGGCGAGCAGCCAGCCGCTTGACCAGTACCTGATCCGCCATCCGGAATTCTTTTCCGACGCCAGTCCTGAGCATGCGCGGATCCACCCCGACCAGCCGCTGATCCTGCTCGACCACATCCGTTGCGCCGCCTTCGAACTTCCCTTCATGCGCGGCGAACAGTTCGGCGGCGTGGATGCCGAGCCATTCCTTGAAGTACTCGGCGAGAGCGACGTCCTGCACAACGAGAACGGTCGCTGGGAATGGATCGCCGACAGCTATCCGGCCAACGCCGTTTCGCTGCGATCGGTTGCCGACGGAAACTTCGTGGTCGTGGACCGCAGCGACGGCCGCCAGGTGATCATCGCCGAGGTGGACTATTCCTCGGCGGCGCTGACGCTGTACGAAGGCGCCATCCACATGATCCAGTCCACCCCCTACCAGGTGGAGAAGCTGGACTGGGAGGGCCGCAAGGCCTTCGTCACCCGCACCCGCGTGGACTACTACACCGACGCAATCGACTACACCAAGCTCAAGGTACTCGAGCGCTTCGACGGGTCGATCGCCGGCGCGGGCAGCGCACAGCACGGCGAGGTGCACGTGGTGCGCCGTGTCTCCGGTTACAAAAAGATCCGTTACTACACGCACGAAAATATCGGCTACGGGCCGGTCACCCTCCCCGACCAGGAATTGCATACCACGGCCGCCTGGTGGCAACTGCCGCAATCGGCACTGGACGAGGAATTTAGTTCGCGGCAGTCGGCGCTGGATGGATTCCTTGGCGCTGCATACGCGCTGCACATCGTGGCGACTGTGGCGGTGATGGCCGAATCGCGCGACTTGCAGAAGGCAGTCGGCAGCGGTGACGGCGCCTGGTTCGCCCTCGCCGATTCTTCCGGCCGCGGGCAGCTGCGGCTGCCGGACGGCAGCCTCGCGCAGCCAGACCAGGCCGCCGCATTCACGCCGACAGTGTTTCTCTACGACAACTTCCCCGGTGGCGTCGGCTTGAGTGAGCCGCTCTGGCGGCGGCAGGGGGAGTTGCTTTGCCGGGCGCGCGAATTGGTCGAGGCTTGCGATTGCAGCGCCGGCTGCCCGGCCTGCGTCGGCCCGATCCTCGCCGCCGACGAAGTGAGCCTGGCCGCGCCGAAGGCGCTCGCATTGCGCGTACTCGGGCTACTGGCGGCGTGAGCGCGCTTTCCAGCCAGTTGCAGGCGCTGCGTCGCCAGGCAGGCGTAGCGGACGAGCCGCTGCGCAGCCAACTTCCCGCCAGTCCGATTCCCGAGCAACTGCGCAAGCTGCTCGGCATTCGCGTGCAGCTGCAGTCACGATCCCGCGCGCCCGATCGCGAACTGCCGGGCGTCGAAGTCGCGCCCGGCGTCCGCTTGCTGGAGCGCAGCTATCCCGCGGCTGCCGCCGGCGACGAGATCGACGCACGTTTCGCCAATGGCCGACGTGGCGGCGGGTTTGCGATGGTTTCGCGGCGAAGCCTCCTGCACTTCGACACCGAAACGACCGGCCTTGCGGGTGGCACCGGCACCCGCGCCTTCATGATTGGCGCAGCGACCGTGGTCGATGACCAGTTGCGTGTTCGACAGTTGTTCTTGTCGGAGATGGCTGGCGAACGCGCGATGCTGGACTGTTTCAGCAGCTGGCTCGACGCGGACACGGTATTGGTGAGCTACAACGGCCGTTGTTACGACGCGCCGTTGCTGGCCACGCGGTTCCGGCTGGCGCGGCTGGCCAATCCCCTGCAAGGACTCGCGCACCTGGACTTGTTGTTCCCGGTGCGTCGGCGGTTTCGGGAGCAGTGGGAGAACTGCCGATTGGCGACGGCCGAGCGCCGCTGGCTGGACCTGGTGCGCGAAGACGACCTGCCTGGATCGGAAGCGCCGCGCGCCTGGCTCGATTACCTCAAGGGCGGCAGCAGTCGTGACCTGTGCCGCGTCATCGCCCATAACGACCAGGATCTGCGCAGCCTGGATGCGCTGGTGGTGAAGTTGTCCGGGTGCCAGGAGCCGTTCTGGTTGAAGGCGTCAGGCCCACGCCCGATCGCCCAAGGCTGAGTCGCAGCGCTGCCGGTTTCCTCCAGGCAGTCGCGCCGGTCAGCTTCGTGGTTTGACGGCCATGCGGTACATGAGCACGCCGACGCCGATGATCATGGCCAGGCCAAGCATCTGCGCGATGCCCGGGCTGAGGCGCAGCGCGGCCGGCAGGGCGAGCACGTCGGAGCGACCGGCGAGCACGATCGGCACCGCGATGAGGATGCCCATCAGCGCCTCGCCGGTGATAAGGCCGGCCGAGAACAGCGTGCCCTTCTGGTGCAGGCGCTCGCGCGCGGCGTCGTCGAGCGCGGCGCCTCCGCCGGCGCGACGCTCGACGAAGTGGGCGAGCAGCCCACCGAAGAAGATCGGCACCGCGAGGTCGACCGGCAGGTAGATGCCGACCGCACAGGCCAGCACCGGCACCCGGAACTTGGCGCCACGCGCCTTGAGGATCTCGTCGAGCACGATGATCGCCGCGCCGATGCCGGCGCCAACGCCGATCATCGTCCACGGCAGCTCGCCACCGAAGATGCCCTTCGCCACCGACGCCATCAGGTTCGCCTGCGGAGCCAGCAGCGGATTGGGGTGCTCGATGCTCGGCGGCACAGCAATGCCGTAAGCCTTGGCCAGCAGATTGAGCATCGGCGCCATGACCAGCGCGCTCGAGACCGCACCGATCGCCAGCATCAGCTGCTGCTTCCACGGCGTCGCGCCGAGCATGTGGCCGCACTTCAGGTCCTGCAGGTTGTCGCCGCCGATGCAGGCCGCGCAGCACACGACCGCGCCGATCATGATGGCAGCGACCGCGCCGATGGGCGAATCGCGGCCGAGCATGAAGGCGAGAATGATCGCCGCGAACAGGATTGTGCAGATGGTCAGGCCGGAGACTGGATTGTTCGAAGAACCGACCAGGCCGGCCATATACGCCGACACCGAAACGAACAGGAATCCAGCGACGATCATGATCACCGTCATGGGGATGCTGACTCCCCAGTTGCCCACGATCGCTTGGTACAGGACCAGCAGCGGCAGCGTGAACAGCAGCGCGGCGATCAGGATGTAGCGCATCGGGATGTCGCGCTCGCTCACCGGCAGCAGCCCGTCCGCGCCGACCGCCGACTTGCGCGCTCCGAGGCCGCTGGCGTTGCCGGTAAACAGCGTCTTTCGCATCGAGTTCTGGGTCCACTCGCCAGGAATCAGAATAGGGCAGACAACGTTGTTGCGTATTTGCGCGACCCTGATTGAATTAGCC
>JANPDF010000257.1:0-6769 GCA_031431355.1 Gammaproteobacteria bacterium
CAACCGCATCTCGCGGCAGATGCTGCAGGAAATGGGTCGCGAACCCACGCCTGAAGAACTCGCCAAGAAGATGGAGATGCCGGAAGACAAGATCCGCAAGGTGCTCAAGATCGCCAAGGAGCCCATCTCGATGGAAACTCCCATCGGCGACGATGAAGATTCGCACCTGGGCGATTTCATCGAAGACACCAATGTCGAGTCGCCGATCGAGACGGCAACCAACATCGGCCTGCGTGAAACGGTAAGCGACGTGCTCGCCGGCCTGACCCCGCGGGAAGCGAAAGTGCTGCGCATGCGTTTCGGCATCGACATGAATACCGATCACACGCTGGAAGAAGTCGGCAAGCAGTTCGACGTCACCCGCGAGCGCATCCGCCAGATCGAAGCCAAGGCCCTGCGCAAGCTGCGCCATCCGAGCCGCTCGGAAACGCTGCGGTCCTTCCTAGATCTCGAATAATTCGCTCTTGTAGTCGCGGCTTCAGCCGCGACGCTTCATATCGAAAAGCCCCGCACTGCGGGGCTTTTCATTTCGCACTAGTCCCATCGCCCTACTTCACCTAAGATTGCCAAGCAAGTTTCAGGGCCTATAGCTCAATGGTTAGAGCAGGGGACTCATCGAAAGGTGCCGCCGGTCCGTAAGGGCCGGACGGGAACGGGATGAATTCAGGGAAGCCTCAGCGGTTCGGCCGGTGGTAACCCTGAGCCAAGCCGGCGGTACACCGCCGGAAGGTGCAGAGACTACCTGAGGGCTTCAGCGCCCTTGATCACAGGCTCGAGCGTCCCGCACCCGACCAACGATAAGTTGAGGGTGAAGAGATAGTCCGCGCCAGCCGGAAACGGTTGGGATACGCGAATCCCTTGGTTCCAGGTTCGAGTCCTGGTGGGCCCACCAAACCGGTCCGAGCGCCTTCGCATCGGGATCGGGACAGTCATCACAAACCTGGCCGTCGCAGCAGATTGCGGCGTCGTATTCCGCCGCGTAAGCTCAAGCCACGCACCCCCCCCCGGCGGACTGCAATGCTCTTGACGCTGTACAAGGACAGCAAGTCCTCGTTCCTCGGTGCGCTGGAAGAGAAGGCTGTCGCCTACCAGGGAGAGGCGCATGGCGCCGCACTGATGGCCACGGGCCTGACGATAGATGTGCCATGGAGCCCGGAGACTGGCCAGCTGCTTGCGCACGTGCTGATCCGGTGGCGACGCGCCAAGCCCACGCGCTCGGTGATGCTGACGTTCGAGAACAACACGCTCGGGGAGCTGATGAAATACTCCCCGGCCGAAGTCGAATGGCTGTTGCCCACTGTGAAACAAATATCGATTCTGGATCTGGCGCCGCCGGATCCCTGAGGGCGATCCGCACCCCGACCACTCAAACCATGCGCTTGAGCGTGTCGTCACCGCGGCCGAAGTGATGCCAGAGCGCGGCCAGGATGTGCAGGCCGATCACGTAGTAGAAGATCTCGCCGATCAGCTTGTGCACGTCTTCCAGCTGGTGGCTCAGCACGCTGTCCTCGATCCAGGGCGACGGAATTTCCAGGCCGGTGAACGGAATGATCACCGGGCGGCCCTCGGTGAACACCGTGAGTAGCCCAAGCACCGGTTGCACTACGAGGAAGGCGTACAACAAGCCATGGGTCAGTGACGACAGCGTGGATTGCCAGGAAGCCAAGGCCGGCGTGATCGCCGGCGGCGAATTGCGCAGCCGATGCAGCAGGCGCGGTAGCACCAGCGCGAATACCAGCAAGCCGATCACGATATGGCCCTGCATGAACAGCTGCCGCGGTTCGGAGCCGCGTGGATACAGTTCGCGCAGGTTTATCAGCAGGTAGGCCAGCGCCACCAAGGCGAACGCGAGCCAATGGAACCAGCGCGCGGCGCCGGAAAAGCGAGCGCGGTGTGGAGTGTTCGGTTGCATAGGCTCTCCGGTGCGAACTTCCCAGAGAATAGACCAGGCCAGCATTCGCGTCACCACGCAATGCGGCGCGCAGCAACGTCGCTCAGGCTAAAGAACTACTCGTCGAAGACGAACAAGTCGAGCGAGACCGCATCGTCACTGAGCACCGTTCCGGCGCGCAAGGGATCGTCGGTGGAGACCTTGCCGCTGGACAGCGCCGGATTGTCGATCGTGCGCATGCCCAGGCGATGGAAGACTTCGGCCACCTGGTCCGGGTTGGACGTGCGGACGTCCGGCCATTGCTCATCGAAGATGACGTCGGCCGTGACCACCGACTCGTCGCCGTTGTCGGCGTGGATCGAGAAATTCTCGACCCAGTCGATTTCCCGCAGCGCCTTGGCAACGTCATCCTCAAGGCAGGCGCTCGCCTCGCTGCCGGCACCTTCGCTGGTGAAACGTTCGAACAGATAGGTTCCCATGTTCGCCGGCTCGCTGGGTCCGGAAGCGCGTGGCAACAGTGCCACGACCACACGATACCGAATCGCCAGCGCAAGT
This sequence comes from Gammaproteobacteria bacterium, assembly GCA_031431355.1. GTDB lineage: Bacteria > Pseudomonadota > Gammaproteobacteria > Xanthomonadales > Xanthomonadaceae > Arenimonas. The sequence continues at coordinate 2,447 of JANPDF010000257.1, forward strand.
CATCGACGCCGGTCGCATTTCCGACCAGCGGCGACGCTGCGCCGATGAAAGTGGGGCCGATCGGCCGGCCTTGCACCCCGCCAACCGCCAAAGTAACGTCGGATGCTTCCCGGACTTGGAGGGGCGTCGAGATGAGCGACCGCAAGATCATTGCCGTGGTTGGCGCCACCGGCGCCCAGGGCGGCGGCCTGGTCAACGCCATCCTCGATGACCCGAACGGGGGCTTCGCGGTCCGGGCGATCACCCGCAACGTGGACAGCGAGCCGGCGCGGGCACTGGCGGCGCGCGGCGCCGAAGTGGTGGCCGCCGATATCGACGACGGGGACAGCCTGGCGCAGGCGCTCGAGGGCGCGTACGGGGCCTACTTCGTCACCTTTTTCTGGGCGCATTTTTCGCCCGAGAAAGAAATGCGAGATGCCGCCAACATGGCGCGCGCCGCCAAGGCCGCCGGGCTCAAGCACGTCATCTGGTCGACGCTGGAGGACACCCGGGAGTGGATCCCGCTCGACGACGAGCGCATGCCGACGCTCATGGGCGGCTTCAAGGTCCCGCACTTCGACGGCAAGGGCGCCTCCAACCACGTGTTCACCGACAGCGGCGTGCCGACCACCTTCCTGCTCACTTCCTTCTATTGGGAAAACTTCATCCACTTCGGCATGGGCCCGGCACCCGGGCCGGACGGCACCCTGGCCATCACCTTGCCGATGGGCGACAGCAAGTTGCCCGGCATCGGGGCCGAGGACATCGGCAGGTGCGCCTACGGCATCTTCAAGCTCGGGCCGCAGATGATCGGCCAGACCGTGGGCATTGCCGGCGAGCACCTGAGCGGACAGCAGATGGCGGAGGCATTCACCCGCGTGCTCGGCCAGACCGTGCGCTACAACGCAATTTCGCCGGCGCAGTACCGGGCACTGGGTTTCCCGGGCGCCGAAGACCTAGGCAACATGTTCCAGTTCAAGCGCGATTTCGAGGCCTACTTCTGCTCGGTGCGCCCCTTGGCCCAGTCGCGCGCGCTGAACCCGGCGTTGAAGACCTTCGACCAGTGGCTGGCAGCGAACCGCCCGCGGATCCCGGTCCCCGGTCCCTTGGCCTGAGCCCCCCCGGGCGCGGCATCCGTGTAAATACCGTCTTGCGCCGCGCCTGCCCCCGGTAGCATGCTCAGGCCGGGACCCAGGGTGTGCATTCGCGGGCGCGCGTCCACAGGACGCCGCGCGCGGCTCGGCACGTTCGCTACTGACAAGGCGGTATATGAAGAATCTGAAGATCTGGCAGAAGCTCGCGTTGCTTGCTGCCGTGTTCACGCTGCCGTTCCTGCTGGTTACCGCAAGGCTGCTGTCGGCCGTCAACGAGCAAGTCGATTTCGCCCGCGGTGAACTGGTCGGTCTCGAATATGCGGTGCCCCTGCTCAGTCTCGCCGACCATCTTCGCGAACATCGCGCGCTGGCCGATCGCGTCATCAGCGGGCAACCCTACAAGACGCAGCTCGACGCCAGTGCGGTGGCAGTGCAGGCCGACCTGCGCACGATCGACGTTTTGTACACCCGCGACGATGGCGAAGCTTACGGCGCCAAGCGCTGGGAAGTGCTGCGCAACGACATCCGCGAGCTGATCGCCGGGGAACGCGAGCAGACCACGGAAGCCAGCTTCGCCGCGCATTCGCGGCTGATCAGCGACAGCGCCGAACAAGTGGCACTGGTCGGCGACGTCTCGCAGCTGATCCTGGATCCGCAGCTCGACAGTTACTACCTGATGAGCAGCCTGCTGATGGACGGGCCGGAGCTGGGCGAATACCTCGCCCAAGCCCGCGTGCTCGTCGTCCCGGCAAGCGCGACGACCCCGAACGCCACGGAGCGCGTCGAAACACTGAAAAGCCTGGCCGCGCTGACCTCCGCCTCGGAACGGCGACTCAGCGGATCGCTGGCCAAGGCAATCAGCGCCGACCCGACACTCAAGACCCTGCTCGCGCCGCGTGCGCAGGCGGTGTCGACCGACGTACGCCAGGCCCGGCAAACGATCGCCCGGCTGGCCGGCGTCGGCACCGAAACGGGCGGCGCGCCAGGATCCACCGGCGGCGGGCACTCGCAAGCCGGCGCGCTTGCGCAACTACAGGCTACGCTGGCGCCCGCGCTGGCAGCCTCGCTCAACAAGCGCATCGACCGCTACCAGCAGCAGTTGCAGAACACCTTCGCCTGGGCCGGGCTGGCGCTGCTGACCGTGCTGGTGATCGGCTTCGTCATCGTGCGCGACATCACCCGGCCGCTTGCGCAGGTGGTTGGCGTGGCCAACCAGATTGCGGTGGGCAATCTCAACGTCGAGCCGATATCGGCTGAACGCAAGGATGAGATCGGCGTGCTTGCGCGCGCCTTCGACCGCATGATCACCTCGCTGCGCGAGCAGGTACTGCTGGTGCAGGACATCGCCGATGGCGACCTGACCGGATCGATCAAGCCGCAGTCGGCCAACGACGACATGGGCAATGCGCTGGTGGACATGGTCGCCCACCTGTCCGGCCTGGTCAGCGAGGTGCACAAGTCGGGGATCCAGGTGAATACCTCGGCCACGCAGATCTCGGCGACGGCGCGCGAACAGCATTCCACCGCGACCGAGATCGCCGCGACGACCACCGAGATCGGTGCGACGTCGAAGGAAATCTCGGCCACGTCCAAGGAGATGGTGCGGACCATGACCGAAGTGGCTGCGGCCGCCGAGCAGTCGGCGACGCTGGCCGGCAGTGGCCAGGCCGGCCTGACCCAGATGGAAGAGACCATGCACCGGGTCATGGAGGCGACCGGCTCGATCAACGCCAAGCTGGCCGTGCTCAACGAGAAGGCGGGCAACATCACCCAGGTGGTCACCACCATCACCCGCGTCGCCGACCAGACCAACCTGCTGTCGCTCAACGCGGCGATCGAAGCCGAGAAGGCTGGCGAATACGGTCGCGGCTTCTCGGTGGTGGCGACGGAAATCCGTCGACTTGCTGACCAGACGGCGGTTGCAACCTACGACATCGAACAGATGGTCAAGGAAATCCAGTCGGCAGTGTCGGCCGGTGTGATGGGCATGGACAAATTCTCCGAGGAGGTCCGGCGCGGCATGGAGGAAGTCGAGCAGGTCGGCTCGCAGCTGTCGCAGATCATCCAGCAGGTGCAGCAGATGGCGCCGCGTTGCGAAGCCGCGAGCGAGGGCATGCGCGCGCAGGCGACCGGCGCCGAGCAGATCACCCAGGCCCTGTCGCAATTGAGCGAGGCCGCGTTGCAGACGGTTGAATCGCTGCGCCAGTCGAACCAGGCGATCGATGGCCTGCACCAGTCGGCCACCGGCCTGCGCGAAGGCGTATCCCGGTTCAAGCTGGGCGGCTGAGGCCCCATGTTGTTCCTGCTGTTCCGGCTGGGCGAGGATCGCTACGCGATCGAGGCCAGGATCGTTGCCGAAGTGCTGCCGCTGCTCGACGTCAAGCAGATTCCGCTGGCGCCCGCGGCGGTGCGTGGCGCCTTCAACTATCGCGGCAGCGCGGTGCCGCTGCTCGACCTGAGCCAGCTCGCGCTCGGCCGGCCAGCGCTGCCACGGCTGAGCACGCGGATCATGCTGGTGAACTACCCCGATGGCCGCGGCGGCACACGCCTGCTGGGCTTGCTGGCCGAGCATGTCACCGACACCATCAGCCGCGCGCCCGCCGAGTTCCAGGATTCCGGCGTCAGCCTTGCCGATGCCCCGTACCTGGGCCCGGTCACGCACGACGAGCACGGCCTGGTGCAATGGGTCCGGATCGAGGCACTGCTGCCCGCCGACGTGCGTGACCTGTTGTTCCAGGAAGCCGAGGCCGTCTGATGCCCGGCGTCGATTTCGACGGCCTGCTCAAGGAGGCGATGGGGCTCGACACCACCTCGCTGGGACCGTCGGCGATCGCCCGCGCGGTGCAGTCGCGGCTGGCCGCCTGCAACATTGCCGACATCCATGGTTACTGGCTGCGCGTGCGTTCCTCGCCGACCGAACTGCAGGAGCTGATCGAAGCGGTGGTGGTGCCGGAAACCTGGTTCTTCCGCGATCGCGCCGCGTTCGATGCGCTGGCGACGATGGTACGCAGGGAGGTGATCGAGAATCCCGCCCGTCCCGAACTGCGCCTGCTGAGCCTGCCCTGTTCCTCGGGCGAGGAACCGTTCTCGATGGCGATCGCGCTGCTCGATGCCGGCGTGCCGGCGAACCGCTTCAGCGTGGATGGTGTTGACATCAGTGCGCGCGCGCTCGACCTCGCCCGTCGCGCCTGCTCTCGCAGCACCTCTTTCAGCGGCCAGGAACTCGAGTTTCGCGCGCGGCATTTCCGCG
>JANPDF010000258.1:0-2118 GCA_031431355.1 Gammaproteobacteria bacterium
CGGTCGGCCGTGGACAGCTTCACCCAGCGCGGTGATGGGGAGCGGGTGACGGGTGGCAGCTCGACCGAGCGCGCAGTGCGAATCGAGCGTTGCCCGGCGACCGCCGGCCTGCAGCACTTCAGGGTGCCGCTTGAACTCCCAAAACCGCGACCAGTGAGGCAGGCGGGTGCCGGTAATCCGTGAAGAACATATCCGTGCCACGGCCGGATTCCTTGCCTAACCACCGGTGATTGTCAGGTAATCCATCGTCCAGCGACTATAGGGAACACACTGGCCGCGTCCGCAACGCGCCTGTGGCGTCTTCCAGAAGTGGATCCGGCCAAGGCTGTCGCGGCCGTTGGTAGCGCAACCGTCATCACCAAGCAGTGGGTTGCCCTTGCAGGCGGCCGGCACCACCGGAATCGATCCCGACCACGCTGCAACATCGCCCTGCACCCGAGGGTTCAGCGACCACTCCATCCATGCATAGGCGCAGTTGGGATGGCGCGCGCTGGAATGGAGCATGGTGGTATCGGATCGTCCGCTGGCGCCTTCCGCCGGAATCACCGAAGCAATTGGCCGGCCATCCGCACGCAGCCGGTTGACCTGGGCGGGCCACGCTGCGGAGGCCACGACGCCCAGTTCTGCGAAATCACTGGCCTGCACGGCTGCATCCTGCCAGTAGCGCTGCACAAGCGGCTTCTGCCTGCGCAACACGTCCAACGCGGCGGCGTACTGTTTTTCGGTCAGTTGGTAGGGATCCGCAATCCCAAGTTCGGGGCGGCTTGCCATGAGGTAGATCGCCGCATCGGCGATGTGGATGGGACTGGCGAAGGCCTGGACGCGACCCGCGCTCGGCTTGCCATCGGGGAAGTTCTGTTCTTCAAACAGCACTGACCAACTGGTCGGCGGCGTCGTGAAGACGGCGCTGTCGTACATCAGCACCATGGGCTCCCATTGGAATGGCACGCCGTAATGGTGGCCGTCCACCGTATGCCAGGCGGCGTCGCGGAATTTCGGGTCGATTGATTCGTACGAAGGAATCCTGGACAAGTCGAGTGGACCGACCTTGCCACCTGCGACCAGGCGCAGCGACGCATCCCCGGGAACTACGACCAGGTCGACGCCGCCTTGCGTCATGAGGGTGACCATCTCCTCGGAGCCATTCGCCGTGTGCAGGTTCACCTTGCACGCCGTCGCCTTCTCGAAGGCACTGACCCAATCGACGCGCGGGTCGCTGGCGCCACGTTGCAGGTAACCCGGCGCGGCAATGATGTCGAGCCGGCCTTCGTTGACATACTCGGTGCGAGCCACCGCAACGGCCGGCGCCCTTGTGACGGGTGCCGATTCGCGACTACATGCCGCGATCAATACGGTACCTGCGAGAAGGATGCCGTACGCGCGCGGAAGGCGGGCAATCGCTGGTTCGCCAATGCTGGCCATGCCGAACTCCCGACCCTGAGGACTCGGCCCAAGGATATAACGACAGCGCGTCGCTATTGCGCGGCGTCCCCGGAATGGATGGCCGGAGCGACGGCGATCGTGCCGGGCGCACGCACCAGTACCTCGTGCTCGATGCCGTCGTCCACCAGCAGCACGCCGTCCTCCATCGCCACTCCGTCGAGCAGGGTCACGGGACCGTCCTCGTCCCCGGGCGACACGGTGATCCGGTACATCGTGCCCCGATGCCGATAGCTGATCCGATACGAAGGCCAATCCGGGCGCAGCACCGGGACGATCCTCAGGCGGCCATCGGCGACTCGCAGGCCGAGCAACGACTCCACGACCAGCCGGTACATCCAGCCGGCCGAGCCGGTGTACCAGGTCCAGCCACCGCGTCCCGAGTGCGGTGCGACGGCATACACGTCCGCGGCAACCACGTAGGGCTCGACCTTGTAGACCGAGACCGACTCGGCGCCGCGGGCATGATTGACTGGGTTGATCATGTCGAAGACTTCCCAGGCACGCGCCGCGTCGCCCAACTTGGCGAAAGCCATCGCCGCCCAGACCGCCGCATGGGTGTACTGCCCGCCGTTTTCGCGCACCCCGGGGACGTAGCCCTTGATGTAGCCGGGATTGAGCGAAGACTTGTCGAACGGTGGATCAAGCAATTGCACGATCGCGGTGTCCCGGCGGACC
>JANPDF010000259.1:0-11926 GCA_031431355.1 Gammaproteobacteria bacterium
GGAACCGGCAGCAGCACCCTGCTCTCGGCACTGCAGGAGGACGACGCCGAACAGGCTCAGGACGACTATCCGTTGCGCCTGCTGGAGGCATTCGGCATCCACAGCGAACCGCTTGGCATGCACTCCTGGCTACTCGATCCCGAATACCTGACGGTTGAGGGTTTCGAAGAACTGAAGGCGGGACCGCGATCGGCCACCTTCGATCGCGCGACTGCGTTGGCGCGCGACGACTTGCTGTACCTGCGCGCCGACCATCCGCTGCTGCTCTCCGCGCAGGAGATGCTCGCCTCCGGCGAGACCGGCAATGCCGCATTCCTTGTCGACGACAGCCTGCCGCCGCGCAGCGCCATCCTGGAAGCGGTCTATGTGCTGGAGTGCATTGCGCCAGCGCGCCTGGATGCCGAACGATTCCTGCCGCCCTTGCCGGTGACCGTCGCGGTGGACAGCAAGTTGCAGGTGCGAGCGGACTTCGCCCCCAACGAACGCGCCAGCGTGCGCGCGGGCGACCGGCAATACGACATCTCGCCGATGCGCAAGGTGCTGGCCGCGTTGATCCCGCCAATGCTCGAGCGTGCCCACGCCGAAGGCGCGACGCAGTGTGCCGCGCGTGCGTCGGCGGCGGTTGCGATCGCAGATGCCGCGCTCGGATCGGAAATCCTGCGCATCGAGGCCTTGGCCAAGGTCAACGATGCGGTCAGGCCGGAAGAGATCCAGGCATTGCGTGACGAGCGCGAGCAACTGCTCGCGGTGTTGCCAGGTGCCCGGCCGCGACTGGATTCGCTCCGCCTGGTAACCAGCGCGGACTTCCTGGCGTTGCGCCGCTGACGATCAGCGGACCAGGCGGGGTCGCGGCGGTGGCCGTTTCTTGAACGGCGGTTGGCCGCGCCAGTAGCGCAGCAGCAGCCAACCGAACAACATGCCGCCCAGGTGCGCGAAGTGAGCGATGCCGGCGGCGGTGCCAGTGATGCCCAGGACCAGCGAAATCACGCCGAACACGATCACCATCGTCCGCGCCGACATCTCCACCGGCGGGATGATCATCATCATGCGGTCATGCGGAAAGAAGATTGCATAGGCCAGCAACAGCCCGATCACCCCTCCGGAAGCGCCGATGGTCGGGATCGGCGGAGAGCCGGAGCTCGCCATCAGGCTGGTGACCAGCAGCTGAGACAGGCCGGCGCCAACCACGCACACGAAAAAGTAGATGGCATATTTACGCGTCCCGAGCGTTTGCTCGATGCGTTGTCCGAATTGATACAGGGCCAGGGCGTTGAAGAAGATGTGCGCCCATCCACCGTGCAGGAACGCGTAGCTGACCAGTTGCCAGGGCTGGAATCCCACTGTCTGCGGAAGCCCGTCGGATCCGTAACCAACCGGGAAATCGCCCCAGGGCCACAGCGCGAACGGCACGATCAGGGTCTCGCCCATCACTTGCTGCAGCAGGAACCCAATGGCGATCGCCCACAGCAGGTACTTGGTGACAGGTGGCAGTGGATTCACGTGCGAGCCCTTGTTGGCGGATGGCGAATGATAGCCTGATGGCTCGCGCGTTCCGCCGTGCTCCGGGCGCTTGCGCCTGTTATCGGTTCGGCGCCCAAAGCATCTCGTCCAGGGTCGCCGCGGCCTTCTGCCCCTGCACGCGCCCGTTGACCACAAGGACACCCTCCGCGCGCAGGCGCTGTTGCTGCTCGGTGAACTGCGCGTGGTCGATGGGGAAGGCGATACGCCCATCCGAACGCAGGATCCGATGCCAGGGCAGCTCCGGGTCTTCGTTCTCCGCCAGCAGGCGCGCCACCATCCGGGCACGGCCCGGCAGCCCGGCACGGCGTGCTATCTCGCCATAACCGGCGACCTGGCCGCGCGGCACCGCGCGGATAACGGCGAATACCTTCTCGGCGGCAGACTTTCCGGGCATGCCGGTTTAGGATACAGCTCAGCAAGGCAGGAATCCCATGCAGAACTTCGAGAAAATCCGCAGCGCCATCCAGGGCAAGTACAAGATCACGGCGCGCGATCCCTACATGGTCTGCGTCGAACTCTCGCTTGCCCAGGGCAGCCGCCACCAGAGCATCTTCCTTGCCGAGATCGAGGATGATGACGGGCGCAAGTACCTGCGCGTGAGTACCGTGATAGCGCCAATGACGGGACTCGACGCCAAGAAGATGCTCGCTTTCAACTGGCAGAGCCGCGTCGGCTACATGGCCATCGGCGAGCTCGATTCAGTTCCTTACCTGCAGCTCTGCGAGAACCGTCCGTATGACTCGCTGACCGGCAGCGAAGTCGATCGCCTGATCCTGGAAATCGGCGGCATCGGCGACAACCTCGAGCGCCTCCTGTCTGCGGGCGGCGACCTGCTCTGATCGCCCAGACGGTCAGGCCATGCCGTAATTCTTGAGCAGACGGACCAGGCCCCAGGCGATGCCGCCTGCGGCGGGAATGGTCAGGATCCACGCCCAGACAATCCGCTCGATCACCGCCCACTTGAGCGCGTTCGGATTCTTGGCAAAGCCAACACCCATGATCGCCGTCGATATGCTGTGCGTGGTCGAAACCGGCATGCCGAAGTGCGCTGCCACGTAGAGGATCGTGGCGGAACTGGTCTCGGCGGCGAAGCCGTTGATCGGATGCAGCTTCACCATCTTGTGGCCGAGCGTCTTGATGATGCGCCAGCCTCCCATCGCGGTTCCTGCCGCCATCACCAGGCCACAGGTAACGATGATCCAGCTGTCGATGGCATCCTTGCCGCCGTCCGGATGCAGGAATCCCAGCCAGGCGGGCAGACTGTCGAGGGTGCCGGAAGCCTGGGCGCCAAAAATCGCCAGCGCGATGATGCCCATGGTCTTTTGCGCGTCATTGGTGCCGTGGGCCAGGCCCATGTAGGCGGCGCTGAGGATCTGCGCCTTTCCGAACAGCGCATTCACCCAGCGCGGGCGGGAGATCCGACCCATCCATCCACCGGCATTGTTCATGCTGCTGATAATGGCCATCAGCAAGCCCATGAGCAGCATGCCGAGCAGGAACCCGGCCATCGGCGAGGAAATCATCGGCACTACGACTTTCCAGAAAATACCGGCGTTCTTGCCGAAGTTTTCCCCGGCCTTGGCCCAGATCAGCGCGTGCCAGTTGTTGTCCGCTGCAGCTACGGCCGCGCCGCACAAACCACCGATCAAGGCGTGGCTCGAGGATGACGGAAGTCCGCGCCACCAGGTGATCAGGTTCCAGATGATGGCGCCGACCAGCGCGCAGATCAGCACTTGCGACGTCACCAGAACCACCTCCGTGTCGACCAGCCCGGAGGCAATGGTCTTGGCCACGGCAGTTCCCAGGAACGCGCCGATCAGGTTCATCACCGCAGCCAGTATTACCGCCTGCGTCGGCGAAAGCACCTTGGTCGCGACCACGGTCGCGATGGAGTTGGCCGTATCGTGGAAACCGTTGATGAATTCAAAGACCAACGCCGTCACGATGACGAGCAGGAGCAAGGTAAGCACGGGCTCGCTCCTAGGAGTTCTTCAGCACGACCTGGTGCACCACGTTGCCGGCGTCGCGGCAGCGATCGATCGCCTTTTCCAGAAGTTCGAACAAGTCCTTCAGGATCAGATAACGCATCGGGTCGGTTTCGCGCGCGTAGGTGTCGCGGTACAACTCGAGGATGAGGCGGTCGGCCTCGGTCTCGATGGCTTGCATCTTGTCGTTCAACGCCTTGCTGGTGTCAGGGTTCATGCCCTTGCGCAACAGTCCGATCATCTCCTCGATGACCTCGGCGGCGCGCTCGAGCATGGCCGCGCGCGAGATGAAGTCGACCTCGCCCAGCCGCTCCGCCGCGATCATGTAGCGCTCGGCGAACTTCTCGACGATCTTCGGAATCTTGTACAGCGCGCTGGACAGCGCATCGATATCTTCACGCTCCAGTGCCGTCACGAACGTGTTCACCAGTTCCTGGCTGATCTGCGCGGCCAGGTTCTTCTCGCGCTGGCGGGCCAGCTTGAATTTCTCCAGGGACCGGTGCGAGGGAGCGGCTGACAGCAACTCGACCAGCGCGCGGGTGCTTTCCCTGGCAGCGGCAGCGCTCGCTTCGAGCAGCCCGTAGAACTTGTCGCCCTTGCCGAAGATGGTCTGGAGAGAAAACATGCGGGCGCCCTGTCGATTCCGGCCACACACGGCCTGTGACAGAAATGTTACACCGAGTGGCATCTACGGCGCTCGACCGGGAAGCCGTGCGCTCCCTTCCGGGCCTCCGGCGCCGGCCGTGTATCCTATGGACGCATAGCGCCACCGGATTCGCTGGACCGATGACTGCCCTTGAGCCTGCCCGAGTCCTGGCGTTGACCGACCATCCAGTTGGGGTGGCCGCCGTTGGGCTGTTCGTGCTTGCCTATCTCCTGGTCGTGTTCGAGGAAAAGCTCGGGCTGCGCAAGTCCAAGCCGGTGATGCTGGCGGCGGCGCTGATCTGGCTACTGATCGCGGCCTACGCGGCGTCGGATGCGGGCGTCCCGCCCGGCTTCGCGGCCGGGGCCTTCCGGCATGTCTTCCTCGAATTCTGCGAGTTGTTCTTCTTCCTGATCGTCGCGATGAGCTTTGTCGGGGCGATCGGGGAGCGAAACGTGTTCGAAGCGCTGCGCGCGCAACTGGTGAGTCGAAACCTCGGCTACCGCGCACTGTTCTGGCTGACCGGGCTGATCGCTTTCTTCATGTCCCCCGTGCTGGACAACCTCACCACCGCGCTGATCATGTCGGGCGTGATACTGGCCGTGGGCGCCGGCAACACGCGCTTCGTCACCCTCGCCTTCATCAACCTGGTCGTCGCCGCCAACGCCGGCGGCGCCTGGTCGGCATTCGGCGACATCACCACGCTGATGGTGTGGCAGGCCAAGCGCGTCGAGTTCTTCGAATTCTTCAGGCTGTTCCTGCCCTCGCTGGTCAACTGGCTGGTCCCGGCCTTGCTTATGAGCTTCGCCGTGCCCGCAGGGAATCCCCCGCCCGGCCGCGACGACGCCGACGTCAAGTACGGCGGCTGGATGGTTTGCGCACTGTTCGGCGTGACCATCGTATTGACCGTGGCCGGCAAGCAATTCCTGCACATGCCGCCGGTGTTCGGGATGATGGCCGGACTCGGCTTGCTCAAGCTGCAGGGCTATTTCATCCGTCGCCACGAAATGCAGCGGATGGGCAAGGACGAGGATGCGCCCTACAACGTGTTCAAGATCATCGCGCGCGCCGAATGGGACACCCTGCTGTTCTTCTATGGCGTACTGATGTGCGTCGGCGGCCTGGCCAGCCTGGGCTTCATGGAACTGGCGTCCGGGCACCTGTACGGCAGCCTGGGGCCAACTTGGGCCAATGTGACGATGGGCGTGCTGTCGGCCATCGTGGACAATATTCCGATCATGTACGCGGTCTTGCAGATGGCCCCGGCCATGGACCACGGCCAGTGGCTGCTGATCACGCTCACCTGTGGCGTCGGCGGCAGCCTGTTGTCGGTTGGATCAGCGGCGGGCGTGGCGCTGATGGGCGCTTCGGAGGGGAAGTACACGTTTTTCGCGCACCTGCGCTGGACCTGGGCGGTCGCGCTGGGCTACTGCGCCAGCGTGCTCGTCCATTTGTGGCTAAATACCAGCGTTTTCGGTAACAATTGACGCACATGTACGAATTCCTGCTGGTAATCATCCTGATCCTCTGCAACGCGTTCTTCTCGATGTCGGAAATGGCGGTAATGACATCGCGCAAGGGCCGCCTGAAGGAGCTGTCGCGCGACAGCCGCGGGGCGCGCAAGGCGCTGGAGCTTTCCGAACATCCGGAACGATTCCTGTCCGCCGTCCAGGTGTGGATCACCCTGCTCAGCCTGGTGACCGGTTACGTGGGCGGCGAGGCGCTTGGCAGCAAGCTGGTCGCGCCGATCACCGAACACCTGCCGATCATTGCGCAATACGCGAAGATCATCAGCACCTCGCTGGGTTTCCTGCTGATGGTGTTCCTGTCGGTGGTCATCGGCGAACTGGTGCCCAAGCGCCTGGGCACGCTGCGGCCGGAGCGCGTTGCCAGCCTGGTGGCCTTGCCGATGCACTTCTTCGCCACCATCGCCCGCCCGGCGGTGCTCGTGCTGGCGGCGAGCACGAGGCTGTTCCTGCGCCTGATGGGCCTGGGTTCGCTGTCCGCGGAGAAGGTGACGGAAGAGGAAATCCGGCACCTGGTCACCGAGAGCCATGAGCAGGGCGTGATCGACGAAGACGAACGCAACATGCTCAACCGGGTGCTCCGGCTCGGCGACCGCAACGCCGATGCATTGATGACGCCGCGCACCCGCATCGTCTGGCTGGATGCCGAGGCCAGCCTGGAGGAAAACCTTGCGACCATGCGCGAGACACCGTTCTCGCGCTATCCGGTCTACCGCGGCAGCGATACCGACGTGATCGGCATCCTTGAGATGAAATCGCTCGCCGGGCGCATCTGCAGCGACAACGGCGAACTGTTCCGCGAGCTGCGACCAGCGCTGTTCGTTTCTGATTCGACCAACGCGCTCAAACTGCTGGAGATCTTCCGCGAGGAACAGCAGCCGATCGCGCTGGTGGTCGATGAATACGGCGACATCCAGGGCATGGTCGCGCTCAACGACCTGCTTGGCGCCGTGCTCGGCCGCGCGCAGGCAACAGAAGGCAGCGACGACGAGCCGCTGGTGGTGGAGCGCGACGACGGCAGCTGGCTGGTCGACGGCCGGCTCTCCAGCGAGGAGCTGCGCGAGATGCTCGGCCTGCGCGCGCTGCCCGGCGAGGATGACAACGATTTCACTACGGCCGCGGGAATGGTCATCGCGCGCTATGGCCGCATCCCGCACGCTGGCGAACACTTTGACTGGCAGGGCTGGCGGATCGAAGTGGTCGACCTTGACGGGGCACGGATCGACAAGTTGCTGATCGCACGCACCCTGGCTTCCGTTTCCACCAGCGAGGCCTGAGCGGGCATGCGCCTCAAGCGTCACCCGCGGGAAAAGGCCCCGAAACCGGTCACCACGCGCGCGCTCATCGACCACCTCGCCGAGGGTGATCCGAACGACGTGATGACGCTCGGCGAGTTGCTCGACGAGTTCAGCGAACGCAGTTTCGGACTGTTCCTGTTGATCGTGCTGCTGCCGACCTTCATTCCGATCCCGGTCGGCGTGGGTGCAATCAGCGGTGGGTTGGCATCGCTGATCGGATTGCAGTTCCTGGCCCGCCTGGAACACCCCTGGCTGCCGCGATTCGTCGCCCGCCGGGAGATCCATCGCTATCGCATCATCAGCTTCCGCGATCGGATGGGCCGCTGGCTGGACCGCATCGAGAAGCTGACCAAGCCGCGCATCGCGGGCGTGCTGGAGCATCCAGCGGCGCACGCATTCACCGGCTTGCTGCTGGTCGTGCTCGGCGTATTCCTGGTGCTTCCGCTGCCACTGACCAACTATCCGTTCGGACTGATCCTGCTGGCCTTCTCGTTCGCCCTGATCGAGCGCGACGGCTTGCTCATGCTGATCGCCTGGGGACTGGGGCTGACCGAGATTGCCATCGTTGTTGGCTTCTCCGGGCAGATCGTCACCTTCGTCGGCGCAGTGTTTTCCTGATTCACCCCTGGAACTTGGCGGCCAGCTCGGTCGAGGACATTGGCCGCCCAAACCAGAAGCCCTGTCCCTGGTCGCAACCACGCTCGCGCAGGATGTCGTACTGGCCTTCGGTCTCGATGCCCTCGGCCACAACCGTGATGCCCAGCGAATGCGCCATCGCGATGATCGCGGTGGTCAGTGCCAGATCGTCGGGATCGCGCAGCACGTCCGAGACGAAGCTGCGGTCGATCTTGACGCCATCCAGCGGCACCCGGCGAAGATGGCTCAGGCCGGAAAAGCCGGTACCGAAATCGTCGAGCCAGACCTTCACGCCGGTGGCCCGGACCCGCGAAAGCAGAGCACTGGCCTGCGCCTCGTCTACCAGTACCGCGGTCTCGGTCAGCTCCAGATGCAGCTGGTGCGGCAGCAGGCCGGAGTTGCGCAAGGCGTTGCTGACCACGTCGGGAAGTTCGCCGCTGCGCAATTGCCTCGGCGAAATATTCACGGAAACGAAGGGCTTGCCGGCAAAGCCGGAGCTCCAGCGCGCGGCGTCGTCGCAGGCGCGCTCAAGCACGTTGCGGCCGAGGTTCTCGATCAAGCCGCTTTGCTCGGCCACCTCGATGAACACCGACGGCGGTACCATGCCCAGATGCGGGTGCTGCCAGCGCAGCAGGGCCTCTGCGCCGCTGATCCGGCCATCGGCCAGGTTGTAGATGGGCTGGTAGGCAACGCTGAGCTCGCCGCGGTCCCAGGCGCCGCGCAGGTCCTGCTCGAGCTGCACGCGCCGCTCGACGGCCTGGTCCATGGCGCGACTGTAGAAGCGGTAGCAGTTCTTGCCGGCGACCTTTGCCTGATACATCGCGATATCGGCGTTCTTCAGCAGTTGCCCGGCATGGTAGGCATCGAACGGGAACATGGTGATGCCGATCGAAGCGCCGAGGAAAACCTGCTTGCCGCCGAGCAGGAGCGGTCGTTCGATTTCTTCGAGCAGGGCCTCGGCCAGGCGCGCAGAGGCTGCGCGAATGTCATCGGCCATGTACAGGACGATGAATTCGTCACCACCGAAACGGGCGATGTCCGCCGCCTGCGCGCCGAAGCGCTCCAGCGTGAGCCGCAAGCGCACGGACAATTGGCTGAGCACCTCGTCCCCTGCCTCATGACCGAGCGTGTCGTTGACCCGCTTGAAGTCGTCGAGGTCGATGAACAGCAAGCCCAGTTCGCCGCTGCTCGCATGCAGCGTCAGCAGCCGGTCGTCAAGCAATTCGCGGAATGAAAGGCGGTTGGCCAGCCCGGTCAGGGGATCGGTATAGGCCATGCGCCGGATGTCGCGATCGTGCTTGGCGATGCCCGCTCGCATGCGGGTGAACGCACGCATGAGGTCGCCGATCTCATCCACGCGCCTGGACTCGGGCAACGGCAGAAATTGCCCCGGCTTGTCCTCGGCCATGATCCTGCCGAGCCGACGGATCGGCCCGAGGATGCGCCATTCCAGCAGATACACGATCGCCACTCCCAACAGCACCATCAGTACCA
The DNA here is from genome assembly GCA_031431355.1 of Gammaproteobacteria bacterium. GTDB lineage: Bacteria > Pseudomonadota > Gammaproteobacteria > Xanthomonadales > Xanthomonadaceae > Arenimonas. The sequence continues at coordinate 9,104 of JANPDF010000259.1, forward strand.
ACATTGCCAAGGCCCAACGATGCTGCCATTTGCTCGCTGTCTCCAGGTGCTCGGTTATGGGCTGCAGGATTCGCGCCTGCGTCGCCCTGGGCTTGCTGCCCACCAGCGCGACGCGAACGCCGCCAATGCGTTCTCCCGCCGAGCGCACCGGCATGGCCACGTCGAGCAGCTGGTCGGCCCATTGCGCCTTCAACGATCCGGCCTGCAACGCGGCGTCGGCCAATGGGTCTACCATCGGCTGGCCGATGTGGCTGATATCGTCGCCGGCATCCACGATGCGACCGTCACGGTCGAACACGATCACGTATTCGACGTCCGGCTGCTGCAAGGTCGCGCGCGAGATGAATCCGATCCGGCTGGTATCCCCGGTACTCATCGGTTCGGCCACGCTGTTGGCGAGCTGCGTGGCCAGTCGCTGGCCGCGCGCCAGCAGTTCATCGCGTGCGAGGGAGCGGATTGCCTGGTTGGAAAGCACGATTACGCGCTGGTGGCTGGCCTTTTCGTTATAGCGATACGCAGCGAACAAACCGAGCAGGATCAGCAAGAGCCCGAGCAGCACCGACGTGAGCTGGCCGAGCAGGCTGCGCAGAAAATTTCCGCCTGTCCTCGTCACCGTCGATCCATCCCGATTGACTCCCCTCTCCCAAGCAAGCCTAACCGAAACGCAGTCGCCCGCGCAGCGTTCACGGCTTGCTCCGCGCGCGCAGCAATCGCTGGGAATCGGAGAGGATGCCGCGCAGGATTCGCAGCTCCCTGGGATCGGGCGAGGCGCGCAGGAACAAGCGGCGCAGGCGTTGGGTCACCATTTCCGGGCCCTTTCCCTTGTGGAAGTCGATGTCGTCGAGGTAGCGGCCAAGATGCTCGAAGAAACTCTCCACTTCCTCGTGCCTGGCTGGCAGGTCGTTCGGATCCGGCGGTGGCGCGGCCGGTGCCGGGGACGCCTCGAGGAACGCCTTCCTCCACTCGTAGGCGATCAGTTGCACGGCCGCCGCCAGGTTCAGCGAGCTGTACTCGGGATTGGCCGGGATGCAGATCGCCGCGTGGCAGAGTTGCAGTTCCTCGTTTTCCAGCCCGGTTCGCTCGCGGCCGAAGACCATGGCGACTTCGCCCGTGGCCTGCGCCTGCAGCAGCATTCGCGCGCCTTCCGGAGGCGATAGTTCGGGCATGGGCACCGAGCGGTGTCGCGCCGTGGACGCGATGACCAGGCGGCAGTCGGCCACCGCCTGGGCCAGGGTCGGAACGATCACCGCGCGATCGATGACATCGTTGGCGCCTGCCGCCAGCGCGTAGGCATCGGGATCAGGAAATCGCTCGGGCGCGACCAGGACCAGTCGGCCCAGGCCCATCGTTTTCATCGCCCGGGCGGCCGAACCGATGTTGCCTGGGTGCTGGGTGCCCACGAGGACGATGCGCAGGGTGTCGGTCATTGCTCATTTTAGTCCTGCGCGGGCCGCTTGGGGCCCCGCCGCTGCCATCCGTGGCGCGCTATGCCGCGCCCGCGTGGGCCGGGGTTGGCGCCAACTGTTATCATGCGACCCGCGCGGGCATCGACCCGGCATGGCTCTTCCTCAATCCAGCTCACGTGGGCGGCAAGCGAATGCAAAAACCTGTGATCAATGTGATGGTCAAGGCCGCGCGCCAGGCAGGCACCGTGCTGCTGCGCCACATGAGCAAGCTCGACAGCCTCAACGTCTTCGAGAAGGGCCGCCAGGACTACGCCAGCGAGGTCGATTCGCTGGCCGAGACCGAGATCATCCGCGAGCTTCGCCGCGCCTTCCCCGACGTTGCCATCCTCGCCGAGGAATCCGGCGCGATGGGCAAGGGCAAGCAGACGTTCGTCATCGATCCACTCGACGGGACGTCCAATTACCTGCGCGGATTTCCGCACTTCTGCGTATCTATCGCCCTGGTCGAAAACGGGGAACCGACCGACGGCGTCATCTTCGATCCGCTGCGCAACGAGCTGTTCACCGCCAGCCGGGGCGCCGGCGCCACCCTCAACGACAAGAAGCTCCGGGTCGCCGAGCGCAAGGACCTGACCGGCAGCTTGCTGGTAACCGGTTTCCCGCCGCGCGAACGCGCCCGGCTGGCGCCGCAACTGGACTCCATCCGCACCCTGCTCGCCGACGCCGAGGACATCCGCCGCACCGGTTCGGCGGCGCTGGACCTGGCGTACGTGGCCGCAGGACGCGCCGATGCCTACTTCGAGGCTGGCGTGAAGCCTTGGGACATCGCGGCCGGAATGCTGCTGGTGCGCGAAGCCGGCGGTCGGGTCTGCGATTTCCGCGGCCGCGGCGAGCAACTGCTCAACAGCGGCCAGCTCGTCGCCGGCAACCTCAAGATCGTCGACGCGCTGCAGAAGGCGATCGTCCAGACTAGCTACGCAAACGCGTTTAACGCTACGTAGCGGTTGGCGCTACGTAGCGCTATTCCAGAGACTTCGTCGCGGCCACCGGGGCGCGGTCGGTCTGCGGCTTGGAAAAAAACGTCCCGTTTTTTACAAGCCGCCGCTCTTGGCTCCTGCCCCGCTCAGCCGAAACACCGCGCCCCGGTGCCCGCCAAGAAAGTTCAGGTCGCTGCGTTGCTGGGTTATTGGGAAAAGCGCTACGCAAGGCGTGCGTGCACGAGCGGCTGTCCGCGACGTGGCACCCGGTGGCAGGCGATCACCCGCAGAGCGGGCCACGGATGGCAAGAGCGGCGGCGTGTAAAAAACAGGACGTTTTTTCCACGACGCTGCGGGTGAGCGCCGGACAGCGGGGGCGCGCCCATCTCCGGGCAGTAGCTAGTGCGACAGCAGCGTCATCGCAGCCAGCTTAGGGACGG
>JANPDF010000260.1:0-16122 GCA_031431355.1 Gammaproteobacteria bacterium
ACATCGACATCACCACCATGGGCCTGGATTCCGACGCCTATGGCATCAGCGCCTACACCAGCGGCACCGGCAGCATCGACATCACCAACAGCGGCGGTATCGGCATCGACACCGCCGGCGCGAATACCCTCGCTATCGGTGTCCAGGCAACGGCCTTGGGCACCGGCAACGTGACCATCGACAGCAGTGATATCACCATCAGCACCACGGGTACCAACGCGATTGCCATCGGCATCGACGCCGCGGCTGTCTCCGGTGATGTTTCGGTGACCAGCGGCAGCATCACGCTGGACACCATCGGCAACTTCTCTTCCGCGTTGGGTATCCACGCGGTTTCCTCGCTCGGCGCGGTGGGCGTCTATAGCAACGCACTGATCGACATCGGCACTACCGGCGACTACGCCGACGCCACCGGCATCTATGCCAGCAACGGCGGCGCCGACGACATCTCCATCGACAATGCCGGCGGCATCCTGATTGCCACCACGGGCTATGACAGCTCGGCGGACGGCATCGTGGCCTACGCCAATGGCGATGGCAACATTAATATCGACAGCGACGGCAACATCACCCTCAGCACCCTGGACGATTTCTCGGACAGCACCGGCATCAACGCCCAAGCCAATGGCCAGGGCTATGTGGATATCAACGTCGGCGGCGACGTGACCATCACCACTAGTGGCTACGTGTCCGGGGTGACCGGTGTTTACGCGTACACCTTCGGCACCGGCGATATCGACATGACTGTCGACGGCTACGTGGATATCGACACGTACGGCAACAACAGCCCGGTGTACGGCCTCCAGGCCTTCGCGGCTGGCGACGGCGACATCACCATCAACCAGGCCGGCGGCCTGCACATCGATGCCACCGGCAATTACTCCAACTCGGTTGGCATCGACGCCTATGCGCTGGGCAACGGCGACATCATCGTGGACAGCACCGCGATCATGCAGGTCCATACGTCGGGCTACAACGCCAACGCCACCGGCATCTATGCCTACGCCTTTGGCGATGGCAATGTCACCGTTGACAACACCGGGTACATGAACCTGTTTACCTCTGGCGACAGCTCCCAGGCCCTGGGAGTCAGCGCGATTGCCAACGGCAACGGCACCGTCGACGTCAGCAACGACGGCGGCATCGATGCCTACACCTCGGGCAATAGTGCCGGCTTCACCGGCATCCATGCCGCGGCCAACGGCAGCGGCGATGTCATTGTGGACAACCTCGGAGGCATCGTCGGGGATACCTTCGGCGACTCCTCCTATGCCGACGGCATCGAGGCGTATGCCTTCGGTGCGGGCTATGTCTCCATCACCAGCGATGGCGACATCATCCTGAGCACGACTGCCGGCACTTCCCCTAGCACGGGCATCTATGCCTACACCTTCGGCGCCGGCGATATCGACATCGCGATGAGTGGCTACCTGGATATCGACACCCTGGGTGCCGACAGCGAAGTGCATGGCCTGGAAGCGTTCGCCAATGGCAACGGCAACATCACCATTACCCAGAGTGGCGGCATTTCTATCGACACCGCCGGCGCCAATTCGTACATCATCGGCGTCGACGCCTATGCCTTCGGCAATGGCGACATCGGCGTGTACCTCGACGGTTATGTCGACCTGCACACGACCGGCGCCACGTCTGGCGTGACTGGCGTGACTGCTTACGCCCTCGGCACTGGCAGCATCATCGTTGACAACAACATCGGCATGAACATCTCCACCGATGGAGCCACCAGTCCGGTGAGCGGCATCTACGCCTCTGCCAATGGCGGCGGCGACGTGGACATCAGCAACGACGGTGGTTTGACCATCGACACCGATGGCATCTCCAGCGGCGTCAGTGGCATCCAGGGCTTCGCCGATTTTGCCGGTCATGTGTTGATTGACAACGACGGCGGCATCACGATCAGCACCGACGGCGATACCTCGGGCGTTGGCGGCATTCTCGCGCATGCGTATGGCGACGGCTATGCGTACGTCTATAACGACGGCGGCCTCACGGTGCATACCTACGGCGACACCTCCGGCGTCAACGGCATCGTCGCGATTACCGACGGCCTGGGAAATGTCCTCGTCGATAGCAATGGCAACATCCTGATCACCACCGACGGCACCGGCTCTTCCGTTCTCGGCATCTATGCCCACGCGAACGGCGACGGCAACGCCACGGTCAATCTCGACGGCGACCTTACGATCTCCACCTTGGGCGGCACCTCGCCGATCCTCGGCATCGACGCCTATACCTTCGGTACCGGCAATGTCGGCGTGTACCTCGACGGCTACGTGGACCTGCAGACCGCCGGCGCCAGTTCCGCCGTCACGGGCGTGAACGCCTATGCCTTCGGCAGCGGCAACGTCACCGTCGAGAACTACGTCGGCATGTTCATCTCCACCGACGGCGCGACCAGCCCCGTCGGCGGCATCATCGCCGAGGCCAATGGCGACGGCAACGTGACCGTCGGCAACGACGGCGGCCTGACCATCGATACCGACGGCGCCAGCAGCGGCGTTGCCGGCATTTCGGCGCTGGCGCAAGGCGCCGGCAATGTATTCGTGGACAATGACGGCGGCCTGACCATCACCACCGACGGCAACTTGTCCGGCGTCAGCGGCATCAATGCGCATGCCTACGGCGACGGCTACACCTACGTCTATAACGACGGCGGCCTGACCGTGCACACCTACGGCGACACCGCCGGCGTCAGCGGTATTGCCGCCATCACCGACGGCCTGGGTAATGTGCTTGTCGACAGCTTGGGCAACATCCTGATCACTACCGACGGCCTCGGCTCGGGCGTCTCCGGCATCTATGCCGCGGCAAACGGCGACGGCAACAGCACGGTCAATCTCGATGGCAGTCTGACCATCGATACTGGCGGCGCCACCAGTGCCGTCTCCGGCATTTCGGCCTTGGCTCAAGGTGCCGGCAATGTCTTGGTCGACAACGACGGTGGCATCACCATTACCACCGACGGCAACTCCTCCGGTGTCAGCGGCATCAATGCGCATGCCTACGGCGACGGCTACACCTACGTCTACAACGACGGCGGCCTGACCGTGCACACGTACGGTGACGCGAGCGGCGTCAACGGCATCTTCGCGCAGACCGAGGGTCTGGGTAATGTGCTTGTCGACAGCTTGGGCAACATCCTGATCACCACCGATGGCACCGGCTCTGGCGTTCTTGGCATCTATGCTCACGCGAACGGCGACGGCAACAGCACGGTCAATCTCGACGGCGACCTGACGATCTCCACCTTGGGCGGCACCTCGCCGATCCTCGGCATCGACGCCTATACCTTCGGTACCGGCAATGTCGGCGTGTACCTCGACGGCTACGTGGACCTGCAGACCGCCGGCGCCAGCTCTGCCGTGACCGGCGTAAACGCCTATGCCTTCGGCAGCGGCAACGTCACCGTCGACAACTACGGCGGCATGTTCATCTCCACCGACGGTGCGACCAGTCCCGTGGGCGGCCTCATCGCCGAGGCCAATGGCGACGGCAACGTGAACGTCTACAACTATGGTGGCCTGACGATCGACACCGACGGGGCCAGCAGCGGCGTGGCCGGTATTTCGGCGCTGGCGCAAGGCGCCGGTGATGTCCTGGTCGACAATGACGGCGGCCTCACCATCACTACCGACGGCAACTTTTCCGGTGTGTTTGCAATCAATGCGCATGCCTACGGCGACGGCTACGCCTACGTCTATAACGACGGCGGCCTCACCGTGCACACGTACGGCGACTATGCCGGCGTGCTCGGCATTGTCGCGCAGACCGATGGCGCGGGTAACGTCTACGTCTACAGCTACGGCGACATCTACCTCACCACCGACGGCGCCGGTTCCTCGGCGACCGGCATCGTCGCCGTGGCGGCCGACGCCGGCAACGTCACCGTCGACCTGTATGGCGACCTGACGATCGAGACCTCGGGCGGCACCTCGCCGATCCTGGGCGTCTCTGCCTACGCCTTCGGCGACGGCAACGTCGGCGTGTACCTGGACGGCTACACCGACCTGCAGACCCATGGCGCCAGCTCGCCGGTGACCGGCGTGTTCGCCCTGGCCAACGGCAACGGCAACGTCTACGTCGACAACAACGGCGGCATGTACATCAGCACCGACGGCGCCACCAGCCCGGTCTTAGCGATCTTCGCGGAAGCCATCGGCGACGGCAACGTCACCGTCACCAACGATGGTGGCCTGGTGGTCGATACCGACGGCGCCAGCAGCTTCGTCAACGGCATCATCGCGCTGGCGCAGGGCGCCGGCAACGTCTATGTCGACAACTACGGCGGCATCGACATCGGCACCGACGGCGCCGGTTCCGGCGCGCTCGGCGCGCTGGCGCATGCCTACGGCGACGGCTACGCCTACATCTACAACGAGGGCGGCCTGACGGTGCACACCTACGGCGCCAACTCCGGCGTCAACGGCCTCTTCGCGATCGCTGACGGCAACGGAAACGTCATCGTCGACAGCGACGGCGACGTGCTCATCTACACCGAGGGCGCCACCTCGGGCGTGTCCGGCATCTACGCCGCTGCGCACGGCGATGGCAACAGCACGTTCTATCTCGATGGCTACATGACCATCGCCACCCTGGGCGACACGTCGCCGATCCTGGCGATCGACGTGGAGACCGATGGTCTCGGCGATGTCGGTGTTTACCTGTACGGCTACGTCGACCTGTCTACCGGAGCCAACTACAGCAACGTCACCGGCGTACTCGCCCTCGCCAACGGCGATGGCGACGTCACCGTCGACAACTACGCTGGCATGACCATCAGCACCCTGGGCTACCAGTCCGAGGTGGTTGGTATCAATGCAACGGCGGCTGGCATCGGTGACGTGACCGTCCTCAACGATGGCGGCCTGTACGTCTACACCGCCGGTGATCAGTCGGGCGTGCTGGGCATCGGCGCCTATGCGCTGGGCGACGGCGATGTCTACGTCGGCGACGGCGGCGGTGTCGAGGTGCATACCTTTGGCGCGCTGTCGGGCGTGACCGGCATCGATGCGGTCGCGCTAGGTGCTGGCGACGTCACCGTCTACAGCCTCGGCGACATCACCCTCACCACTGGCGGCGACCAGTCGTCCGTGAGCGGCATAGTTGCGGTCGCGGTGGGCGATGGCCAGGTCAACGTCGACAACTCCGGTTACATGTACATCCACACCCTGGGCGACCAGTCCGTAGTGACCGGCGTGCTGGCAGTGGCGCAAGGCGCCGGCGACGTCTACGTGACCAACGACGGCGGACTCTACGTCTATACCTACGGCGACCAGTCCTACGTCGATGGCATCTTCGCCTTGGCTAGCGGCGACGGCAACGTCACCGTCGGCAACGATGGCGGCATCGAGGCGCATACCTACGGCGACTTCGCGGGCGTGGACGGCATCCAGGCGCTGGCCTTCGGCGCTGGCGATGTCACCGTGTACGGCTACGGCGACTTCACCCTGACCACCGAGGGCGACTATTCCACGATCGGCGGCATCTACGCCCTCGCCCTGGGCGCTGGCAATGTCAGCGTCGACAACGGCGGCTATATGTACATGAGCACCCTGGGCTACCAGTCCGAGGTGATCGGCGTATTGGCAATCGCAGCAGGTAATGGCTATGTGACAGTGACCAACGACGGCGGCGTGTACGGGTACACGGCAGGCGACGAGGGCACGGCGCTGGGCATCGGCGCGTACGCCTTGGGCGACGGCTACGTCTACGTCAGCAACGACGGCGGCGTCGAGCTGCACACTGGCGGCGACCTGGCGGGAGCGACGGGCATTTCGGCGATCACCTCCGGGATCGGCGACGTAACGGTCACTGGCATTGCCGGGGTCACCCTCAGCACGCTAGGTTACGATTCCGACGCGACCGGCATACAGGCCCTCGCGCTCGGTGGCGGCGACGTCTACGTCAGCAACGGCGGCGGCGCCAGCGTGACCACGGCCGGCACCTACAGCGACGCCACCGGCATCCTTGCGGTCGCGGCGGGCGGCGATGTCTACGTGGTCAACGATTCCGACATGTATGTCTACGCCGCGGACGCAGACGCAGACGGCGTGGTCGCCGTGTCTGGAACCGGCCTCGCGACATTCCTCAACAACGCCTACATCGAAGTCATCAGTGGCGCGTACGCCGGCTACGCTACTGGCGCGACCGTAATCGGCTACGACGGCGCCTACGTCACCAACAACAGCGGCATCTACGCCACTGCCAACGGTGACCTCGGCACCGCGATCGGCGTGATCGGCGGCTCGGCCGGCGGTTCGGTCTATGTCTACAACTACGGCGACGTGCTGGCCACTTCAGCGGGATACGCCATCGGCGTGATGATCGAGAGCGACCTGCTGGGCTATGTACTCAACGACGGCAGCCTGGTCGCTGACGGCGCCTTGGCCAGCTTCGCGGTGGTCTCCAACGGCCTGTCCGATGACACCATCCTCAACCACGGACTGATGGTCGGTGGCGTGCTGGCCGGCGATGGCGACGACTACCTGTACAACTCGGGCGAATGGCACCCGCTGGCGGTTTCCGACTTCGGCGCCGGCGATGACAGCATCGTCAATAGCAGCACCGGCACCATCTATCTGGAAGATAGCGCCATCTTCATGGGCAGCCACAGTGACGCCGGCAACAGCTTCATCAACTACGGCCTGATCACGGTCGCCGGCGACACCAACCTGATCCACATGGGCACCGGCCCGGAGGCACTGGTTCCGTCGCTCAATCCGATCCCGTTCGTCAACGACGGCATCATCGACTTCCAGGACGGCGCGCCGGACGACGTGCTGGTCATCGTCGGCGACTTCGCCGGCGAGGGCGATCTCAACATGGATGCCAACGCGCTCACTGAACTGGGCGACCTGCTCTATATCGACGGCAGCGTTGTCGATGGCACGGTGCAGACCATCAACGTGGATCTGGAGGACGCCGAGTTCAACTTCTTCGAGATCCCGCTGGTCGCGGTGACCGGCGATTCCGAGGATGGCCAGTTCGTGCTCGGGGACATTGACTTCAACCCGGGCGCCAACGGCCTGCTGATTGTCAATTTCGGCATCTTCAGCGATATCGACACCAGCAACGCCACCAACGACATCTTCTATCTTGGCTTCTCGATCCCGGGCCTGGCCGATGGCGGCACGGTCGGGGCGGCGCTCGCTGGCGGCGTGCAGAACATGCTGCGTGTGCAAACGGGCACCTGGCGCCAGCGCGAGGGCGTGATCGACGCCGACAACGATTCCGGCGTCACCCTGTGGGGTCGCGTATTCCACGACAAGGCCGATATCGAGCCGAATCACTTCGCCAACAACTTCGGCCAACTGGGCAATTTCAACCATGAGCTGACGGTGACCGGCTTTGAGGCCGGCGCCGACTTCGCCATTGCCGACCAGTTCCACCTGGGCGTGATGCTGGCCGACGTCAACGGCGACATCCGGCTGCAAGGCCCGGGCGTGGGCAGTGCCGAGATCAATGGCACCAGTTGGGGCGTGTACGGCACCTGGCTGCCGGGCAACGGCTTCTACCTCGACATGTCGCACCGCTGGATGAGCGTCGACGCCAACGTCAAGGCGTCGGTGGTTGACCAGGACAGCATCGATGGCAACGCCACCTCCTCCAACATCGAGATCGGCTACGCCTTCAAGACGGCCGGTGGCTGGGAGATCGAACCGCAACTGCAGTACACCCGCACGTCGGTCGACCAGTTCGACCAGCCGCTGACCGCGCCCTTCACCACCATGGAGCTTGAGGGTGGCGACACCACCCGCACGCGATTCGGCGTGGCCCTGCGCAAGAGCTTCAAGACGGACGGCGACTGGATCTGGACGCCGCATGCCACGCTGAGCACGGTGGACGAGTCGGATTCGCGCATGACCTTCATCGCCAACAACCAGTTCAGCGGTTATACCGATACGTCCGGCAGGAGCACGATGCTTGAGCTGGGCTTTGACGCGGCCAAGAACGGCTGGGCGATCTTCGGCGGGCTGAACTGGATGCAAGGCGACGCCTATGACAGCGTCGGCGGCCAGCTAGGCGTTCGTTACAGCTTCGGCGGTCAGGCTGCTCCGGCTCCGGTTGTCGTGCCGGCACCCGTGCAGAAAACCTGCGCGGACCTCGATGACGATGGTGACGGCGTGAACAACTGCGACGACAAGTGCCCGAACTCGGCGGCAGGCGAAGCCGTGGGTGCGGATGGTTGCCCGGTGCCCGCTCCGGAGCCGGAACCGGTCCTTGAGCCGAAGCCTTTCCGCGGCTGATCGCAGCCGCAGCGCGATTCCGCGACATCAGGAAGAAGCGGAGGCCCGGCAAATTGCCGGGCCTTTTATTTGCGGCTCGCGGCAGCGGGGACGGGATTTGTCGTATCAACCAGCGCGCCGTGACCGGTAAACTGACGGCATGGCAGGAATGACCGTGCCCGACGCCTGACAATGGCGTCCCCGCATGCGCCCAAGAGAATGAAATGCTGTTGATGATCGATAACTACGACAGCTTCACCTACAACCTCGTGCAGTATTTTGGCGAATTGGGGCAGCAGGTCGAGGTGGTGCGCAACGACGCGCTCACTGTCGCGCAGATCGCCGCGCTGGGCGCGGACCGGATCGTGATCTCGCCCGGACCGTGCACGCCGGACCAGGCGGGTGTCTCGCTGCAGGTGCTTTCCGAACTCTCCGGCAAGCTGCCGATCCTGGGCGTATGCCTGGGCCACCAGAGCCTGGGCCAGGCCTTTGGCGGCAAGGTGGTCCGTGCGAAATCAATCATGCACGGCAAGACATCGCCGATCCATCACACCGGCGTCGGCGTGTTCGCAGGATTGCCCAACCCGTTCCTTGCCACCCGATACCACTCGCTGGTCGTCGAGAAGGAGTCGCTGCCCGACTGCCTGGAGATCACCGCCTGGACCGAAGCCGCCGACGGCAGCTTCGACGAGATCATGGGCCTTCGGCACCGCACGCTCGGTGTCGAAGGCGTGCAGTTCCATCCCGAATCGATCCTGACCGAACACGGCCACGACATGCTTCGCAATTTCCTCGCGACCTGAGCACGCCGCCATGTCCATCACCGCCCAGGAAGCATTGCAGCGCGTCATCGTCCATCGCGAGATCTTTTTCGACGAGATGGTCGGGCTGATGCGGCAGATCATGCGTGGCGAAGTGTCCCCGGTGCTCACTGCGGCGCTGCTCGCCGGACTGCGCGTGAAAAAGGAAACAGTGGGCGAGATCGCTGCCGCCGCCAGTGTGATGCGCGAGTTCTCGGCCAAGGTTGCGGTGGCGGACGACCGCCATCTCGTCGACATCGTCGGCACCGGCGGCGATGGTGCCCATACCTTCAATATTTCCACGGCGGCAATGTTCGTGTGCGCGGCGGCTGGCGCCAAGGTTGCAAAGCACGGCAACCGCAGCGTGTCGTCGAAGTCCGGTAGCGCCGACGTGCTCGAGGCGCTGGGCGCGGCGATCGAGCTGGAACCGGCCCAGGTCGCGAGCTGTCTGGAGCGTACGGGTTTCGGATTCATGTACGCCCCGATCCACCATCCCGCCATGAAACACGTGGCGCCGGTGCGCCGGGAAATGGGCGTGCGCACCATCTTCAATATCCTCGGACCGCTGACCAATCCGGCCGGGGCGCCGAACATCCTCATGGGCGTCTTCCATGCCGATCTGGTCGGCATCCAGGCGCGCGTGCTGCAGCGCCTCGGTACGCGGCACGCGCTGGTCGTGCACGGTCTTGACGGCCTCGACGAAATCTCGCTGTCGGGACCCACGCTGGTCGCCGAACTACGCGACGACCGGATCGTCGAATACCAGATCGAGCCGGGCGAATTCGCGCTGTCCACGGCTGGCCTGGAGGAAATCCGGGTCGAGAGCCCCGCCGAGTCCATGGCGATGCTGCTTGCCGTGCTCGACAACAAGCCGGGCGCGGCACTGGACATCGTCCTGCTCAATGCCGGCGCGGCCTTGTACGTAGCCGGCGTTGCTGACTCCATCGCCGGCGGCATCGCACTGGCGCGCAAGGCCATCGACAGCGGTGCTGCCCGGGTGAAGCTCGATCAATACGTCCAGGTCAGCCGCGACCAGCGGCAACCGGCGGCCCGATGAACGACGTGCTGAAGGAAATCCTCGCGCGCAAGGCGGACGAAGTCCGCGAACGCAGCTCGGCCTTGCCGCTGCGCGAACTCGCCGCGCAATGCGCGGATCTCCCCGATGCCCGCGGCTTCGCCGCGGCACTGCACGCCAGCATCGCGGCCGGGCGGGCGGCAGTCATTGCTGAGATAAAGAAGGCAAGCCCAAGCAAGGGCGTCATCCGCGCCGACTTCCACCCGGCCGAGATCGCGCGCAGCTACCAGCGCGGCGGCGCCAGCTGCCTGTCGGTCCTCACCGACGTGGATTTCTTCCAGGGCGCCGACCGCTACCTGCAGGAAGCCCGGGCAGCCTGCACGCTGCCGGTGCTGCGCAAGGACTTCGTCATTGACGCCTACCAGCTCTATGAAGCCCGCCGACTCGGCGCGGATTGCATCTTGTTGATCGTCGCTGCGCTCGGCGACGCGGCCCTGGCCGAGCTCTCTGGCCTGGCGCTGGACCTCGGCATGGATGTGCTGGTCGAAGTCCACGACATCGACGAACTCGAGCGCGCGCTGCAGGTGCCGGTGCCGCTGGTGGGAATCAACAATCGCAACCTGCGCACGTTTGAGGTCAGCCTGGATACGACGCTGGCGATGCGCGATATGGTGCCGAAGGATCGGCTGCTGGTGACTGAGAGCGGAATTGCCACGGCGGCTGACGTTGCGTTACTGCGTGGCAACGGCGTCGAGTGCTTTTTGGTCGGCGAAGCCTTCATGCGCGCCGAGGATCCCGGAACCGAGCTGGCGCGCCTGTTCCAGGCCTGAGAACCGCGTTGCGCCAGGTCAGGCGTCGCCCAGCCGCTTCATGAAGCGAAGCGCGCCGTCCGAGTAGCCGCAGGCGCGGTAGAAGACGTGAGCCTCATGGCGATGGCTGGCCGAGGTCAGCTCGATGCGCACCGCGCCGCCGGCCCGGGCCAGCATTTCGCTCTCGCGCAGCAACAGCCGGCCGATGCCGCGCCGTTGCGCCTTGGGATCGACCGCCAGCGCGGTAATCCGGCAGGTTGGCGCGCCCAGCGGCAGGTAGTAGGACAGGTCGCAGCAGACCAGTCCGAGCAGGGAGCCACGGTCATCGGCCACCAGCAGTGTCTGGTTGCGATCCAGGCGCAGGTCAAGCACGCGCTGGCTGGCTTCCTCCGCGGGACACGGATAGCCCAGGATGCCGAGTAACTCGGACAGGCCAAAGCCATCCTCGGCGGTCGCCACCCGGATGATGGGTGCTATGGCGTTGGCTTCGGCGGCGCGGCCCACGGGCTAGCGGGTGCCGAATATCACGACCGTCTTGCCACGGGCGTGCAGCTTGCCATCGATCTGCAACTGCTTGAGCACGCGCCCGGCCATTTCGCGGGAACAGCCGACGATTCGCGCCAGTTCCTGGCGGGAGACGCGGATCTGGGTGCCTTGCGGGTGGCTGAGCGCGTCCGGTTCCGAGCACAGGTCGGTCAGCGTGCGCACGATCCGCCCGGTCACGTCCAGGAACGCGAGCCGGGTCGCCTTTCGGCTGGTATCGAGCAGGCGCTTGGACAACTGGGCGCCGATCGCGTACAGGATTTTCGGGCACTCATTTGCCAGCGAGGTGGCGAACAGTTGGTGCAGGCGCTCGTAGCTCAGCTCCGCCAGCTCGCAGGGCGTGCGCGTGCGCAGCAGCACCTGGCGGACGTTGGCCGAAACGAACAGACCCATCTCGCCGACGAATTCGCCCGCGTTGATGTAACCCAGCACCAACTCGCGGCCGTCGCCCTCGACGCTGATGATGCTCAGCGAGCCGTTGACCACGTAGTAAAGGGTGTTGGCGGTGTCCCCGGGCCGGAAGATGTCGCTGCGCGCCGGATGGCGGCGGCGATGGCACTGGTCCAGGAAATGGTTGAGGGAAACCTCGTCCAGCACCAACGGGCTGACCACCGGCCGCAGGTGGCTGAATTCGCTCAGTGCGGTCCGCTGCGGTGCCATGGCTGGATTCACTTGTTTGGCGAAAGTCATGACAGCTTAGGCCGTGATGTGGCGCACATCAATGACGACGTGCCGGGCGCCGACCGCGATCCCCTGAACCCCGGGGTACCGTCAATCAGACCCGAGGTTTCCCCCGGACGCGCTTTGCCCGATAATGCGCGCCCGCTCCATCGTTTTGGGAATACCGCCGTGGTCAAGCCATTGCCGCGTCTGCGGCTCCAGGGTTTCAACAACCTCACCAAGGCGTTGAGCTTCAACATTTACGACATGTGCTATGCCGTGTCCGAGGAACAGCGCCAGCGCTACATCGAGTACATCGACGAGGTGTACAACGCCGAGCGGCTCACCCAGATCCTCACCGAGGTGGCGCACATCATCGGCGCCAACATCCTCAACGTTGCCCGCCAGGACTACGATCCGCAGGGCGCGTCGGTCACCATCCTGATTTCCGAGGAACCGGTGATCGACAAGAAGGCGGCTGGCAAGGAGCTGATTTCCGATGCTGTGGTCGCGCACCTGGACAAGTCGCACATCACCGTGCACACCTATCCGGAAACGCATCCGCACAACGGCATCGCCACCTTCCGCGCCGATATCGACGTCGCCACCTGCGGCGTGATCTCGCCGCTGAAGGCGCTGAACTACCTGATCGAGAGCTTCGACTCCGATATCGTGGTGATGGACTACCGCGTGCGCGGCTTCACCCGTGACGTGAAGGGCAGGAAGCATTACATCGACCACAAGATCAACTCGATCCAGGACTACCTGTCGAAGGGCATCAAGAAGCATTACGAGATGCTGGACGTGAACGTGTACCAGGAAAATATTTTCCACACCAAGATGCACGTGAAGGAATTCGACCTGGATACCTACCTGTTCGAAGAGAAGGCCAAGAACCTCAGCTTCAAGGATCGTTCGCGGGTGGAAATGCAACTACGCCGCGAGATCGAGGAACTCTTCCACGGCCGCAACCTGATCGACTGAGCGCGCCCGCGCTCAGAGGCGGTACGCGACCGCCTTCATGATCGCGGAGGTCAGCGCCATCAAGTGCGGGATCGGCGCCGGAAGCTTGCGTGCGCCGGCTGCTTGCGCGGCATCGCCGTGGCGCGCCTCGTCGGCCTTCATCACCTGCAGAATCGCGCGGCTGCGCAAATCCTCGGCTGGCAGTTGCTGCAGGTGCTGGTCCAGGTGGGCTTCCACCTGGCGCTCGGTCTCGACCACGAAGCCCAGGTTCCAGCCGTCGCCGCGCAGGCCGGCAGCCACGCCGATCGCATAACTTCCGGCGTACCAGAGCGGGTTGAAGATGCTGGGGCGGCTGTCGAGTTCGCGCAGCCGGTCGCCGCACCAGGCCAGATGGTCGGTTTCCTCCTGCGCCGCCTCGAGCAGTTGCTGCCGCGTCGCAGAATCGCGGGCGACCGCCGCCTGACCTACGTACAGCGCCTGCGCGCAGACCTCGCCCGTGTGGTTCACGCGCATCAGGCCGGCCGCGTGGCGCCGCGCCGGCGCGTCCATTTGCACGTCGGGTTCGGGCAGGCCGGGATTGCGCCGATGCGCCGTCGCCTGGCCGGACGATGCGCCCAGGCCGCGCTGTGCTTCGATGATCAGGCGGTCGAGGGCGGAATAGCGACGGGGTTGTGTCATGCGAGTTGCTCGGCGAGGAATTCGACAGGGTGGCGGACCGGGACGCGCGTGCCGTTCTGCAGGTGCAGGCGGCAACCGATGTTGGCAGAGAGTAGTTGTTCCGCGCCAGATTCGGCCAGCGCCTGCAGGATCGGCGCGCGCAGGGCTGCGGCGCGCTCCGGGAACTGCTGCATGTGCAGGCCGGCGCTGCCGCAGCAACCGCTGTCGGTAAGTTCAACCACGTCCAGCCCGGGCACCATCGCCAGCAGGCGGCGCAAGGCGCCGTCGCTGCGCACCACGTTCGCCTGCGTGCACGGCACGTGCAGCGCGATCCGCCTTCCGTTCGCCGGCCGGAATCGCAATCTGGAAGCACGAGCCTCAAGGAAGGCGAGTGCATCGACCACTTCGGTTCCTGCGCCGAGACTGTCGGCAAGCGTCTCGTGGCAGCCAGTGGCAAGACTGAGCACCGTCGGATACCCGGAAAACGCATCCGAATTTTTCCTCGCAAGCGAGTTCGCCTGCAGCCGATCGCCGGCATGCACGGCAGCCGCGCCACAACAGCCCTGGCCCGCCGGTTCACAGGCGACGACGCCAACCGAGCGCAGCAGGACATGCAGGGCGGTCCTGGCTGGCGATTCGTAAGCCGAGGCGATGCAGCCTACGAAAAGGGCCGCATCGGTCTGCGCGCCGGTCTCGGGCCAGGGCAGCGCCCTGGGCGGGCGGGGCAGGGGACGAAGCCCACGCGGGAGCCACGCATGCAGGTGGCGATAGCTTCCCAGCAGCAGCGACAGGGCGTACGGCGAGCGCAGCAGCCACAGTGCCAGACGACCTCGTCGGCCAGCACCCGCGCGCAGGCGCTGGGCTTCCCGTCCGCCGACCAGCAGCGCGCCGTAGCGGACCCCGGCCGGGCAGGCGCTCTCGCAGCGCCGGCAGCCCAGGCAATGGTCCAGATGGAGGTCGCCTGCGTCGGTTGCGGCCAGTTGCCCGCCAAGGACCGCCTTTATATAAGCTATGCGGCCCCGCGGAGACTCGGTCTCAGCTGCGTCCAGGCTATAGGTGGGGCAGTGCGGCAGGCACAGGCCGCATTGCACGCACTGGTCGGCCAGCGCCAGCAAGGCACTGGCCGGCTTGGTCCCGGGGATGGCCATTCCAACCATGGCCGATGCTAACACGCGGAAAATGAAGGACTTGCGCGGCCCGGGCCCAGCG
This sequence comes from Gammaproteobacteria bacterium, assembly GCA_031431355.1. GTDB lineage: Bacteria > Pseudomonadota > Gammaproteobacteria > Xanthomonadales > Xanthomonadaceae > Arenimonas. Next base: position 14,903 of record JANPDF010000260.1, read on the forward strand.
TTTATCATTCCGCTTCTTATTTCCCCTGATTTCCTTTGGAGCCCGTCATGAAAGCCATGACCGTCAGCACCAAGCCCGACAGCGTCAAGCAAGATTGGTATGTGGTTGATGCCAGCGGCAAGACCCTTGGTCGCTTGTGCTCGGAACTCGCGCGCCGTTTGCGCGGCAAGCACAAGCCCATCTTCACTCCGCACATGGATGCCGGTGATTACCTCATCGTCGTCAATGCCGAGAAGATCGCCGTCACCGGCAAGAAGCTCACCGACAAGATGTACTACCGGTTCACCGGCTACATCGGCAACATGAAGTCCGAGACCCTGGGCCAGGCGCTGAACGCGCATCCGGCCCGCGTGATCGAGACGGCGGTCAAAGGCATGCTGCCGAAGAACCCGCTCGGTCGCGCCATGTACAGCAAGCTCAAGGTCTACAAGGGCCCGAGCCACCCGCATTCCGCCCAGCAGCCCCAGGCGCTGGACATTTAAGGCATAGGCAGACACTCATGGCTTCGCAGCACAATTACGGCACCGGCCGTCGCAAGTCCTCCACCGCCCGCGTGTTCCTGCGCAAGGGTGAAGGCAAGATCACCGTCAACGGTCGCCCGTTGGATGAATTCTTCGGTCGCGAAACTTCGCGCATGATCGTCCGCCAGCCGCTGGTGCTGACCAAGACGACCGAACAGTTCGACATCTCGGTCACCGTCGAGGGTGGTGGCATCACCGGCCAGGCCGGCGCCATCCGCCTGGGCATCGCCCGCGGCCTGGTCGAGTACAACGACACCCTGAAGCCGGAGCTGCGCAAGGCCGGTTTCATGACCCGCGATGCCCGCGAGGTCGAGCGTAAGAAGGTCGGCTTGCACAAGGCCCGCCGCGCCACCCAGTTCTCCAAGCGCTAATATCCATATGTCAGGCGTCCAGGTCGTCACGGCCTGGAGCGAGTCCCGAATTGGGGAATCGTCTAACGGTAGGACAGCGGTCTCTGACACCGCTAATCTAGGTTCGAACCCTAGTTCCCCAGCCAAACAGAAGGCCTCGCTCGCGCGAGGCCTTTTTTTTGGTTCTTCACGGATTACCGGGGAACCAAGCTTGAGCCCGGTCGCGATGGGGCGGCTGTCGGTTCCCATATTTAGTCGCCGCCCGATACCGGCTTGGTAAAAATGGAAACCGACAGCCGCCCGCAATGACCAACGCCGGTTTTGGAGTCACAGCGGCACCCGTCGAGTG
>JANPDF010000261.1:0-9763 GCA_031431355.1 Gammaproteobacteria bacterium
CGTCGCGGCGCTGGCGGCGGCGCGCGTCGTCGAGGCCGGCAAGCAGGTCGCGCTGATGGCGCCCACCGAACTGCTGGCGGAGCAGCACCCGGTCACCTTGCCGGCCAGCCAGGCGACGCGCACACCCAGCGGCTCGAGCCAGGCCCGGAAATTGTTCAGGTGCTGCTCCGCCAGCAGCTCGGTGGGCGCCATCAGCGCGACCTGCTTGCCGGCCTCGACGACGCGCGCCGCCGCCAGCGCCGCGACGACTGTCTTGCCGCTACCGACATCGCCCTGCACCAGCCGCAGCATGGGCAGCGGCAACGCCATGTCCCGCGCCAGCTCCTCGAGCACGCGCTCCTGCGCCGCGGTCAGGGAATACGGCAATTGCTTGCGCAATCGCGCCGGCATCGCGCCGTTGCCGCCAATGGCGCCAGCGCCATGCGCGCGCAGCGCGATGCGCTGCCGGCGCAGGCTCAGGTGGTGCGCCAGCATTTCCTCGAAGGCGAGCCGTTGCAGCGCGGGGTGGCGGCCACTGGCGAACAAGTCCACGTCCGCATCGGGCGGCGGCCGGTGCGCTGTCAGCAAAGCCTCGCGCAGGGGCGGCAGGCCGAGCGACGCGGTCAGCGCCGCCGGCAACAGTTCGATCTCGGCCGCGTCTGGCAGCCGCTTGAGCGCCTCGCCGACCAGCTTGGCCACGGTCTGCGGGCCGACGCCTTCGATGGCTGGATAGACCGGGTCGAGCGATTCGCGCAGCGTCCCGGCATCGTCATCGGCGAGGAATCGGTAGCTGGGATGGACCATCTCCAGCCCACGCCCACCCGGACGAGCTTCGCCGAAACAGCGCAGCCGCCGACCGGGCACGAACTGCGCCGCCTGCGCACTGTTGAAGTGGAAAAAACGCAGCGTCAACCCGGCGCCCGATTCGCCGGCAACGGTGACTCGGAGCAGCGGTCGGTACCGGAAGCCGCGCTCGACCGCCTCCACGCGACCCTCTACCTGCGCCGACTGTCCTGGCAGCAGCGCCTCGATCGGCGTCAGCTGGGTACGATCCTCGTAATGCAGCGGCAGGTGCAGCCACAGGTCCTGCAGCGTGGACAAGCTGCGCGCAGAAAGTTTGCCGGCCAGCGCCGGCCCCACGCCGGGCAGGCACGACACCGGCGAGTCGCCGCTGCTGGCGAACTCCGGGCTGGGTCCGGATGGCCGGGCGCGACGACCCACTCAGTCGAACGCGAGGATGGCGTCCACCTCGACGCGCGCGCCGCGCGGCAGCCCGGCAACCTCGATCGTGGAGCGAGCCGGATAGGGCGCCGAAAAATACTCCGCCATCACCGCGTTCACGGCGGCGAAGTCGCCGAGGTCAGTCAGGTAGATCCCGACCCGCATGACGTCGTCGAGGCTACCACCGGCGGCACGGCAGACCGCCTGCAGGTTGTCGAACACGCGCCGCGTCTCCTCGCTGATGTCGCCTGCGACCAATTGGCCGCTGCCGGGATCGAGCGGGATCTGCCCGGAAAGGAAAACCGTCCGGCCGCTGCGCACGGCCTGTGAATAGGGGCCGATGGCGGCCGGCGCGAGCTCGGTGGCGATGGCAGTTCTGGACATGGCGGTGCCTGCTGGAGTGACGGCGAATCTTAGCGCAGGCGCGACGTCTAGATCCGCTCGACGCCGTGCACGACGTTGAGCCGGCGCACGCGGCGGATCACGTCGGCCAGGTGCTTGCGGTCGCGCACTTCGATGCCGAACTCCATCACCGAGATCTGTACGTCGCGCTCGCGGTATTCCACCGAGTCGATGTTGGAGTCGCATTCGGCGACCGCGGCGGCGACCTGCGCCAGCACGCCCGGCTTGTTGTCCACGTCCAGCTTCAGCGCTGCCCGATAATCGCCCTGCACGTGCCGGTCCCAGGCCATCGGCACGCAGCGCTCGGGATGCTTGCGGTATTCGGCCGCGTTGCGGCAATCCGAACGATGCACCACCACGCCCTTGCCGGCGCTGATGTAGCCCATGATCCCGTCGCCCGGGATCGGATAACAACATCGGGCGAAGCTGAGCACGCCACGTTCGGTGCCGGTGATCAGGATTTGCTCACCGATGCTGCTGCCGTCGGTGCGCATCGGTTGCGACTCGTTGCCCTGCACCAGCACCTGGGCCACCTGCGCCGGCATGCGGTTGCCCAGCGCGATGTCGGCCAGCAGCTCCTCGAGGCGGCGATAGCGATGCTCGGCCAGGAACTGCTCGATCCGTTCCTGCGGGACCCGATCCAGCGAGCTCTCACGCGCCTCCAGCGAGCGGTCGAGCATGCGATGGCCCAGGTCCACCGCATCCTCGTGCTCCAGCCGCTTCAGGAAGTGGCGGATCGCGGTGCGCGCCTTGCTGGACACGACGAACTCCAGCCACTGTGGTCCGGGCGTGGCCGACGGCGCCGTGATGATCTCGACGGTCTGGCCGCTGACGAGCTTGCTGCGCAGCGGCACCAGCTTCTTGTCGACGCGAACAGCGACCGCGTGGTTGCCGACGTCGGTGTGCACGGCGTAGGCGTAGTCGAGCGCCGTGGCATTGCGCGGCAGCGACAGGATGTCGCCCTTCGGAGTGAACAGGTAAACCTCGTCCGGGAACAGGTCGACCTTCACGTTTTCCAGGAACTCGAGCGAAGAGCCAGCAGATTCCTGGCTATCCATCAGGCTGCGCACCCAATCCTGCGCGCGCACCTGGGCGCTGTTCGTGCCCTGCCCGACCGACTTGTACAACCAGTGCGCGGCAATGCCCCGCTCGGCGATGACGTCCATCTCCTCGGTGCGGATCTGCACTTCCACCGGCGTGCCATAGGTGCCGAACAACACCGTGTGCAAGCTCTGGTAACCGTTCGCCTTGGGAATGGCGATGAAGTCGCGAAAGCGGGCGTCCAGCGGCTTGAACAGGGAATGCACGGCGCCAAGCGCCAGGTAGCACTGCATCAGCTTGGGCACGACCAGCCTGAAGCCGAACACGTCCATGACCTGGTCGAAGCTTTTGTTCTCCTGCAGCATCTTCTGGTAGATGCTCCACGGCGCCTTGACCCGGCTCACCAGCCGGAACGGCAATCCTTCCTGCGCGAGCCGCTGCGATATTTTCGCCTCGATGGTCGCCATCGCCTCGCGGCGCATGACCGGCTGCGCGGCAATCCGCTTGGAAACGATCTTGTGCCGGAGTGGATGCAGGGCCCGGAAGCCCATGTCCTGCAGCTCCGACTTGATCCGGTTCATGCCCAGGCGATGGGCGATCGGCGCGTAGATCTCAAGTGTCTCGCGGGCAATGCGGCGCCGCGATTCCGGGGCCATGGCATCGAGCGTGCGCATGTTGTGCAGGCGGTCGGCGAGCTTGATCAGGATCACGCGCAGGTCGCGCGACATCGCCAGCATCATCTTGCGGAAGCTTTCGGCATCGGCCTCCTGGCGGTCGCGGAACTGGATCTTGTCCAGCTTGGTCACGCCATCGACCAGTTCGGCCACCGCCTCGCCGAATTCATCGGAGATGGCGCTACGCGGCAACGGCGTATCTTCAAGCGCGTCGTGCAGGATGGCGGCGCACAGCGTTTCGGCATCCATGCGCAACTCGGCCAGGATGCCGGCCACCGCGATCGGGTGGGTGATGTAGGCCTCGCCCGATTTGCGGACCTGGCCGGCGTGGGCCGCCGCGCCCACTTCGTAGGCCCGTCGAATCCTCAGGATCTGGGCTTCCGGAAGGTACTCGGCCAACTTCAGCTCGAGGGCGCGCACCGCGTCCGGACACGGATCCGGAGACGAGGGCGCGGCAGCATGGATTGGCGAGGTCAGCGAGGACATGGGTCCAGACTACCCGGCCACGGCAATGCCTTCAAATTCAGCGCCGCCGCCTGTCATCGCTGGCTCAGCGCACGGCGGGACGATCCGGGCGCTGAAATGAAAACGGCCCCATCGGGGCCGTCGTCAGCTTATCCAGCAGGGACAGGCTCAGTCGTCGCCGCCCTTGCCCAGGTCGTCGTCCACCACTTCGGCGGCGGCCCACTCCAGCGCTTCGCGCTCGGCGCGCTCGCGCTCGATCTTCTCGACTTCGTCGATCAGGCTCTGGTCGATCTTGCGTGCCGCGATTTCGCGCAGAGCCATAACCGTGGGCTTGTCCTGGTGTTCGCTGTTGTCCAGGGTCGGCTCGACACCGGTCGCGAGCTGGCGGGCGCGCTTGGACGCCATCAACACGAGCTCGAAGCGGTTTTCGACGACGGACAGGCAATCTTCAACGGTAATGCGGGCCATACGGTCTCCAGGAGCGGTCGGGGCGGTCACGCCCTCTCGCAAAATCAACGGGTTACGCGGAACTGGGCATTATACGCGCCCGGGACGGGGCGGTTCAACCGGCGTACTCCATGGCCCGCTCAGGCGTCGCGCAGCAAGGCCTCAATCAACACTGCGTGGCGCGCCAGCTGGATCGGGGTGCGCAGGCGGCTGGCCAGGAAGATCGCCTGGATCTCGCGCACGGCCGTCTCGAAGTCGTCGTTGACCACCACGTAGTCGAACTCGCCGTGGTGGCTCATTTCCTCACGCGCGGCGGCCAAGCGCTGGGTGATGACCGCCTCGCTGTCCTGGCCGCGGCTGCGCATCCGGCTCTCGAGCGCCTGCCGCGACGGCGGCAGGATGAACACGCTGAGGGCGTCGGGCAGCTGCTTGCGGACTTGGCGGGCGCCCTGCCAGTCGATTTCCAGCAGCACGTCCATGCCCGTCGCGAGTTGCGGCTCGACCGACTGCCGCGCGGTTCCTTTGTAGTCGCCATGAACCAGCGCGTGCTCGAAGAAGTCGCCGGCAGCGATCATCCGCTGGAACTCGGCCGCGTCGATGAAGTGGTAATGCTGCGCGTGGCGTTCGCCCGGCCGCGCCGCGCGCGACGTATAGGAGACCGACAGCGCGATGCCGGGAGTCCGCTCCAGCACGGCATTGACCAGGCTCGACTTGCCGGCGCCCGAGGGCGCCGCGACGATGAAGAGGGTTCCGCGCATGCTCACTCCAGGTTCTGCACCTGTTCGCGCAACTGTTCGATCAACACCTTCAGGTCCACCGCGGCCTGCGTGGTGCGGGCATCCACCGACTTGGAGCCCAGCGTGTTTGCTTCGCGATTGAATTCCTGCATCAGGAAATCCAGGCGGCGGCCAACCGCTTCCGGCAGGCCGAGCACGCGCCGCGCCTCGGCGACATGGCTGCCCAGGCGGTCTAGCTCCTCGTCGACATCGATCTTCTGCAAGTTGAGCACGACTTCCTGCTCCAGCCGGCCGGGGTCGAGTGGCAGCTTCAGATCGGCCAGTCGGGTGTCGAGCTTGGCGCGAAGCGCCGAGCGTATTTCAGGCAGCCATTGCCGCACCTGGCCGGCGATCCGCTCGATGCCATCGATGCGCTCGCGCATCACTGCTGCCAGGTTACCGCCCTCGCGCTCACGCGCGGCGACGAATTCGACCAGCGTCTGCTCCAGCAGCGCAACAGCGTCGGCCTGCAGTCCGGCCTGGTCGAGCTCGGCCTCCTCCACCACGCCTGGATAGCGAAGCAGGTCGATGAAGTCGATGGTCATCCCGGGAAACTGGCCGTGGTGGCGTCGGGCCAGCAGCGCGAGCTGCTCGAGCAGTTCATTATTTACGGCCAGTGCCGTGCGCGCGCCCGGCGCGGCGCGCAGGCGGAAGTTGAGGTCCACCTTCCCGCGCGTCACCTTCAAAGCGACCCGCTCGCGAAATCCGGCCTCGATTGCGCGCAGTTCTTCCGGCGCACGCACCGAGAGCTCCAGGAAGCGGTGGTTGACCGAGCGCAGTTCGCAGCTCAGCTGGCCGCCCGTCGCGGCGCTTTCGCAGGCGGCGAACGCGGTCATGCTGCGAATCATGGCTGGCTTCCGATCACGGCGATCCGGGCTGGTCCGGGATGCGAATGGTAATCTAGCCGACCAGAATTTGTCGGAACCGCCATGACCCTCGCTTCCCGTCCCAGTGGCCGCGCCCCGGACCAGCTTCGCGACGTCCGCATCGAACGGCAGTTCACCAAGCATGCCGAAGGCTCGGTGCTGATCAGCTTTGGCGACACCCGCGTGCTCTGCACCGCCAGCGTGGAGAACCGCGTCCCGGGGTTCCTGCGCGGCAAAGGCGAGGGCTGGGTCACCGCCGAGTACGGCATGCTGCCGCGCTCCACCAACGAGCGCATGAATCGCGAAGCCGCCAGCGGCAAGCAGGGCGGCCGGACGTTGGAGATCCAGCGCCTGATCGGACGATCCCTGCGCGCCTGCGTGGATCGCCGCGCGCTCGGCGAGCGCAGCATCACCCTGGACTGCGATGTTCTGCAGGCCGACGGCGGCACCCGCACGGCGGCCATTACCGGCGCCTACGTTGCCTTGTGCGACGCCGTCTCGGTACTGCGCAAGCGCGGTGACCTGGCCCGCGACCCGATCCTGGGCGCGGTCGCCGCGATCTCGGTCGGTATCTACCAGGGCATGCCGGTGCTCGACCTCGATTACGCCGAGGACTCCAACTGCGATACCGACATGAATGTCGTGATGAACGACGGCGGCGGCTTCATCGAGTTGCAGGGTACGGCGGAAGGCCACGCGTTCCGCCGCGACGAGATGGATTCCATGCTGGTGCTCGCCGAGAAGGGCGTGGGCGAACTGGTCGCGATGCAGCGAGCTGCGCTCGGTCGATGAAACGGCTGGTCCTGGCCACTTCCAACGCCGGCAAGCTCGCTGAGATCCAGCCCCTGCTCGCCGACAGCGGAATCGCCCTGGTCGCCCAATCCGAACTGGACGTCGCTGACGCGATCGAGGACGGCAAGAGCTTCATCGAGAATGCTTTGCTGAAGGCGCGCCACGCCAGCGCGGCGACTGGCCTGCCGGCGCTGGCCGATGATTCAGGCCTGCTGGTGGACGCGCTTGGCGGCGCCCCAGGCCTGCTCAGCGCGCGCTACGCCGGTGCGCACGGTGACTCCGCCGGCAACATCCGCAAGCTGCTGGACGCGCTCCAGGGCGTTCCTGAATCCGCGCGCGCAGCCCGCTTCCATTGCTCGATCGTGCTGCTTCGGCACGCCGACGATCCGCAACCGTTGGTCGTCGAAGGCGTCTGGCACGGCCGGATCCTGGCGGCGCCGCTCGGCACGGGCGGATTCGGTTACGACCCGGTGTTCTTCGATACGGATCTGCATTCGAGCGCCGCCGAGTTGCCGGCCGAGCTGAAGAATCGCGTCAGCCATCGCGGCCAGGCGCTGCGGCAACTGGCGGAACGGATAGGACAATGGCTGCAGCCCTGATCCCGCCACCGTTGTCGCTGTACATCCACATCCCGTGGTGTGTGCGCAAATGCCCGTACTGCGATTTCAATTCGCACGAGCAACCCACCGCGCTGCCGGTCGACGATTACGTGGCGGCGCTGGTGGCGGACCTGGAACAGGACCTGCCACTGGTCTGGGGCCGCACCGTGCACAGCGTGTTCTTCGGCGGCGGCACGCCCAGCCTGTTTCCGCCCGAGGCGATCGCGCGAATTCTCGACGCAGCGTCGGCGCGGCTGCGCTTCGCGCCCTCGGCGGAAATCACCATGGAGTGCAACCCGGGAACCGCCGAGCATGGACGCTTCGAGGGCTATCTGGGCGCAGGCGTGAACCGGCTGTCGTTCGGGGTGCAGAGCTTCGACGACGGCTGCCTGTCGCGGCTGGGGCGCATCCACGACAGCCGCGAAGCCGAACACGCCGTCAAGCTTGCCCAGGATGCCGGCTACGACAACATCAACCTCGACCTGATGTACGCATTGCCCGGCCAGTCGCTGGCGATGGCCGTGCAAGACGTGGAGCGCGCGATCGCCCTATCGCCGACGCACCTGTCGCACTACCAGCTGACCCTGGAGCCCAACACCATTTTTGCGGCCCGTCCGCCGCAGGGGATTCCGGAACAAGACGACGCCTGGGACATGCAGGAGCGCTGCATCGAGGTGATGACGGCCGCGGGCTTCGAACAATACGAAGTCTCCGCGTACGCGCAACCGGGTCGGCAGTGCGCGCACAACCTCAACTACTGGCGCTTCGGCGATTACCTGGGCATCGGCGCCGGTGCCCATGGAAAGCTTTCTTCGGGCGCCAGCAGGGAGATCCTGCGGCGCTGGAAACTGAAGAACCCACGCGACTACCTCGCCGGCGCGAGCACGGCGCGAAGGATCGGCGGCGATGATCCGATCGAATCGGCGCAGCGCCCGTTCGATTACATGCTCAATGCGCTGCGCCTGGTCGAAGGGTTTTCGCTCGCCGATTTCGAAGCGCGGACTGGCCTGGACCGCGATGTGATCGCCAGCCGGCTGCAGCATGCGCAGCTGATGGGCTGGCTGGAGGCGCGCGGCGAGCGTCGGGTTCCGACCGAGCTTGGGCGCCGGTTCACCAACGACGTGGTATCGCTGTTCCTGCACGATTGATTCCCCGTGCACGCGGAGGGTGGCCAGATGCTGGACTCGGTATTCGTCAATTGCCCGTTCTGCGGCGAGCGCTTCGAAGCGCTGGTCGATACCTCCGCCGGAGAAGCCGAGTACATCGAGGATTGCCCGGTCTGCTGCCGGCCGATCCAGTTGCACCTGCGCACTGGCAGCGATGGCGAGCTGCAGGGACTGGATGCCGATCGCGACGAATAGGCGGTACAATCGCCGCGCTCCAGGTGCTCGGGAAGCCGGTGTGAATCCGGCGCTGCCCCCGCAACGGTAAGCCAGCAGAACCTTTCATCAAGCCACTGGGCAATGCCTGGGAAGGCGAAAGGCGGATTCGCATCGCAGCGGATCACTGGCGAGTCCGGAGACCGGCCTGGAACAACGTCGTACCGGCCACGCCGGTGCGGCAACCGGCACGTTGCGGAGGGCGACGCGGCATGGACCGTTGCGTCTTGCGCGCGCCTGCGTCCTGCCCGTTGACCTTCGTGGCTTGCTCCTTCCCACGCGGGTGAGCGTTCCAGGAGACTCAACATGCAACTCAACTATCGAAAGGCCGCGATCGCGGCAATGGTCGTGGCCGCGATTCCGGCCCCGTCGCTGGCCGACGACTCCAAGCCACTGGGCCCGGTCGTGGTCACGCCGAGCAGGCAGGAAGTGCCGCTCGACGAAGCCCTGGCCTCCGTCACGGTGCTGACGCGCACCGACATCCAGGCCAGCCAGGCGCCGGACCTGCTCGACCTGCTGGCGCGCCAGCCGGGGATCGACATTGCCCGCAGCGGCGGCCCGGGTCAGGCCAGCACGATTTTCCTGCGCGGAGGAAATTCGACCCACACGCTGGTGCTGGTCGACGGTATCCGGGTCAACCCGGCGACCCAGGGCGCCATCGATTTTGCCCACCTGCCGTTGGCCCAGGTCGAGCGCATCGAGATCGTCCGCGGACCGCGGGCCGCGTTGTGGGGTTCCGACGCCATCGGCGGGGTGATCCATGTGTTCACCCGCGACCCGGCGTCGCCCTTCCTGGAAGCACATGCAGGGAGCTACGGCCGTGCCGGTGCCAGCGTCGGCATCGGCTTGGGCAACGATCAGGCGCGCGCTGGAGTCATCGCGGGCGCCGAGCGACTGCACGGTTTTTCGGCAACTAATTCCAACTACCCGTTCGGCAGCTATCCCGATCGCGACGGCTACCGCAACCAGAACCTCGGCGTCCGCGGCAGCCTCGCGCTCGGCACACAACGGCTCGGCTTCAGCGGGCTGCTGACGCGCGCGGACGTCGAGTTCGATGAGGGCCGCACCGATGCGAGGAACGACGTCATCGGCGTTTCTCTGGCTGGGCCGCTCGGTCCGCGC
>JANPDF010000262.1:0-7204 GCA_031431355.1 Gammaproteobacteria bacterium
CGACCGTGGCGTTAAGCTGGATCAATGTCGCAGCCTCCGGATCCGGCGAAGATCACCGCGCAGCTCGTGGAGTTGCGGCTGGAGCATCGCGACCTGGACATCGCCATCGCTCGGCTCACCGCCGACACCGGCACCGACGACCTGGCGCTAAAGCGCCTGAAGAAGCGCAAGCTGCGCATCAAGGACATGGTCGCCTACCTGGAGAACCAGCTGATCCCCGATCTCGACGCCTGAACGGGTTTGCGCGGGCCGCCCGGGAGCGGTTTCATGGGGGAGCGGCAACCTTGCTCACCGCTTCCGGCGAGATCTTGGTGATGGTGTGGCGCAGTTCGCGGCTGAGCACGAGCTTGGCATCTTTTTCCCAGGTGTTGAGCCGTTCGTCGAAATCGAGCTTGCCGTTCGGGCAGGGCCAGACCATCTTCAGGTCGCGCAACTTGCCGATGAAGCCGCGGAACAGCGACTTGTCGAAGAACTCGGGCGCCGCCGGCGCGTACAGCAGCGACAACCGCTGCGCGGCCAGATGGCAAAGCGTTTCCAGTTCGCCGGCGGAGAGCGTGCGTGGGCCGTTCTTGACCAGCGTGGTGACTGCGATGAAGTAGCGCTCGAACGCCTGCTGCAGGCTGTGCGCGATCGCGCGCAGGCGGAACACTTCGTCGGTTTGCCCGGGACCGCGCGACAGGTGCTGCCCGTCGTCCTCGGCCAGCAACAGGCCTTCAGCGACGAACAGGTCGATGGTCGCGTCCAGGCGCTGGGCAAACTCGGCTTCGCTCCAGGACAGGAACAGCTCTTCCTGCACGAATGGGTAGATGGTCTGGCCCAGACGCAGCAGGCCGGCGCGCGACAAGCGCCGGTTGTTCTGGAAGCACAGGGCGATCCAGGCCGCGGCGCTGAACAGGTGCAGCACGTTGTTGCGGAAATACGATTGCAGCACCGCGGTCTCGCCCTCGACGCTGACCACGTCGCCGAGCGGATGCTTGCGCCGGGTCAGCACGTTGATCTGCTCGCCATAGGCGATGATCTCGGTTGGCGACATCGGGGTAACCGTTACCCGGTCGGAATAGGGCAGTTTGGCCAGCAGTTTCTTCGACAACTCCAGCTGTGCCAGCAGGTCGCTCTCGGCCATCGCGTGCTTGGGCGTGGACAGCAAGGCGACCGCCAGCAGGTTGATCGGATTGACGTCGGCGGCGCGGTTGATGTTGACCTGGATGCGCTGCGCGATCTCGTCCACCACGTCGCTGAACCAGGTCGGCTTCTCCTCCTGCATCTGCAGGCGCCAGTCGGGATCGCGTGCGGCCAGCACTTCGTCCATGCGCACCGGCTCGCCGAAGTTCACGGTCACCTTGCCGTAGTGCGAGCGCAGGATCTCGACCACGCCACGCAGCAGCGCCCAGATGGTTTCCTTCTGCTTGGTTTGGCCAGTGAGCTCGTCGAGGTAGCTCTTGCCCTCAATCAGTTTCTCGTAACCGATGTAGACCGGCTGGAACACCACCGGCCGCCGCGGCGCGCGCAGGAAGGCGCGCACGGTCATCGCGATCATGCCGCCCTTGGGCGCCATCAGCCGGCCAGTGCGGGAGCGGCCGCCCTCGATGAAATATTCCAGCGAAAACCCCTCGCCGACCAGTTGTGCGACGTATTCGGAGAATACGGCGGCGTACAAGGCGTTTCCTCGTATGCTCCGCCGCAGGAAGAACGCGCCGCCCCTTCTCAACACCGAGCCGATGATCGGCAAATTCAAATTGTCGCCCGCCGCGATATGCGGGGGCACGATGCCGTGCTGGTACAACAGGTAACTCAGCAGCAGGTAGTCCATGTGGCTGCGGTGGCAGGGCACGTAGACGATTTCATGGCCAGGCGCGATCTGCTTGAGACTGTCCAGATGGTGCATGGTCACGCCGTCGTAGATCCGGTTCCAGAAGCCGGTCAGCGCGAACGACAGCGAGCGCACTACCGGGTTGGAGTAGTCAGCGGCGATTTCCCAGGCGAAACCATGCGCCTTCTTCCATGCTTCCAGGTATTCGCTGCCGTCGCGGCGGGCCTGGTCGGTGATCGCCTTGCGCACCGGCTCGGCGTCGAGCACGCGGTCGACCAGCAGGCGCCGGGTCGACAGGTCGGGGCCGATGACGGCAGCACGGATGCGGTGGAAATGCGCGCGCAGCACCCGTGAGGTCTTGCGCACGGTGCGCTCGTGCGGCAAGTCCTCGGCGAGGATGTCGCGCACGCGAAAGCTCGGCGAAAACTGCACGACCGTGTCGCGGCCATTGAGCAGTATGGCCAGCAAGCGGCGAAAGCGGCCGACCAGCGCCCAGTGCTCGGAGAACAACACCGAGAACCAACCCGATTGCCGGGCCGGAGCGCGACCGACAAAAATCGCCACCGGCACCAGCTGCACGTCCTGGTCGGGGATCAGCCGGTGCGACATCAGCAAGCGCGACAGGCCCTGCGAATAACTGCGCTTCTTGGCGCCACTGCCGCCGCTGCCGCCGCTGCGTCGCGACAGGGCCACATAGGCGCGCTTACGTCCGAGTGGATCGCCGGGCAGGGCCGCGAACGGCGACGGCAGGCCGGCTTCGCGGCAGGCGCGATCCAGGATCAACGCATTGGACAGCCCGTAGTGCTCCATCACATAGCAGACCGGGCGGTCGAGCACGAATGGCGGCACCGCCGGCTCGCGCTTGATCTCGATCCAGGGTTCGAGCACGCGCTCCATCAGCCGGATCCACCACGGCGGTCGTGGCAGCGGCACGGACAGGGCCTGCAACAGGACCGGCGGTGGGGGCGGCAAGGGCAGCGGCGGCTGTTCGGTCATGGCGCGACCGGCGCTGCTGGCGCCGCAGGCGCGAGCAGCGGCTGCAGCAGTTCGGCCTCGGCCTCGCGCACGGCGTCGGCGTTGTACCAGCGGCGATCGCGCCGGACCAGACTCATGTCGAACTTGACCGTCTTGTCGAGCAACGGATAGCTGACCTCAATCGTGGCCAGGTCGCCTTCAGCCGAGACCACGCGCGCCTGCACCCCGGCCAGCGACGCATCGGCATCAAGCCCATAGATTCGGCCGACCTGCTTGAGGCCTTTAAGCACCTGACCGCCTTTCTCCAGCGCCGGGATCATTTCCAGTTGCCGGCTCTGCTGCAAGGTCGGCAGGTCGACGGCGCGCGCGGTGCGGGTGATCACCGCGATCGCCTGGCGGGCGCGCTGGCGGTCGGCGATCCGTTCCGCGGTCAGCCAGGCCAGCAGCGCCGCGCCGACCGCCTTGGCGTGTTCCTTCTCGCCCGGGCTCAGCGTGTCATTGGCCTTGATCATGCCATTCAGGAAGATGCCGCCGGTGGCCTGCATCAGCGGCCATTGCGAGGTCATCTCCTGCTCGATCTTCTTCAGTCGGCGGTCGAAGCGCTGGTAGAGCTTGCTTTCGGCGTCGGCGGCGGTCAGCCGGCCCATCCAGCGCGCGTAATCGCGCTGCTGTTCAGCGGTGGGCGCCGGCGCCACTCCGAGCTTGGCCTTCCAGCGCGCTTCCATCTGCTTGTGCAGCTTGGGCGGCATCGACAAGCGCGAGTAGCGCACCAGGTCGTTGTCGTGAATCGCATCGGCCATGCCCTTGACCGCGGCCACCGGGTCGCCGGGGGCGACCGATTCGCGCCGGCAGCCGGCCAGGCACAGGCCGGTGAGCAACAGCAGCAATAGGCAGCGGGCAGGAATTCGCGACATCAGGCCGTAGGATCGGAGCAGGAAGGCGAATTTAACAGATTGACCCCGAGCGCTCGTGTCCGCCCGGCGTCCGGGCGGATCCGTCCCCCGGTCGCCCGGTGCTGGTCAGTCGCGCAGGGAGTCGAGCTTCTTGCGCCGGCGCTCGCCTTCCGGGGCAGTCCAGTCGTTGTCGAACAAGGCCGGCTCCCAGCTGCCGTAGCTGGGATTGGGCAGCAGGAACCAGCGCTCGCCCACCCATCCCAGGTAGGGCCGCACGGCCTGCTCACGGCCGGCCGCGGTGTTGGCGACGACGGTGACCAGGTCGCCGATCTGGTCACCGAACTGCATCAGCACCCGGTGGCTGCGGCCAACCAACTGGCGCCGGCAACCCTTCTCGGAGCCCTCGCTCTCGCATCCGTCCACCACCGTACCCAGGCCGAGAAACTGGCCGGCATCGGAGATCGGAAAGCCAAGCTTGCGCAAGTTATCCACAGTCGCCAAGTCCAGGTCGGCGGCGCGATTGGAGATGTAGTAGACGGTGACGCCGCGCGCAGCGGCGGCCTTGGCGAACTCGACCGCTCCTGGCACCGGGCGGGCGGCAGCCTGTTTCACCCACTGGCTCCAGCTGAACTCGTCAAAGCCCTTGCCGTCGCGGATCAGCTGCACCTGGTACGGCATATTGTCCAGCACGGTTTCGTCGACATCCACGATCACCGCCAACGGCAGGGCCGCGCTCAGTGGCGTAGCCCGATCCTCGCGAGTCAGCGCGTCCCAGCCGGGAGTCTTGATGGCGCGGTCGAGCTGCATCAGCGCCGAGCGCCAAGTCTGCCCAGCGATCAGCCGGAACTCGACCGAGGTCTGCATCCAGGCCACGGCATTGAGGTTGTCGTTGGCCGCGGCTCCCGCCGTCGCCGGCGCGTCGGCCACCACGGACCCTGCCGGCTCCGGGCCGGCGACCGGGGTCGTCCGTGTCGACACGGTGTTGCAGGCGGCAAGCAGCAGCAACAGGCCGGCGGCCGGGAGCAGTCGGATCAGGGACATGGATAGGGCTCGCGGGGTAGGCGGGGGCGGCATTGTCGCAAACTTTGCACGGCCGTCGTCGGCAAATCGGCCGTCAGTCATTGAAGAATGCCGCCAGGTCGCTCAGGTGGGCGCGGCCGCGTTCTTTCTTCTGCGCGGTTTCCAGTTCGGGATCGGCGCCGTCGCGCTGCAGGTCGGCCGGCGGCAGCTCGTCGATGAAGCGGCTCGGCAGCAGGTGCTGCGCTTCGCCCCAACGCTTGGCCTCGGCGCAATGCGAGATCGTCAGCCGCTCCTTGGCGCGGGTGATGCCCACGTAAAACAGGCGGCGCTCCTCTTCCAGGCTGCCCTCGGCGATGCTGTGCTCGTGCGGCAGGTTGCCGTCCTCGCAGCCGACGATGAACACCGCGCGGAACTCCAGGCCCTTGGCGCCGTGCAGGCTCATCAGGCGGACTTCGTTGCCGGGCTCGCCGCGGTCGGCATGGGTGAGCAGGGCCAGCTGCGCGGCCAGCTCGCCGGGGCCGCCGCCTTTCGCGCTCTCGAACCAGGCCGACAGTTCGTCAAGGTTTTCGCGGCGCCGCTGGAACGTGGCCTCGTCCTTGCACTGCGCGCGGATGTCGGCGAGCAGGCCCGATTGCTCGGCCAGTTGCCGGGTGAGTTCGGCCGGCGTCACCCGCTCGGCGGCGGCGCGCAGACGCCCGACGATGCGGGTGAACTCGTCGAGGCCGGAGGCCGCGCGCGGCGTCAGCTGCTTGAGCAGCGCGATCTCGCCGGCCGCGCGCGACAGCGACATGCCGGCCTGCTGCGCCATCTCTGCCAGCTTGGCCAGCGTGGTGCCGCCGACCTCGCGTTTCGGCGACGTGATCGCGCGCAGGAACGCCGCATCGTCGTCGGGGTTGGCCAGCACGCGCAGCCAGGCCAGCGCGTCCTTCACTTCGCCGCGATCCAGGAACGCGGTGCCGCCGGTCAGGTGATACGGGATGCGCAGCAGCTGCAGGGCCTTTTCCAGCGGCCGCGACTGGTGGTTGCCGCGAAACAGGATGGCGAACTCGCCCCAGGGAATTTCCTTGGCCTGCTTGAGGTAATGGATCTCGGCGGCGACGCGCTCGGCTTCGTGCTCGTTGTTGCGGCAGGCCCAGATGCGCACGTTTTCGCCATCGCCGTGCTGGCTCCACAATTGCTTCAGGTGCGCATGCGGATTCTTCGCGATCAAGGTGTTGGCGCAGCGCAGGATGCGGCCGGAGCACCGGTAGTTCTGTTCCAGCTTCACGACCTTGAGTTGCGGGTAATCGGCGGCCAGCTGGTCGAGGTTTTCCGGATTGGCGCCGCGCCAGGCATAGATGCTCTGGTCGTCGTCGCCAACGCAGGTGAGGTTGCCGCGTGGCCCGGCCAGTTGCTTGAGCAGGCGGTACTGCGCGCCATTGGTGTCCTGGCACTCGTCCACCAGCAGGTAGCGGATGCGCTCGCGCCAGGCCGGCGCCAGCTCGGCGTCTTCCTCGAGCAGGCTCAGCGGCAAGCGGATCAGGTCGTCGAAATCCACCGCGTTGAACGCCTGCAATCGCGCCTGGTAGCGGGCGTACAGAGCCGCTGCTTCGACCTCGCGCTGCGTGCGCGCCGCTTCGCGCGCCTGCGCCGGCGACAGCCCTTCGTTCTTGGCGCGCGAGATCAACCCGCGCAACCCCTCCAGCGCGTCTTTCTTCAGGCCGGCCGGCGACAGGTCCTTGACCACGCCCATCTGGTCGTCGCTGTCGAAGATCGAGAAGCCGCGGCGCAGGTTGGCGCGCGCGTGCTCGATCTGCAGGAACTTCAACCCCAGCGAATGAAAGGTCGAGATGGTCAGGCCTTCGGCGGCGTCGCCCTTCACCCGCCTGGCCACGCGCTCGCGCATCTCGCGCGCAGCCTTGTTGGTGAAGGTGATCGCGGCGATGTGCTTCGCCTCGTGCCGGCCGCGACTTATCAGGTGCGCGATTTTCTCGGTGATCACCCGCGTCTTGCCGCTGCCGGCGCCGGCGAGCACGAGCAGCGGGCCATCGGTGTATTCGACGGCGAGTTTCTGGGGAGAGTTGAGGCCGGACATGCGGCGCACAGTCTAATGCCTCGCCCGTGGACGCGGGCGGGACGCGGTCGCGGTTTCGCCACCCTGCGGATTACTGAGCCAAGTCAAGGTTTTCGCTCGCCAAGGGCCCATAGTGGCCGGGTGTACCTGCAGTCACTGCGGTGACGGGACGGCCCCGTGGAACGGATCGAGACCGATGTCGCCATCGTCGGAGCCGGGGGTGCCGGCCTGCGCGCAGCGATCGCGCTGGCCCAGGCCGAGCCGGGCCTGCGCATCGCCCTGATCTCCAAGGTCTATCCCATGCGCAGCCACACCTGCGCGGCCGAGGGCGGCGCCGCCGGCGTGATCAAGGACGACGACAGCTATCAGATGCACTTCGACGACACCGTCGGCGGCGGCGACTGGCTGTCCGACCAGGACTGCGTGGAATATTTCGTCAAGGAAGCGCCCAAG
>JANPDF010000263.1:0-18739 GCA_031431355.1 Gammaproteobacteria bacterium
CAAGAGGAAAAGCCCCCGAAAGGGGGCTTTTTTTTGGTTCTTCACAGATTGCCGAGAAAAGCGCTTGCTGGTTGGGCGAGGGCGGGTGCCGGCATTGATTTCTGTCGCCGCCCGATACCGGCTTGGTAGAAATCAATACCGGCACCCGCCTGCCTCACTGGTCGCGGTTTTAGGAGTTCAAGCGGCACCCTGACGTGCTGCAGGCCGGCGGTCGCCGGGCAACGCTCGATTCGCACTGCGCGCTCGGTCGAGCCGCCACCCGCCACCCGCTTACCACCACCGCGCTGGGTGATGCTGTGCCGAGCGAGCCACGCGAGGCTTCAACGACAGGTGCCAAACATGCGAGCCAAGCGCCGCGCTGCTCTGCGCACCGACCGGAGACGGGGGTCGACTGGCGGCTTGACCGAGCGCGCAGTGCGAATCGAGCCGTCAGGCGGCCGCCCCTTCGCGACCGGGCTCACGCTTTGTTCCCCGGACTTCCGTGAAGAGCCATTTTTTAAGCGCGTCCGGCGTGGCGCCGGGATAAACTAGCGGCCTGAATTCCGCGGGGCCGCCATGTCCGAGATCCTTGCACCTGTTTCCTTTGGCGAGTTGCTCGACAAGATCGCCATCCTCCAGATCAAGTCCGAACGGATCGGCGACGCTACCAAGCTCGCCAACGTGCGCAAGGAACTGGATGCCTTGTCCGCTACCTGGCTTGAGCATCCAGCCGCGCAGGCGCAGATACCCGAACTTCGCGCCGACCTGAAAGCAGTCAACGAACGCCTCTGGGACATCGAGGACGATATCCGCCGCTGCGAGCAACGCCAGGTTTTCGACGGGGAATTCGTTCGCCTGGCCCGGGCCGTCTATTTCGAAAATGACGAGCGCGCGCGCATCAAGAAGTCGATCAACCTCGCGCTTGGATCCGCGTACGTCGAGGAAAAATCCTACCAGGACTACCGTCCCGCCTGATTAGATGCTGCTCAGGGCAAGCTTTCGTTCAGGGTCTCGAATCGTTCGATAACTTCCGCTACGGGAATGAGGTCCATCACTCCCGGGAATTCGATGCGCTTGCCCCAACGCAGTTCGGCCGCGGGCTTGCCCAGGAACTGTCGCGCGGCCTGGTCGTAGTGATTGACCGAAAAACTCAAGTCGGAGTAGGGACCGCAGCGCTCCCGATCGGTGCATGCGAACAGCCCGACGACCTTGCTGCCCATCGCGTTGGCCATGTGCACCGGCCCCGAGTCGGGGCTGAGCACCAGGTCGGCTCGGCCGAGCAGGGCGAGCAGTTGCTTGAGCGTGTCCTTTCCGACCAAGTCGAGCACGGGATGTTTCGTCGCTGCCAGGATCGCATCCGCGGTACGGCGTTCCAATTCCGTGCGCCCACCGCAAAGCGCAATGCGCCAACCCTTGGCCGCCGCATGGTCGGCGACCGCGGCGTATCGCCCCGGCTGCCAGTTGCGCAAGGCATGGCTGGAACAAGGGGAAACCAGCAAGGTGCGCTGCTTGCCCGGGAGCTGTTCGCTCGCCCAGTCGACCGCCTCCGCGGGCACGGGCAGGCGCCAATCCACCTGCTCCTGGCGCAGGCCAAGCGGTTCACAGAATTTTCCGAAAACGTCCAGGACATGATGGCCACCGGCCTGGATCCGTTCGTTGATGAACAGCGAGTGGCCTTCCTTGCTCCGTTGCCGGTCGTACCCGATGCGCCGTTCGGCACTGACGACGGCAGAGAGCAGGTTCGCCCGAAGCGCGAGCTGCATCTGCAGAAGTACCTCGAACCGGCGACCACCCAGCGACCGACGGAGCGAACGCACTCCCTCCGCGCCTGCGGACTTGTCAAATGGGATCAGCTCGACATCTTCCAGGCCTTCCAGCATCTTGGCTTCGCCCTTGCCCAGGATCCAGGTGATGGGCACCTGGGGCCAGGCACGCCGCAATGTGCGCACCAGCGGCACCACGTGGGTGGCGTCGCCGAGCGCAGATAGGCGCAGCAGGCAGATGGAACGCGGCGCGGTAGGCGTGGTCACTTGCTAGAATTCACCGTGATGGAAGTGATGCATGCCGCCAGCGACAGCCGACAGTCATTCCGCGATGCGGATGGCCAAGCCGCGATTGTGTTCGACGTGACGCGGCTGCGGCAAGCCGATCCGGCGCTGTTCGACCCCGCCAGCTACGGCGAGGATGCTGAACCGGTGACCGGTAGCGGGGGCCGCGGCTCAGCATGGTTCGTCCGTGGCGAGTTCGGCGCGGGCGTGCTGCGACACTACCGCCGAGGCGGATGGGCGGCGCGCGCCAGCCAGGACAGCTATCTCTGGCACGGCGAGGACAAGGCCCGCAGTTTTGCGGAGTTCCGGCTGCTACAGGCGCTGCGCAAGCTTGGCTTGCCGGTCCCGGCGCCGATCGCGGCGTATTACCGCAGGCGGGACTGGCGGTACCGCGCTGCCATCCTGATCGGAAGGATTGATGACGCGCGTTCCTTCGCCACAGCGGTGGCGGCTGATCCCGAGGCTGCCCCGTGGACTAGCGTCGGCTTGACGATCGCGCGTTTCCATCGCAGCCGCGCGCGACACGCGGATTTGAATGCGAACAACATCCTGCTCGACCGCGGCGACCAGGCGTGGCTGATCGACTGGGACAAGGGCGAGCTCGGGGCGCCGCCGGGTGCGTGGTGCCAGCGCGTGCTGGCCAGGCTGCAGCGTTCGCTGCGCAAGGAGTGCAAGTTGCTTTCCGGCGAGCAGCTCACCGCTGGCATGGATCGCCTTCGCTCCGCCCACGATGCGGTCCTTGGCCCGTGAGCTGGTCGCTGCGCTTCCTCGGTGTCGGCAACTCCCAATCGGTCGAGTTGGGCTCGGCGTCAGCGGTGATCGAACGCGACGGCAAACCCTTGCTGATGGTCGACTGTGGCCAGGAGGCGCTTACCGCCTACCTCGCGCAGTACGGCGTCATGCCCGGTGCACTGTTCATCACGCACGTGCACATGGACCACGTAGCCGGTCTCGAACGCCTCTTCTACGGAACCTTCTTCGACGCCGCGCGACAAGACAAGATCAAGCTCTATGTGCCCGCGGCAATCGTGCCGTTCCTGCACGGCCGCATCGCTGATTATCCGGGAGTTGTCGCGGAGGGTGGCGCCAACTGGTGGGATGGCTTCCAACTGGTGCCGGTGAGTCGTGGCTTCTGGCACGAAGGCATCTGGTTCGATGTATTTCCGGTTCGCCATCACCTGCCGGACACCGCGTTCGGCCTGCGCCTGCCCGGGTCGCTGGTTTGGACCGGCGACACCCGCCCGATTCCGGAAATGCTGTCGCTCTTCGCTGGCGCCGGGGAACTGATCGCACATGACTGCGCCTTGCATGGAAACCCTTCCCACAGCGGCATCGAAGACCTCGTGCGCGAGTATCCGCCGGCACTTCTGGCGCGCTGCATTCTGTACCACTACGCCTCCGGTGAAGGCGAGGCCTTGCGCGCGTTGGGCTACCGCGTTGCCGATCTGGGACAGTCGATCGTGCTCGCTGAGCCGATGCCATTGGTGACTGGCTGATGAGCGCCGCCGTCGATCGCGCGGCTGCTGCGTTGACGACAATCTCGCCGCTCGACTTGCGCGGCAGGCCGCTGCGCGACTTGCGCGTTTCAGTGATCGAGACCTGCAACTATCGTTGCCCCTACTGCATGCCCGAGGGCAGCACGCTGGAGGAAACCGCGCTTGATCGCTCGCGCAGGCTTGGTTTCGAGGAAATTGAAACTGCCGTGCGCGCGTTCGTGCGGCTGGGCGTCAGCAAGGTTCGCCTCACCGGCGGCGAGCCGCTGTTGCGCAAGAACCTCGATCAGTTGGTGGCGCGCCTCTCGTCGATCGCAGGCATTACCGACCTGGCCTTGACCACCAACGGTTCGTTGCTTGCCGGCAAGGCGGCAGGCCTGCGCGCGGCTGGGCTGCATCGGCTCACGGTCAGCCTCGACGCGCTTGACCAAGGGGTGTTCCGGCAGCTGTCCGGCGGTCGCGGTGAAGTCGGCGACGTGCTCGAGGGAATAAGGGCGGCCGAGGCGGCAGGCTTTGGGTCGATCAAGCTCAACTGCGTCGTGCAGCGCGGGGTCAACGTGGATCAGGTGCTTCCTCTGGTGGAGAAATTCCGCGGAACCCCGCACGTCCTGCGCTTCATCGAGTACATGGACGTAGGCACCTGCAATGGCTGGAAACCCGAACGCGTGGTTCCGTCGAGGGAATTGCGCGACCTTATCTCCGCGCGCTGGCCGCTGCGTCCACTGTCGCCGGGCTATCGCGGCGAAGTAGCCGCGCGCCACGCGTTCGTCGACGGCCAGGGCGAGGTCGGTTTCGTCAGCTCGGTCAGCGAGCCGTTCTGCGGCGACTGCCATCGCGCGCGGCTGTCGGTAGATGGCCAGCTGTTTACTTGCCTGTTCGCCGCGAGCGGGAGCAACCTCCGCCCAGCGCTTGCCGCCGGGGAGGAGGCGCTTTCCGAACATGTCGCCGCGCTATGGGCGGGCCGCGGTGACCGCTATAGCGAGCAGCGCAAGGCTGGCGTGCGTCCGTCGAGGAAGATAGAAATGTTCTACATCGGTGGTTGAGGCAGGCATATGAAGCAGTCGGGCGAAGGCACCAGCAAACTGAGCCACGTGGACGACGAAGGTCGGCCAGCGATGGTCGATGTCTCGGCGAAGCCAGTGACCGAGCGCGAGGCTGCGGCGGAATGCCTGGTGGTATTTCCGGTTTCGGTCGCAGCCGAGCTGCAATCGATGGGCGAGCGGACTGGCAAGGGGCCGGTGTTCGACACGGCGATCATCGCCGGAACCATGGCAGTGAAGCGCACCCATGAATTGATTCCGTTCTGCCATCCGCTGCCCATAGACGGGTGTCGATTCCAGGTTGGATGGGTCGACGCGAACACGCTGCGAATCGAGTGCGTCGTACGCACGGTGCACAGGACGGGTGTGGAAATGGAAGCCCTGACCGGCGCCACCGTCGCGGCGCTGACTGTGTACGACATGTGCAAGGCGCTGTCGCACGATCTGTCGATCGGGCCGGCCAGGCTGCTGTCGAAACGTGGCGGCAAGCGCGACGTGGCCGCGCCATGAGCGTGACCGTGCTGTATTTCGCCAGCCTTCGCGACGCTGCCGGCCGCGCATCGGAAACGCTCGAGTGGCCCGGCTCGCTGCCTGCGCTTTACGAACAGCTGCGTGCCACGCATGGCTTCGCGTTCGGTCGAGACAACTTACGCGTGGCGGTTGATGGCGCCTTCTGCGACTGGAGCGCAAAGGTTGGCGATGGTGCGGAAATTGCCTTCATTCCACCTGTTTCCGGAGGCTGACGATGTCCGGATTCCGCATCGCCGATGCCAGCTTCGACATCGCGGCGATGCGCGAGACGCTGATGGCACGGCACGCGGGGGCCTATGCAGCTTTCGAGGGATGGGTGCGCGACAACAATGACGGCAGGGCAGTGATCGGGCTGAGCTATGAAGCCTATGTATCACTGGCGGAAGCCGAGGGCAGCCGCGTCGTCGAGGATGCGCGGAGCCGCTTTGATGTGATTGACGTTGCCTGCGTGCATCGCACTGGCCGCCTGGAGATCGGCGAGTTGGCGGTGTGGGTCGGAGTCAGCGCGGGTCACCGGGACGCGGCGTTCGCCGCGTGTCGCTGGATCATCGACGAAGTGAAGCGGCGGGTGCCGATCTGGAAACAGGAGCACTACCAGGATGGCGAAGCCGGCTGGCTGCATCCGCAGGAGGGCAGGGGCTAGGGTGGCAGCCCTTGCCGGCTGGCCTCGGCGCCCGAATCAGTCAATACCGTTGCTGCCTTCCGGCCCTGGCGGAGTTTTCAACCTATCGTCGCGAGGGGCCGACAAGAGCCACCATTGAAAGCGTGGCGGAGAGAGAGGGATTCGAACCCTCGGTACGGTTTTAAATCGTACACACACTTTCCAGGCGTGCTCCTTAAACCACTCGGACACCTCTCCGCAGTTGCAATTGCCCAGGCGCCGGAACCAGCGAGCGGTAAGCACCTGAAACAAGAGCGAAATTGTACCGCAATGAGTGCGACCACGACAAGATTGTGCTCCCGGACAACCCTGCACGGCTGGGGTCTCGCTGGCTCCAGACTGGGAATCGCCACGCTTGGCCCTGACCCCCGGCGGTGGGCACAATGGACGGGTTCCCCAAGAGAGCTCCCATGTCCTACCTCGTGCTTGCCCGAAAATGGCGCCCCAGGCGCTTCGATGAGCTAGTGGGCCAGGAGCACGTCGTGCGGGCCCTGACCAACGCGCTCGAGAGCGGACGGGTCCACCATGCCTTCCTGTTCACCGGTACCCGTGGCGTCGGCAAGACCACGATCGCGCGAATTTTCGCCAAGAGCCTCAACTGCGAGAAGGGCGCCGGCGCCGAACCGTGCGGCGAATGTGCAGCTTGCCGCGACATCGACGCGGGGCGCTTCGTGGACCTGCTCGAGATCGATGCGGCCAGCAATACCGGCGTCGACGACGTTCGCGCGCTGATCGAAAACGCGCAGTACATGCCTGCCCGGGGCCGGACCAAGGTCTACCTGATAGACGAAGTCCACATGCTTTCGAAGCACGCCTTCAACGCGTTGCTGAAGACACTCGAAGAACCGCCGGGCCACGTGAAGTTCCTGCTCGCCACCACCGACCCGCAGAAACTACCGGTCACCGTGCTGTCGCGCTGCCTTCAATTCAACCTGCGTCGCCTCGAGCCGGGACAGATCTCCGCGCAGATGGGAAGGATCCTGGACGCAGAGGGCATCGGATTCGAGCCCGGGGCGCTCGCGCTGCTGGCGCGCGCGGCCGATGGCAGCCTTCGCGACGGACTGTCGTTGCTCGACCAGGCCATCGCCCACGCTGGTTCGGGCGGGATACTCGGCGAGGCCGGTATCAATGCGATGCTCGGCACCGTTGAGCGGGCCCGGGTCGGCCAACTGATCGATGCGCTGGCAGCTGGCGACGGCCGCGGTCTCATGGCCGAAGTGGACGCGCTTGCGCAATATTCGCCCGATTTCGGCCAGGTGCTGGAGGACTTGGCCAGCGAGTTGCACCGCGTGCAGCTGCATCAATTGGTTCCTGGCATGGACAGCGAACCGTCGCGTGTCGACAGCGCAACGCTAGCCGGGAAGTTGTCGGCTGAGCTGGTGCAACTCTGGTACCAGATGGCAGTCAACGGGCGGCGCGACCTGGGCTATGCGCCAAGCCCGCGCTCAGGTTTTGAGATGACGTTGCTGCGCATGCTGGCGTTTCGTCCGGCGGGCATCGACAGCGCCGAGCCGCGAGCTGTTTCGGCGGTGACCGCGCCGCCCGGGCCGCAGCCAACGCCAAGCGCGTCGGCATCTCGGGTAGCGAGGCAATCGGCACCAGCCGTGCCCGCTCCTGCGCAGCCGGTTCCTGCGGCGTCGCCGCCGCCGGTGGCTATTCAGGTGCACTCCGCCGCCCAGACCGTCGCCAGCCCTGCGGATTCGCCCGTTTTCGCGCCCATTCTTGCCAGCTCGGAAGACTGGCTGGCGTTCGTCGCTTCGGCCGGGTTGAAAGGGCCGGTCCTGCAACTGGGCTCGCATAGCTCGTTCATTGGTTTCGATGGAACGATCCTCCGCCTGCACCTGCCCGAAGCCGACGCCCACCTGCGTAGCGAAAGCCTGGTCAGGCAACTGACGCAGGCACTATCCACCGCTACCGGGCTGTCCGTGCAACTTCGATTCGAATCGGCCAAGCCGACCACCGGTGACACGCTGCACGTGCGCAACGAGCGACAGCGCAGCGCAAGGCAGGCGTCGGCGGAAGCGAGCTTTCTCTCCGATCCCGTGGTCGGCCAGCTGCTCGGCCAGGGCGGGAGCGTCGTACCAGATTCAATCAGGCCACTTAGCGAGAACTGAAAATGCGTGGAAACAACATTGCCCAGATGATGCAACAGGCACAGCGCATGCAGGACAACCTGAAGCGCGTGCAGGATGAGCTCGAAACGCTGGAAATAACCGGTCAGGCGGGCGGTGGCATGGTCAGCGTAACCATCACTGGCAAGATGGAGGCGCGCAGCGTGCGCATTGATCCGTCCGTGCTCGGCGACGCCGAAATGCTCGAGGACCTGGTGACCGCGGCCTTCAACGACGCGGTCAACAAGGCCAACGAGGAAAGCAGCAAGCGGATGTCCGCGGCCACGGCAGGCATGTCACTGCCGGCCGGGATGAAACTGCCGTTTTGAACGCCGGCAGCGGCTTGCTTGAGCAGCTGATCGACGCCTTGCGTTGCCTGCCCGGCGTCGGCCAGAAGAGCGCGCAGCGCATGGCTTACCACTTGCTCGAGCGCAATCGCGAGGGCGGCCTCCGGCTCTCGCAGGCCTTGGCGGAAGCCGTGCAGCGGGTAGGGCATTGCGAGCAGTGCCGCGACTTCAGCGAGCAGAAGACTTGCGTGATCTGCGCCAGCGAATCGCGCGAGCGCAGCCTGCTATGTGCGGTCGAGAGTCCCGCCGACAGGCTGGTCATCGAGCAAGCCACCGGCTACCGAGGTCTGTACTTCATCCTGCAAGGGCGCTTGTCCCCGCTCGACGGAATCGGTCCGCGCGAGTTGGGACTGGACCGCCTGGCCACGCGGCTGGCGCAAGGCGAGGTCAAGGAACTGATTATCGCCACCAACCCGACTGTCGAGGGCGAGGCGACCGCGCATTACCTAGCCCAGCTGGCCAGGCAATTCGAAGTCAGGCCAAGCCGGCTGGCTCATGGCGTGCCACTGGGCGGAGAGCTGGAATACGTGGACCGTGGCACGCTCGCGCATGCCTTCGGATCACGCCACGAGGCAGCCGGCTGACCGGCCCGGGAGACAACACATGGCAGATACCATCTTCAGCAAGATCATCCGCAAGGAAATTCCCGCCGACGTGGTGTTCGAGGACGACCACGTCCTTGCCTTCCGCGATATCTCGCCGCAGGCACCGGTGCACGTACTCTTTATTCCCAAGGTGGTCTATCCAACCCTGGACGCCGTGCCGGAATCAGAAGTGGAACTGGTCGGCAGGCTGGTCCTGTCCGCGGCCGCCTACGCGCGCCGCGAGGGATTCGCCGAAGCCGGTTACCGCCTGGTGATGAACGTCAATGCCGATGGCGGACAGACCGTGTTCCACCTGCATCTGCACCTGCTCGCCGGCCAACCCTTGCGCGGCAGCTTCGGCTGAGTATCACCAGCCCCGGTACCAGCCGCCGCGCCAGCCGAAACCGATCGTCGGCCGCAGGTACACGTCCTGCTCGCGACGCTCCGGCCACAAGTAAAGGACATCGGCGGCCACGCGTGGATAGCGATAGTCGTAATCGCCAACTTTGCGCGTCTCGAAACCTTCTATTCGACCCGAGATGGTGATCTCGCGGCCTGGCTGGAAAACCTCGGGTTCATAGAAGCCGACACGACAGGCGAAGAAACGGCCCTCGCTGCGATCGACCTTGCGCGGCCGGCCGCTGGCGTCCAGCGGCGCACCGACGATTTCGAAACAACTGCGCTGGCTCTGCGTCTGCACTTGTACGATGCGACCGCCCCAGCGGACCAGTTCACCGGCGGTTTCTCGCCTGGCCGCGTCGTCGGGCAACACCTCGGAAAACTGGCCCTGCAGGGGCTTGGGCGCCGTGGCGCAGGCGGAAAGCATGGTAGCCATGGCTAGGCCGAGGGCGAGGGCGGACTTCATTGGATGTCTCCGGTCAAATTCGGCTTCTGGTCAAGATGCGGAACTCGCGCAGCGTCCGCGCGAGACCCCGTTGTTCCTCATCCGTGAGCGTCTGTCGAGAGTACCGCCAGTCGGAGTAACGCTGGCTGACCGACAGCACTTGTTCAGCTTGGGCAGGCAACTCTGCAGCGATCCGCTTGGCGAAGGCCAGTGGCGGTTCCTCCGCGCGCTTCGCCAGTCCCGCGCGGCGCAGCCTCCGAATGAACACGCGCCAGGCCTGCACTAGTGGCGGGCTGCGGTCGCGATGGTCGCGCAGCAGGAACCACAGGGTCATTCCGAGCGCGAGGGCGGAGCCAACGGCGAACGCCGCCACCAGTTGCCAGGCCTGGGCATCGTCTATGCCCAACGGCCGCAGCAAGTTCTTCTGACGTTGCGCGTTGAAGCCCAGTACGAGTTGGTTCCATTGCTGGCGGAGGAAATCGGTGCCATCGAACATCGGGCTCAGTACTTGATCGGCCGCCCCGCCCAGTCCTGAACGCTGCCTGCGTTGCAGGTCATCGAGCGTGTCGAGGATGTTTTCCGGCGCGATCGCGGCGGTCGGATCAATCCGGATCCAGCCGCGGCCTTCTATCCATATCTCGTTCCATGCGTGCGCGTCCTTGTGCTTGAGCAGCCAGTAGTCGCCGAGGGTGTTGCGGTGGCCGCCAACGTAGCCGGTGACCACCCGAGTTGGCACGCCGGCACTGCGCATGAATACCGCGTAGGCGGAACTGAAATGCTGGCAGAAGCCCTGCTGTGTGTTGAACAGGAAATC
Organism: Gammaproteobacteria bacterium; assembly: GCA_031431355.1. Taxonomy (GTDB): domain Bacteria; phylum Pseudomonadota; class Gammaproteobacteria; order Xanthomonadales; family Xanthomonadaceae; genus Arenimonas. The sequence continues at coordinate 10,453 of JANPDF010000263.1, forward strand.
ATCGGTGGCATGGAAGCCGACGGGTGGCGCGGAAATGGTGTACTCGAAATCGCTGCGAAGCCACGCCATGAAGCGGCGAGTGAGCGCAATCGGGTCCGGATTCTGCTGCCGCCATTGCGCCGCCAACGCGCGCGTGCGCGGGTCGTGGTCAGGCGGCAGCGACAGCGCCGCCCGCCGCTCCCAGCGCGGAAGAGGTTCAGTGAACAGCGCGTTCGGAGCGGACACGCCGGTGTATCGCACCAGGTTGTTCAAGGGCTCCTGGCTGACCGCGGTGAGTTCGGCATTGAGCACGTAGTCCGCGGGCGGCGACATTGGCAGGTCGAGCACGATCAGGTCGCGGCGCTCGGTCGGCTCGAGCATGATCTCGTAGGCCAGCTGTGGTCCGATCGCCTGCAGTTGCGGCGCGGAAAATTGTCCGGCGCCTGGATCCCTCGTCCAGGCCTCGCCGTCGAAATTCATCAGCACCGGCCCGCGCCAGTACATCTGCTGCCGCGGCGGCGTCCACCCCAGGAAACGCGCGCGCAATGCCGGGCTGTCATCAACCAGCGCGTCGAGCCATTCGTTGGGCGTCATCCGGTCGCCGAGCCCTATGCGGCCGACTGAATTCTCGGGCAATCCCCACAGCGGCGTTGCGAGTCGCGGGAACAGCCAGAAGCCCGCCAGCGCGACGGGCAGCGCCATCGCCATCGACAGTCCTGCGCGGCGCAATGCGGCAAGAGGTTGCACGGGCTGTCCGGGAAGGAGCATCGACCAGGCCATCAGTGAAAGCACGACGGCCGGTAGCGAGAGCGTCAGGTTCAATGGGCCTTGGTCTTGCAGGAACGCGGCAAACGGCGCGAATAACGAGAAACCGAGCAGGCTATGCGCGTCGCGGGTACCGTGCGTCTCGAACGGTTTGAGCATCAACATGGCGAGCAGGCCGGCGCAGGAGGTGTCGCGACCGATCCGGAAATTGAACGCCGCCAGCACCAGGCCCGCGATCATCAAGGTCAGGACAAACCGCAGCGCTGCGGGCCACGGTCGCTCCGAAAGCGCGGCCAGCACACCGGTGGCAACCAGCAGCAACGCAAGCCATGGTGGTACCGAGATCAGCAATGGCAATGCGCACGCCGCGGCTGCCAGAAGGCACCAGCGGCGCACCGAAGGAGTCAGCGGCTCAGACACCGGGCAACAAGGCCAGTGCGCGCAGACAGTTGTGGCGATGCTCGGCACCGCGGGCCGGAGCAACCCGCTGTCCCGGCAGGATCAGTGCGTAGCGGCTGCCGCTGCGCTCCGCTTCCACGACCCAGCGCGCCAGCCTGCGGATACGCTCCTCGTGGCCCAGGTTGCCGGCCGCGTTCCAGTCGATCGTGATGTCCCGGGCAACGGCCGATTCGTACTCGCGCACCAGCAGCCGGTCAGCGCGAGCCGACGCCTTCCACGCGATCTGCCTGGGCATGTCGCCGTGCCGGTACTCGCGCAGGTGGTGCGGCTGCTCGCCGTGGGCGCGTGTCCTCGGCGAGTCGCCGTCGCCGAGCGCTTCGGGCAGGGGCGGTGCCGACGGTTCCGGCGTGGGATACACCAGCATCCGCGTTTCGGGACGCAGCCAGCTCCACGCCCGCGCCAGGCCCAGCGGCCGCAGCGTGCTCAAGCGCAAGCGGCCCAGGTGCAGCCATCCACGCTGGTGGGTCACGTAGTCCAGGATGACTTCCGCCTCGCCATCCGCTGCCAGATCGAAGCCAGCCTGCGAGGTGCCAGCCAGCAGTTGCAGGCCGGGCCGCAGGCGGGAACCAGAGGAATCGAAGCGCAGCTTGACCCGCATCACCTGGCCGGCGAAAACCGGGTCCGCGTGGATCGCCTTCAGGCAGATACCGGAAAGAATCAGGTGCGCGTGGACCAGGCTGTTGTTGGCGACGCCGGCGAACAGGAACACGAGCAACAGCGCAGGGTTGTTGTTGTAGTTGAGGCCACCGACCAGCATCGTCGTCAGCAGCGCGCCGAGGAACAGGCCGAAACCGGTCGGCAGCACGTAGATGCGATTGCGCGATATCCGGATCGGAAGTGCTTCCTGCGTACGCGGGCGCACCAGCGCGAGCGCCGCCATGCGGTCGCCAAAGCGTTCGACGGCGTCCGGCACGACCGCCATCGCTCAGTCGACTGCGACGGACTTCAGGATCGAAGCGGCCAGGGCGTCGCGCGATTCGGCCTCGGCCTCCGGCACCAGGCGGTGCGCCGCGACCTCCACGAACAGAGCCTGCACGTCTTCAGGCAGCGAATGGCTGCGCCCCGCCAGCAGCGCGTGTGCGCGGGCGCCCTGCAGCAAGCCGAGGCCCGCGCGCGGGGAAAGGCCGACGCGCACGCCCTTGTGCCGCCTGCTCTCCGCCAACAGCGCCTGCACGTACGTCACCAGCGCCTCGCTGCTGTGGACACCGGAGACGGCAGTCCGCAACTCGAGGACGTCGGCAGTGGTCAGCTGGGGCATGACTTTCGAAATCAATTCCCGCCGGTCGGTGCCTGCCAGCATTTCTCGTTCCGCGGAGGCGCCCGGGTAGCCAAGCTGCACCCGCAGCAGGAACCGGTCCAACTGCGAGTCGGGAAGCGGAAAGGTCCCGGCGAGGTCGGCAGGATTTTGCGTGGCCATGACGAAGAAGGGTTGCGGCAGAGCATGGCAGATTCCGTCGACAGTGACCTGGTGTTCGGCCATCGCCTCAAGCAACGCGCTTTGCGTGCGTGGCGGCGCGCGGTTGATTTCGTCAGCCAGCAGCAGCTGCGCGAACACAGGCCCCGGATGGAAGCGGAACTCGCGCGCAGTGGGGTCGAAGATCGAGACGCCGATGATGTCCGAGGGCAACAGGTCCGAGGTGAACTGCATGCGCTGGAAATCCAGGGCGAGTGTTGCCGCCATCGAGCGCGCCAATGTCGTCTTGCCCAGTCCGGGAAGGTCCTCGATCAGCAGGTGGCCGCCCGCCAGCAGGGTCGTGAAGGCAAGGCCGACCTCGCGGCGCTTTCCCAGGACCAGGGAATTGATCTGCTCGACCGCCGCGACCAGCGATTGGCGGAGGCGGTCGGGTACGATGGCCGCGTTGATTGCCTGCGCGTTCATGGAGTTCCTGGTGCCGATAGTAGGACTGCGTGGCTACGATGCTGGCACGAAACCATGCAATGTGCGCGTGAAGTTCATCGTGCTCTGGTCTGCGCTGCAACTGGCCAAGATCCTGCTGGCGATCGCACTCCCGGTTTTCGTCGATGAAGCATTTTACGCCTGGGAAGCCCGCTTTCCCGCTTGGGCCTACTCGGACCTGCCGGGCCTGACTGCGTTCCTGGCCGGAATCGGAACCGGCCTCGGCGGCGACAACCCGCTGGCCCTGCGCGCCCCGTTCCTGTTGCTCGGCGCGGCCGTCCCCTGGCTTGTCGTTCGCATCGCCGCACGCTGGTTTGGCGAAGAAAACGGATGGTGGTCTGGAATCCTGTGCCTGCTCATGCCATTGGGCGGCTTGCTCGGCGTCCTCGCGCTTCCGGACGTTCCACTGGTGTTCGCGGCATTGCTGTGCCTGGATGCGATTGCCCGGCTGCGACAGCGCTCGACCGTGTTCGGCGCGCTTGAGCTTGCAGGCGCGCTGGCGATCGGGGCGATGTCCCATTATCGGTTTGCGCTGGTCATCGCTGCCGGCTTGGCGGGAACGCTGATGGACAGTCGCGCCCGGCGGCTATTGCTGGACCGCAAGGTCTGGCTCGCCCTGCTGGCAGGTGCCCTGGCGTGGCTACCGCTGCTGCTTTGGAACCTGGGCAACGACAGCGCCGGCTTGAAGTTCCAACTGTTCGAACGTAACCCTTGGTCGTTCCACGTCGATGCCCTCGCGTGGATTCCGATCCAGCTGTTGCTGGTGACGCCTGGCCTGTTCGGCCTGCTGTTGGTCGTATTGCGGGAGTCGTGGAGTAGGCGCGCCGATGACGACGCCCCGTGGGGATTGCTGGCTGGCGTTGGTGCCATTTCCGTGGCGGGATATTTCCTGCTGGGATTTTTTGCCGATCAGCAACGAGTCAGTTTCCACTGGCCGCTAGCGGGATGGCTCGCGCTGACGGTTGCGGCGCCGACGATACTTCGCAGCCGGGGCCGCGCAGCGAGGCTGTTGATAGTCGGCGGCGCGGGCGTCGGACTGGCTTTGGCGCTGGTATTCCTGGTTGCTGCGGCGTCGCCCCGCGGCCGGCACGCGTTGGCGGGCAGCACGCTGTATCCGGCTGATTTCGCGGGCTGGCAGGAGTTGGCACAGCATGTTCGCCAGCGTTATCCGTCTCCCGCGCAGACGCTGGTTGCATCGGATTTCGAACTGGCGGGGCAGCTTGCATTCGCGCTCGGCCGACGCGACATCCTGGTGCTCGACCATCCACTCAACCGCAAGCATGGCCGGGCGACGCAGATTGCAGCATGGGGCCTGCGATTCGATCGAACCCGGCTGTCCGGTTTACTGCCGCTAATCCTCGTGGTGGATGACACCGCTACTCCGCTGAAGGATCGCCTGTCGCACTACCGCCGGCTCTGCGCGACCTTTGGCGGGCTGCCGCGCCCGGAAATCCTCTCGGTCGACCGTGGCCGGAAGCGCTACCTCTCTTACCGGATCGAAAGCATCGGCAACAGCGAACGCTGCGTGGCGCCCGCCCTTGCCTGGATCGACTCGCCCGCGCCCGGCAAATCCGCCATGGGCGAGTTCGCGGTGTCGGGCTGGGCGATCAAGGAGGGGGTGGGCGTTGCCCAAGTCGTGATCACGATCGATGGCCGACCGGTGGCATCAGCAAGCTATGGCAGGCCGATGCCCGGGGTGGCCGGCTATTGGAAGGTTTCCACGGATCCCAACCTGCCTCGGGTCGGATTCGACGCAAGAGTGGACACTGCAGCCCTTGCGCCAGGCATTCACTGGCTGGGCCTGGAACTGCGCGGGGCCGATGGCAGTGTCGAGGCTTGGCCTGCGCAAAAGCTCTACGTCACCCCGAAGTAGTCAGGGAAGCACGAAGCCCGCGAGGCGCAGCGCGTCGGCCAGGGCGATCAGCGGCAGGCCCACCAGCGCGGTCGGGTCCCGGGATTCGATCGACTCGAACAGCGTGATGCCGAGGCCCTCGGCTTTGAAGCTGCCGGCGCAGTCGTAGGGTTGCTCGGCGTGCAGGTAGCGTTCGATCTCCACGTTGGACAAGGGGCGGAACTGCACGACTGTCAGGTCTCGCAGTCGGTAGGCGCGCCGGTCCGCATGCCGGTACAGCGTTGCCGCCGTGTGGAAGGCCAGGCGATTCCCGGACGAGGCGGCAAGCTGGTCGGCCGCCCGCTCGAAACTCCCGGGTTTGTCCAGCGTGTGCCCGTTCAGTTCGGCGACCTGGTCGGATCCGATCACCCACGCGTCCGGATTGCGCACGCCGACAGAGCGGGCCTTCGCCTCCGCCAGACGCTCAGCCAATGCGATTGGGGCTTCCCCGGACAGGGGCGTCTCGTCCGCCTCGGGTCGGGCAACCTCGAATGGCAGCCCAAGGCGAGCCAGAAGGTCGCGCCGGTAGATGGAAGTGGAGGAAAGGATCAGCATTTAGCTTCCAGGGGTCCGGCGCAGCGTGGCAGGCTCGCGCAGGGCAGCTGTGGCCGCAGCTTCGGTGGCGCTGGCCAGGTCGCTGCCGACATTTTCCAGTTCTACCAGTTGCCCGTCGAGGCGCGCGCGCGCGCGTGCCAGCGCGGCGCAAGCTTGGTCTAGCTCGGCCTGGCTGGCGCTGTCGCCGTGCTTCTGGATCCACAGCCGGTGCTGCAGAACGTCCCGCTTGGCTTCCCGGATAGGCAGGCTGCTTTCCAACGACGCCTGGGCCTCCGCGGCGATGTCCGCTGGGACCCTCTGCACTAGGGGTCGAAGCGCCGCCATCCGCTCCTGGCTGCGATTGAGCAGGTTTTCCACCGCGTCGGCCAGGTCGAGCATGCGGGCCAAGGTGCGCTGCCTGCGCAGGCGGGTCCGGTGGTTCAGGAAAAGGGGGATGGCGATGGCCAGGAGGACCAAGCCGAGTAGTAAAATGGCGAGCATGTTGGAATCCGGAGGCTTGCCCGGCAGTCTGCACCGGGCGACCATCGCCGGCAAATTGGCGTAAGCCCTCGCCAGGCCTCGGATTTTGGTTTGACAGTCTGGCCGGGGGGCCTTTACAATCGCACGCTTATGTCTGCGACCCTGCCTGCAGTTTTCGATGTCTGGCGCATGGTTTCGGCCAAGCGATACTTCGAAGGTACCTTTCCGTTGGCCACTTTCAAGCGCCTGCGGGACAGCCTGGTCGACGCGGAAGGCGACTGCCGGTTCACGCTGGAGTTCGGCCGCAACGCGATGAACCAGGCGTTCGTCGAGGTGCGCGCAGAAGCTGATTTGCCGTTGCAGTGCCAGCGAACGCTGGAACGCTACCTGCAGCCGGTGCAGGTGATGCAGCAGTTGGGACTGATTACGTCGGAAGCGGAGGAAAGCGCGCTTCCGGAAGGGATGGAACCGTTGCTGGTGCCTGAGTCAGGCGAATTGCAAGCGATCGACCTGGTGGAGGACGAACTCATCCTTGCCTTGCCGGTTGTGCCGATAAACCCGGATTCGAGCTTGCCTGAGAGTGTCTGGCCAGTCGAAGCCGAAGAGAAACAGAACCCTTTCACCGTGTTGTCCGCGCTGAAAGATCACAAAAAGTAGTTGGAGATTAGCAATGGCCGTCCAGAAATCGCGTAGAACCCCGTCCACCCGCGGCATGCGCCGCTCGCACGATTCGCTGTGCGCCAAGCAATTGTCCACCGACGTCACCACCGGCGAGACGCACGTCCGCCATCACATGACCAAGGACGGCTTCTACCGCGGCCGCAAAGTCATCGACGTCAAGTCGGCGGTCAACGTCGAAGAATAAGCCGACCGTCCCGCAAGGGATCGGGTCGCATAACGGGGCACGGCGGGCGCAAACCCGCCGTGTCCTTTTTTTGTACCGACTGCCGTCGGTCGTGAGAAACTCGGCATCGGATCGAAGCTGTCCGGACTACAGTGGAGCAGGGCATGGCTGTGTATTCACGGATCGCCGGCACTGGCAGTTACCTGCCCGAAAAAGTGCTGACCAACGCCGATCTCGAGAAGATGGTCGAGACCAATGACGAGTGGATCGTCAGCCGCAGTGGAATCCGCGAGCGGCACGTCGCCGCGGAGGGCGAGACCACTTGCGACCTTGCCTTCCATGCCGCGACCCGCGCACTGGAAGCCGCCGGCCTGGATGCATCGGACATTGAGCTGATCGTGCTCGGCACGACCACGCCCGACATCATCTTCCCTTCCACCGCCTGCCTCCTGCAGGATCGGCTGGGCGCCAACGGCTGCGCCGCCTTCGACGTCAACGCGGCGTGTTCCGGCTTCATCTATGCGCTAAGCATTGCCGACAAGTTCATTCAAACCGGCGCGGTCAAGAATGCCCTGGTCGTTGGCGCCGAGACGCTGACCCGGATGATCGACTGGACCGACCGCTCCACCAGCGTGCTGTTCGGCGACGGCGCCGGCGCGGTCGTGCTCAAGGCCGACGCCGAAGCCGGCATCCTGTCGACCCACCTGCATGCCGATGGCGGCAAGCGAAACCTTTTGTACAACCCGGTCGGCGTGTCGGTCGGCTTCGATACCAGCCTGCCGAATGCAGGCGTCAAGGTGATGATGGCCGGCAGCGACGTGTTCAAGTACGCGGTGAAGGCGCTCGACTCCGTCGTCGAGGAAACCCTGGCCGCCAACAACCTGGAAAAGTCCGACCTTGACTGGTTGATTCCGCACCAGGCCAACCTGCGCATCATCGAAGCCACGGCCAAGCGGCTGCAGATGCCCATGGACCGGGTGATCGTGACCGTGGACCGCACCGGCAATACCTCGTCCGGGTCGGTCCCGTTGGCACTGGACGAAGCCGTCCGCTCCGGTCGCGTGCAACGCGGCCAGTTGCTGCTGTTGGAGGCTTTCGGTGGCGGCTTCACCTGGGGCTCGGCGCTCATTCGCTACTGACGCCCTACGCCGCGGTACAGACGGTTCCCGTGCCGCGCCGGTATCATTCGCGCTTTCCAACGACGGGTCTCCCGATGCTCCAGTCACTCGCCTTCGTGTTTCCCGGCCAGGGTTCGCAAAGCCTCGGCATGCTGTCGGAGTTGGCGGCGTTGCATTCGCCGGTGCGCGAGAGCTTCGAGGAAGCGTCGCAGGGCTGCGGCGTGGACCTGTGGTCGTTGAGCAAGCATGGGCCGGAAACGCAGCTCAACCAGACTGAGTTCACCCAGCCGGCGCTGCTGGCCGCCAGCGTGGGCGTTTGG
>JANPDF010000264.1:0-21029 GCA_031431355.1 Gammaproteobacteria bacterium
GCCGGCGCGAAACGCGACCGAGCCCAGGCGCCAGCCGCGCGGCGTCCGTTGCGGCACCAGCGAGGGGAACGAGGGTTGCGCCCGCAGCAGCTGCGCGACCAGGTAATGGGCGAGCTCATGCGCCGCGGTTCCGGGCAGCGCCATCAGCGCGTACGCCCACATGCCGAGCCGGCTCGATGCACGGATCAGAAGCAGTGCCGCCAGCACCAGGCCGATGTCGCCCGGCGACAAGAAGTTTGCATTCATGGGCCTTGGACCTCGTTGCCGGAGTGCGTTCGGCCGACGGCTAGTCGGCCGGCACCGTACGCGAGCGTGCCCACTCGCGAAGCCCTTCGACCTGCTCGGCCATCAGCACCGACAGCGGACGGGTGCCGCGGATCTCAGCGAGGATGTTCGCCTCGTCCACGGGTGACTTGGCGGCGTGCGCGGCATACAGCGCGCTGACGATGGCCTGTTCGATCTCGGCGCCGGAAAATCCCGGGCTGGCCTCGGCCAGGCTACTGAGCGAGAAGGTGCTCCAGTCGACCCGGCGTTTTTCCAGGTGGATGCGAAATACCTCGGCGCGCGCCGGCACGTCGGGCAAGTCGACGAAGAAAATTTCGTCGAAGCGACCCTTGCGCAGCAGCTCGGGCGGCAATTCCTGCACCGCGTTCGCCGTGGCGACCAGGAACACCCGCGACTTGCGCTCGGCCATCCAGGTCAGGAAATAGCCGAGCACGCGCCGCGAGACGCCGCCGTCCTCGCTGCTGCCGGAACTGGCCAGGCCTTTCTCCAGTTCGTCGATCCACAACACGCACGGCGCCAGCTGTTCGGCCGAGGCCAGCGCCTCGCGCAGGTTGCGCTCGGTCTCGCCGTGGAACTTGTTGTACAGGGTGCCGAAATCCAGCCGCACCAAGGGCACGCCAAAGCCGCCGGCGACCGCCTTCGCCGCCAGGCTCTTGCCGCAGCCCTGGACGCCGAGCAACAGGATCCCCTTCGGCGGATCCAGGCCAACGGGCAACTCACCCTCGATGAAGACTTCGCGCCGGTGGCCAATCCATTTCTTCAGCTGGGCCAGCCCGGCGACATCGGCAAATTGCGCGGTGTCGTACTCGAAATGGAGATGGCCGCTCTTGTTGAGCAACTCGAACTTGAGCTTGGCCAGTTCCGGCAAGTCGTGTTCGCCGATCGCGCCATCGCGAAAGATCAGGTGCCGCGCGATCCGCCGGGCTTCGGCCAGCGCAAGCCCGCGCAAGTTGCGCACGATCACCGCCAGGATCGCCTTGTCCACTTCGACGCGGCGGCCGCCGTTCTCGCGCTGGTACAGGCCGACTTCGTCCTGGACCATCTTCAACAGCGCGTTCTCGTCCGGAAGCTTGAGCGTGAAGCGCACCGCCAAGGCTTCCAGTTCCGGCGGCAACTCGATCTTGTTGCCGACGAACACGACCGTGTGCTCAAGCCCGCTGCGCCGCTCCAGGATCTCGCGCAGCATCCGTTGCGTGCTGGCGTAGCCCAGGAAGGGCATGACATCAAGCAGCAGGTAGATGCCGCGCTGGTCGTGCGCCTTGATTGCCATCAGGGTCGTGGTGATGTCGGGCGCGGTCTCTGGCGGGTCCTCGCGATCCAGGTCGACACGGCGCATGCCCTCGGTGATCGACCAGCGATATAGCGCGCGCCAGACGTTGGTCAGCACGTGCCGGAACAGGTCGACCACGCGCGCCTCGTCCGGCGTCTTGATCACGATCAACGGCGTGTTCGAGCGCACCAGGGACGACAGGTCTTGCAGTTCGCTCATGGGTCACGCAGTCGCGGGATGGGTGCCCACGATAGCCTAAGGCGGCGTGCTCAGCCGCCTGCCAGGTAGCGGGCGATGGCCAGCCCGGCATCGCGGCCATCGCGGACCGCCGTCACCACCAGGTCGGCGCCGCGGACATTGTCGCCGCCTGCGAACACCCGGGGATTCGACGTCTGGTAGGCGAGGCCGCCATCAATGCGCACACGCCCGGCCGGGTCGACCGCCACCTCGTGTTGGCCAAGCCAGCCGTCCGGACTTGCCCGGAAACCAAAGGCCACGATGATCACGTCGGCGGGTAAGTGCGTTTGCGCTGCCCCAGCGTCGCGGGTGTCGCGCACGCGCAGCCCGGCCACGGTGGAGCCGCCCTCGATGCTCAGTGGTTGTTGGTTGAACACGAAGCGCACGCCCTCGTCGCGTGCGTTTTTCACTTCGCGGCGGGAGCCGGGCATGCTGGCCTCGTCACGCCGGACCACGCAACTCACGCGCGCGGCGCCCAGGCGCACGGCGGTGCGCACGCAGTCCATGGCGGTGTCGCCGCCGCCGAGTACCAGCACTTGCTTGCCGGCCAGGTCCAGCGACGGATCCGGTGCGGGCGCGCTGCCCAGCACGCGGCGGGCGTTGGCGACCAGGAACGGCAGGGCCTGCAGCACGCCGGGCAGGTGCTGGCCGGGCAACTGGCCATCCACCGCCGCGTAGGCGCCGGTGCCGAGGAAGACTGCGTCGAAATCGCGCAGCAGGTCCGCCGCGGAAATGTCGCGGCCAACCTCGCACGACAGTTGGAAGCGGACGCCCATCGCCTCGAGCACGCCGCGCCGGGTAGCGATCACTTCCTTCTCCAGCTTGAAAGGCGGAATGCCGAAGGTGAGCAGGCCGCCGATTTCCTCGTAGCGATCGAATACATGCGCCTCGATGCCGGCGCGTGCCAGGCGATCGGCACAGGACAATCCCGCGGGGCCGGCGCCGATCACCGCCACGCGCTTGCCGGTGGCGCGCACCTGCGACAGATTCGGTCGCCAGCCATGCTTGAAGGCCGTGTCGACGATGTATTTTTCCAGAGAACCAATCGTCACCGATTCGAAGCCGGTCTCCAGCGTGCAGGCGCCTTCGCACAGACGATCCTGTGGGCAGACCCGGCCGCAGATCTCCGGCAACGGGTTGGTCTGGTGCGCCAGCTCGGCGGCCTCGAACAGGCGACCCTCGCGCAAATAGGCCAGCCAGTTCGGGATGTAGTTGTGCACCGGGCACTTCCACTCGCAATACGGGTTGCCGCAGTCCAGGCAGCGCGCCGATTGCTCCACCGCCTGCGCTTGCTCGTATTGGCCGTAGATCTCCTTCCAGCCGAGTACACGCACCGGCACGTCCAGCTCGCGCGGCAGCCGCCGCGGCACGTCGAGGAACTGGAAGGGCGCGAGTTTCATGCAGCGCGACGCAGGCCTTCGACCAGCGACTCCAGGCTGGCGGCTTTGGCCTTGACTAGCCAGAAGCGGCCGGCGATATCGCGGAAATCCTCCAGCAGTTGCGTGCCGCGAACGCTGCCGGTGAAGGCGACGTGGCTGCGGATGAGGCCGCGCAGATGCTGCCGGTAATTCTCCATGCCTTCCGGCGTGATCCGCAGCACGTCGATCAGCTCGTGGTTGTAGCGATCGACGAAATCGCGGTCCAGGTCGAGCACATAGGCGATGCCGCCGGTCAGGCCGGCGCCGAAATTCAAACCGGTGCGGCCGAGCACCACGACTACGCCGCCGGTCATATACTCGCAGCCGTGGTCGCCGACGCCCTCGACCACGGCGGTGGCGCCGGAGTTGCGCACCGCGAAGCGCTCGCCGGCGCGGCCGGCGGCATACAGTTCGCCGCCGGTGGCGCCGTACAGGCAGGTGTTGCCCATGATGGTGGTGTCGCCGGCAACGAAGCGCGCCGCCCTTGGCGGCTGCAGCACGATGCGACCGCCGGCCATGCCCTTGCCGACATAGTCATTGGCGTCGCCCTCCAGGTGCAGGTGCAGGCCGCCAGCGTTCCAGGCGCCAAGACTCTGTCCGGCGAATCCGTCCAGGCGGACCAGGATCGGCGTTTCGCTCATGCCCAGGTTGCCATGCACGCGGGCAATCTCGCCGGACACGCGGGCGCCAATGCTGCGGTCGCTGTTGCGGATGACGTAGTCGAACTCGCCGCCGCGCGACTCGTGGATGGCCGCACGCATGTCATCGAGCATGCGCGTGGCCAGCGCGCCCGGATCGCGCGGCGGATTGCGCGCTTGCGTGCAGTATTGCGCGGCATCGCCGGGCATGCCGCTGGCAGCCAGGATGGGCCGCAGGTCGAGGCCGCGCTGGCGTTCGTTTTCTCCCTCGGCCACTTCGAGCAGATCGGTCCTGCCGATCAAGTCCTGGAGCCGGCTCACGCCCAGCAGCGCCAACCAGGGCCGGACATCCTCGGCCACGAACCGGAAATAGTTCATCGCCATTTCCGGCAAGCCGGTGAAATGATCCTTGCGCAGGCGCGCATCCTGGGTCGCCACGCCGGTCGCGCAGTTGTTCAAATGGCAGATGCGCAGGTACTTGCAGCCCAGTGCCACCATCGGCGCCGTGCCGAAGCCGAAGCTCTCGGCGCCGAGGATGGCGCCCTTGATCACGTCCAGACCGGTCTTCAGTCCGCCATCGACCTGCAAGCGCACGCGGTGGCGCAGATCATTGCGGCGCAGGGTCTGCTGGATCTCCGACAGTCCCAATTCCCACGGCGTGCCCGCGTGGTGGATCGAGGATACCGGCGAGGCGCCGGTGCCGCCGTCGTAGCCGGACACGGTGATCAGGTCGGCGTAGGCCTTGACCACGCCGGCAGCAATGGTGCCGATACCAGCGTGCGAGACCAGCTTCACCGACACAAGCGCGTTCGGATTGACCTCCTTCAGGTCGTAGATCAGCTGGGCGAGATCCTCGATGGAATAGATATCGTGGTGCGGCGGCGGCGAGATCAGGCCGATGCCGGGACGCGCGTAGCGCAGGCGGGCGATCAGTTCGTTGACTTTGTGTCCGGGCAATTGGCCGCCTTCGCCGGGCTTGGCGCCTTGCGCGATCTTGATCTGCAGGACGTCGGCATGGATCAGGTATTCGGGCGTCACCCCGAAGCGGCCGGAGGCGACCTGCTTGATCTTGGAAGATTTCTCGGTGCCGTGGCGGGCCGGATCTTCGCCGCCTTCGCCTGAGTTGGAGCGGCCGCCGAGACGGTTCATCGCGATCGCCAGCGCTTCGTGCGCTTCCGGCGACAGCGCGCCCAGGGACATGCCGGCCGAATCGAAACGGGTCAAGATCGCCTCGGCCGGCTCGACCGCCTCGATGGCGATCGACGCGACATCGCCGCGCAAGGCCAGCAGGTCGCGCAGCGTCGATGCGGGCCTGCCGTCGACATGCTCGGCGTAAGCACGGTAGTCGGCGAAGTCGCCGCTGCGCACCGCGAGTTGGAGGCTGGCGATCACCTCGGGATTGAACATGTGGCTCTCGCCGCCGTGCACGTATTTCAGCCGGCCGCCGGGCTCGATGTCTTCCGCGTCCGACCAGGCGCGCTGTGACAGCGTCCGCGCATCGTGTTCGAGTTCGGCGAAGCCGGCGCCCTGGATGCGGCTGGGAATACCCGGAAAGCATAGCGCGACGACCTCGTCGGCGAGGCCGACGATTTCAAACAGCTGCGCACCGCGATAGCTGCCGATGGTGCTGATGCCCATCTTCGACAGGATCTTCAACAGGCCTTTCTTCAATCCGCGCCGATAGCTGCGGCCAAGCTCGGTGGCTTCATTACCGCGCTTGCCTTGCAGCGCGCCGTGGCGGCCGAGCGCGGCCAGCGTCTGGTAGGCCAGGTACGGATAGATCGCGGTGGCGCCGCAGCCGATCAGGCAGGCCAGTTGATGCGCGTCGCGCGCGCTACCCGTTTCGATCAGCAGGTTGCAGTCGCAGCGCAGGCCGCAGCGAACCAGGTGATGATGGATGGCGCCGGTGGCGAGCAAGGCATGAATCGGCAGGCGGCCGGGCTCCGGGTGGCGATCCGACAACAGCAGCAGCACAGCCCCCGCGCGCACCGCGGCTTCGGCCTGCGCGCACAAGCGCCGAAGGCCGTCGGGCAGCGACTCCGCGTCGGTCAGGTACAGGTCGAGCCTGGCCTGCGCAGCGACGAAGTCGGGCAGCGACAGCAGCTGGCGCAACTTGCGCTGCGACAGCACGGGTGAATTGAGCATCACCTGGCGTGCATTGGCCGGGGTCAGTTCGAATACGTTGCCCTCGCGCCCGATATGAGTCGCCAGCGACATCACCACCTGTTCGCGCAGCGGATCGATCGGCGGATTGGTGACTTGCGCGAATGCCTGCCGGAAATAATCGTAGAGCGGGCGCACCTGGTGCGAGAGCACCGCGAACGGCGTGTCGTCGCCCATCGAGCCGATCGCTTCCTGCTCGGTTTCGGCCAGCACGCGCAGCACGCTCTCGCGCTCCTCGCGCGTGAGCTGGAACAACTTCTGGAAGCGACGCAGGGTGAGCGCGTCGAACGGCTCGGCGGCCAGCGAAGGATCGATCAGGTCGGAGGTCAGGTAGGTAACACCTTGCTTGAGCCAGCGCTTGAACGGCGCCCGCGCGCGGTTGAGCGCGTCGATCTGCGCACTGTGCAGCAGGCGGCCCGCGCGCAGATCGATCGCCAGCATTTCGCCGGGCCCCAGCTTGCCCTTGGCCACGATGTTTTCCGGCGCGCAGTCGTACACGCCGGTTTCCGAGGCGACCACCAGCCGCTCGTTGTCGGTCAACATCCAGCGCGCCGGGCGCAGGCCATTGCGATCCAGCGTGCAGGCCGCGTAATCGCCGTCGCACAGCACGATGCCAGCCGGGCCATCCCAGGGATCGAGCGACAATCCAAAGTACTCATAGAACGCGGCCAGGTCCGGATCCTTGTATTCCAGCGACGAGGTGGCCGGCGGAATCAGGATGCGCATCGCCTGCAACAGGTCCATGCCCCCAACCAGCAAGGCCTCGAGCATGTTGTCCAGGCTCTGCGAGTCCGATCCGTGTAGCGAGACGAGCGGCTGCAACTGGCTGAAATCAACGCGTGGCGTGGACCAGCGCGCGGCGCGCGCCAGCGACCAGTGTCGGTTGCCCTCGATGGTGTTGATCTCGCCGTTGTGCGCCAACAGGCGGAACGGCTGCGCGAGTTTCCAGGCCGGTGCGGTGTTGGTGGAGAAACGCTGGTGGAAAATCACCACGCTCGAGGCCAGGTCAGGCCGTTGCAGGTCGGGGTACACCGCCGCCAGCGCGTCCGGCAGCACCATGGCCTTGTAACCGATGCTGTCGGCCGACAAGGTCACCACATAGAAATCCGGCTCGTGCGCCAGCGCTTTCTCGGCCGCGCGCCGGGCCAGGAACAATGCGCGTTGCAGGTCGGCCGCGGCCAGCTCGCCGGTCGAATCGACGAACACTTGCTCGATGCGCGGCATGCCGGCCAGCGCGATCGAGCCGCAATCGGCGCGCGAAACCGGTACGTCACGCCAGCCGGCCGTGCGCAGCCCCTGCGCAGACAACGCGCCGTCGACGGCCGCGCGCGCCTGAGCGGCGGCGGCCGGTGCCTCGGGCAGGAAGATCATGCCAACGGCGAACTGTGGTCCGGGCGCGATGCCGGCCTCGGTCGCCAGGGCGCGCAGGAATGCCTCCGGTCGACGCAGCAGGAGGCCGCAGCCATCACCGCTGCGACCGTCGTTGCCGACCGCGCCGCGATGGGCGAGCCGGGACAATGCGATCAGCGCGGAATCGACCAGCTCGCGGCTCGGGCGATCGTGCAGGTCGGCGATCAGCCCGAAGCCGCAACTGTCGCGTTCAAAGCCCGGGGCATACAGGCCCGTGGACGAGGCTGTGCTCATCGAACCTCCGCAAGCAAGGGTCGCGCCCGGCCGCGGCCCACGTTGGGCCCGCCTGAGAGCGTTCGTTGCCACCGTCACACAGCGGGTTAGAGTTTCTGCTCTTGACCAGCTAGAGTGGGCTGGACCCCCGAGAGGAGAAGTCCATGCGTACGGTTCTGGTCGCCAGTTCCAAGGGCGGCGCGGGCAAGTCCACCATCGCCACCAACCTCGCCGCGCACTTTGCGCTGGAAGGCAAGCGCACGGTGCTGATCGATGCCGACCGGCAACAGTCGGCCACCCACTGGAGCAGCAAGCGCGCCGGACTGGCCAGCGCGGTGTTGCCGATCGACGGCACCCGCCGTGGTTGGGAGAAAGCAATCCCGGGCGATGCCGAAGTGGCCGTCATCGACGCCCCGGCCGGGGCGATGGGCGACGATCTGGAAACTTTCCTGGCCCGCGCGGACGCCGTCCTGGTCCCGGTCAATCCGTCGATGATCGACCTGGAGGCAACGGTGCCCTTCCTCAACTCACTGGCCACGCGCGCCCGCGTCAAGAAGGGTAAGTTGCCGGTCGGCTTGGTCGGCAATCGCCTGAAGCCATGGACCAGCGCCTCCCAGCAGGCGATGGACCAGCTCAAGAGCTGGCCGTACCCGCTGGTCGGGCAATTGCGCGACACCCAGGCCTACGTGCTGATGGTGGCGCTGGGCAAGAGCGTGTTCGATTACCACTCGGAACAAATCCGCAGCCACCAGGATGACTGGGCGCCGCTCCTCAAATGGCTCAAGAAGGTCTCCTGATGCGCGAACTGATTTTGCTGCGCCACGCCCATGCCGAACCCGCCGCCGCGGGCCAGGACGATATCGACAGACCGCTCTCGCGGCAGGGGCTGGCCGAGGCCGAGGCCGCCGGCGCCTGGCTCAAGCAACATGGCTACCTGCCCGACCGCATCATTGCTTCGCCCGCCCGACGCACGCGGGAAACCCTGGAGCAGGTGCTGCAGGCGCTTGGCTACGTCGAGCAGATGCAGGACGGGCGGATCTACGACGCGACGCCCGGGGCGTTGATGCAGGTGGCCGATGAGCACCGCGCGCAGGCGCGCGTGCTGATCGTCGGCCACAATCCGGGTCTGGAACAAATGGCCGCACTGCTGACGTCGGGACAATCCGGCGACTTCCGCGGCATGCCGGCCGGCGCGGTGGCGGTGTTGCACATGCCGGGCGATGCCTCCCTGGAACCGGGCGTGGCCAAGCTCGCCGCGTTCTGGTGGCCATGAGGGGATGAGCCTCGCGCGAGTCTGCGCGTTGCTGGTCCTGCTCCTCGGCAGCTGGTCGATGGCACCCGCCGCCCGGTCACAAGAAACACCCAGGCTTATCGACGGCGTAGGCTCGAACGCGAGTTTCATCGTGCACCTGCGCCTGGGCATGCGTGCAGAGGGCAAGTTGGGCGGCGTCAGCGGCCAGTTCAGCGGCTCGGCAGCACAGGGCTGGCAGGTGCTGGTGACGGTCGACGGCCGCAGCCTGAAAATGGGCGGGCCGCGCTGGATGGGTCGAGTGACGCGCTCGAACAGCTTTCTTGCGGTGGATCGCTACCCCGACATCCGCTTCGACTCGGAACCCTTCACCGACGCGGTGCTGCATGGCGGCGGCCAATTGAAAGGCCAGCTCACCTTGCGCGGCCTTACGCGGCCAGTCAGTTTCCAACTGGTACCTTCTTCCTGCGCCCAGCCCGGGCGCGACTGCGACATCCAGGTCAATGGAACCATCAGCCGGCTTGCCTTCGGAATGACCGCTTACCGCGCCACTGTCACGGATGAGGTGGACTTCCAGATTCGCGTGCGCCTGCAACAGCCCAGTCCCGCCCAATGAAGCGCGCGGCAGGGTGGGTCCTGTTGTGCTCGGGGCTGTTGCTCGGCGGCTGCGCCCATGTGGCCCGGCAGAACAGCCTGCAGGCGTCCGAGTACGCCGAGCAGGCGCGCAGCAGCGTGGTTACCTGCGCTACCGGCTGCCAGATCGACTCGCCGGTGCTGGCGTTGGGCGATGCCGCGTATGCCGCCTCGGCGCCGAGGAAGCCGCGACACAATGTGATCCTGCTCGACGAAGGTTACGGCTCGCTGCTGGTGCGCGTGCACCTGATCCGCGCCGCCCGCAGCAGCATTGACCTGCAGACCTTCCACTTCGAGCCCGATGATTCCGGCCGGGTGGTGCTCGATGAGCTGATCGCCGCAGCGCGACGCGGGGTCAAGGTCCGGCTGCTGATGGACCAGCTCAACGGGCTAGCCGATCCGGTGACGCAGGCGCGGCTGGCCAGCTTGCACACCAATTTCGAGCTGCGCCTGTACAACCCGATCTTCAGCCAGGCCGAAGTCGGGCCGCTGGAGTTCGCCGGCGGCGTGCTGTTCCGCCTGCGCGACCTCAATCGACGTATGCACAACAAGATGATGATCGTGGACAAGCGCGTCGCCGTGATCGGCGGGCGCAACATCCAGGACGAGTACTTCGACTGGCACGAGAACTACAACTACCGGGACCGCGATCTGCTGGTGGCCGGACCGGTGTCGCGGGCGATGGAGGCCAACTTCGACGCCTTTTGGAGCGATCGCCGCGCGCTGCCGCCGGCGGAGCTGACCGACGTGGTCAAGGTCCTGCTGGAAAATCGCGGTCCGCCGCCGGAGCAACCACCGCCACCGTCGGCCCGGGTCACCGCGATGGCCGCTGCCGCCGCTGACGGCGCGACGGTGTACGCCCGCCTGTCGCCGTTCCTCTTCCACGTCGGCCGGGTCGAGTTCCTGGGTGACCTGCCCAGCAAGCACGACCTAGTCGACCAGAGCCGCCTGGATGCCTCCCAGGCGTTGCTCAACGCGCTGGCCGGCGCCAAGCGCGAGCTGCTGCTGCAGACGCCCTACCTGGTGCTGTCTCGGCCCGCGCGCAAGCTGTTCCGCGAGTTGCACGAGCGCGCGGTGCCGCTACCGGTGATCGTCTCGACCAATTCGCTGGCGGCCACCGATGCCTTTCCGGCGTATGCGATGTCGCACAAGTACAAGCGCATGTTCCTGCGCGAACTCGGCTTCCAGATCTTCGAGTACAAGCCGTTCCCGGCCGACATGCCGATCAACCTGGCAGCGATTCCCAGCGCCGAAGGCACGCCCGGCAAGCCCCGTTTCGCCATCGCCACCCAGGGCGCGCTGCCACTCAAGCGCGCGGGCGTGCGCATCGGCCTGCATTCCAAGTCCATGGTCGTGGACGAGGAACTGGCGATCGTTGGCAGCCACAACTTCGACCCGCGTTCCACCGATTTCAATACCGAGAGCCAGGTGATGGTCTACGACCGGGCCTTCGCGCGCGCGCTTGCGGCCAGCATCCGCCGCGACATGGAGCCGGGCAATTCCTGGGTGGTCGCGGCCAAGGCCAAGCTGCCGGTGCTCGCCCAGCTCAACTACAACCTGGGCAAGCTGTCGGAGAAGCTGCCGGTGTTCGATGTCTGGCCGTGGCCGTACGCGACCAGCTACGAACTCAAGCCCGGATGCCAGCCGATCCCGGCCAGCGACCCCCGGTTCCTGGACTGCTACCAGGCCGTCGGCGACTTCCCCGAGGTCAACCTGAGCCTGAAAATGATCTACACGCGGGTACTGACCGTGTTCGGCGCCGGATTCGTGCCTTTCCTGTAGTCCGCTTTCGCGCCCGGTCCGCGTTTGTCATTGACGGGGAAAGCGCCTGCGCCTAGGCTGCGTTCTTCAACGTTTCGACACTTCCGGATTGACGCCATGCCCCTCGCCATCAGCTTCGAACTCTCCGACCGCGACCTGGAACACTTCCAAAACGCCATCAAGGCCGCCACCTTCTCCGCGGGCAGCAAATCCGAGGAAGAAGTCACCGCCGCCGCCGGCAAGCTGCTGGAGGAATCGGCCAACCTGCAGTTGCCCGATTTCATCATGGAGCGCCTGGACAAGCTGGACGCACTGATCGCCATGGTCCGCGACGAAGGCTGGGCCCTGCCGGACGAGGATCGCGCGCGCGTGCTCTCGGCGCTGGTCTACTTTTCCGACCCGCAGGACATCATCCCGGACAACGTGCCGGTGCTTGGCTATTTCGACGACGCCATCGCCATCGAGCTGTGCGTGCGCGAGCTGCGCCACGAGCTGGAGGCCTACGATGAGTTCTGCGACTTCCGCCAGGGCGAGGCCGAGCGCCGCGGCATGAACCCGTCCACCGTCGGCCGCGCCGACTGGCTGGCCGGACGCCGCGACGAACTGCAGGACCGCATGCACCGCCAGCGCACCCGTGATTTTGGCACCGGCTACGGCAGCAGCTCGGGCTACGCGCGGGAAGGCTACAACAGCAATCCGTGGCGGCCAAGCCTGCTGCGCGTGCGCTAGTCGTTCGTGGCTGGTCCGTTTCGGCACCGCCCTTCGCTGGACTCGATCAACCGCGGTAGCGACAACACCGTGATCTCCGGGCTGGGCATCGTCATCACCGAGCTGGGCGAGGATTTCCTGCGCGGCACCATGCCGGTCGATGCGCGCACCAAGCAGCCGTACGGCCTGTTGCACGGCGGCTCGTCGGTCATGCTGGCCGAAACGCTGGCCAGTCTCGCGGCCAACCTGTGCGTGGAAGATCCGGTGCGCCAGCAGGCGGTGGGCCTGGAAATCAACGCCAACCACCTGCGCGCGGTCACCAGTGGCACGGTGACCGGCACCGCGCGACCGATCCACGTCGGTCGCAGCACGCAAGTCTGGGATATCCGCATCGAGGATGAACAAGGCCGCCCAGTCTGCGTATCCCGGCTGACCATGGCGATGCGCAACAACTAGGGCCGGCCGTGGTCGGGTGCATGCTCTAACTTGCTTGAGGCACAATCGCGGCATGTCCGCACCTAACCGCGCCGCGCCACGGTCGTCCGACTGGCGACGGCCCCTGCGCTATCTCTGGCGCCTGCCCTTGCTGCTCCTGCACGTGACGGTGGGGTTGGCGATCACCATGCTGATGATCAATCCGCTGTCGGTGCGCGTGCGCGTGGCCGGCGAGCGGCTCGACCACCTGATCATCCGCTGGTGGTCGCTGTTGATGGTGCGCACATTTGGCATGCGCGTGCGCCGGTTCGGGGTGCCGCTGCCGGGCGCGGCGCTGTTCGTGGCCAACCACGTCAGCTGGATAGACATTACGCTGCTGCACAGCCAGCGCGTGGTCGGCTTCGTGGCCAAGTCCGAGATCGAGCGCTGGCCGCTGATCGGCTGGCTGGCCAGTCGCGGCGGCACCATCTTCCACCATCGTGGCAACAACGAGTCGCTGCACGGGGTGATGCACCAGATGTTGCTGCGCCTGAAGTCGGGGCAGTCGGTCGGTGTGTTCCCGGAAGGCCGCACTTGCAATGGCCAGGCGATCGGCGTGTTCCACGCGCGCATCTTCCAGCCGGCGGTGCTCGCGGCGGTGCCCGCGCAGCCGGTCGCGATGAAGTACGGCGTCGGCGGCAGCGCGCAGACCCTGGTCGCCTTCCAGCCGCGGGAGAATTTCCTGCAGAATTTCTGGCGCTTGCTCGGCGAGCCGTCGCGACCGGTCGAAGTGCATTTCCTGGAGCCGGTGTCGGTGGATGACGATGGCCGCCGCCGGATGGCCGAGATCAGCCGCGAGCGGATCAGCGCGGCAATGGCCCAGGCATGAGCCCGACCCGCAGCTACCGGGCACCGCGCTGGCTGCGCAATCCGCACCTGCAGTCGGCACTGAGTTCGATGCCGATGCGCCGTGCCGGCGGACTGCGCGCGCTGGAGCGCAGCGGCGCCGTCAGCGTCGAACACATCGTCGATGCCGGCGACGGCGTGCGCCTGTTCGGCGTGCACAGCAGCGTGCCCGGCCGCGCGCCGCGCGCGCTGGTGTTGTTGCTGCACGGCTGGGAGGGCAGTGCCGATTCGGGCTACATGCGGCACACCGCCGCGCACCTGGTCGGCGAGGGCTTCGATGTGTTCCGGCTCAATTTCCGCGACCACGGCGAGACCCACCATCTCAACGAGGGGCTGTTCCATTCCTGCCGACTGGCCGAAGTGGTGCATGCCGCGAAGTGGGTGGCCGACCGGTTCCCGACGCCGGCCTTCCTGGCCGCCGGCTATTCACTGGGCGGCAACTTCGTGTTGCGCCTGGCGCTGGCCGCCCCTGATGCGGGCATTCCGTTGGTGCACGCGGCTGCGGTGTGCCCGGCGGTGGACCCGTCGGCGGTGATGCGCGCGCTGGAGACCGGCTCGCCCTGGTACCACTGGTACTTCATGAAGAAATGGCGCAGCTCGCTACGCAAGAAGCGCGCGCTGTTTCCGCAGCACCATGATTTCGACGACGCCGTGCTCGCCCACGATATGCGCGGCCTGACCAAGTGGCTGGTGCACCGGCACACCGACATGGGCGACGTTGAGGATTACTTCGACGGCTATTCGGTCGCCGGCGGCCGTCTCGCGCAGTTGCAGGTGCCGGTCAGCGTGCTGGCTGCGTCCGACGATCCGATCATTCCGGTCGACACCTTGCATGCCCTGCAGCTGCCGGCCCATTCAACGCTGGAGATCGCCGAGCACGGCGGCCATTGCGGCTTCATCGAAGGACCGTCACTGCGCGGTTTCGCCGAACGCTGGGTCGGCGCGCGCCTGGGCGAGGCGCTGCAGGCATCAGCTGCCGCTCGGCAGCAGCAATAGCAGGGCCGCGCCGAACGCGATGCGGTAGACCGAAAACGCGGTGAAGCGGTGCGTCTGGATGTAGCCGAGCAACCATTTCACGGCGATGAAGGCAGTGATCGCCGACGCGACGAAGGCGACGGCGAGCAGTGTCCAGTCCTCACCGGCGCCGCCATCGTGCAGCAACACGCCGACCAGTTCGTAGCCACTCGCGGCGAACATGGTCGGGATGCCGACCAGGAAGGCGAACTCGGTCGCGGCGACGCGGTTGCCGGTGCCGAACAATAACGCGGCGAAAATCGCGGCGGCCGAGCGCGAGGTGCCGGGAAACACGCCGGCAACCACTTGGGCGACGCCGACCAGCACGGCAACGGTCCACCTGATGTCGCGGCGCTCGCCGTGGGCCAGCGATCGGCGCGCGGCTACGTACTCGGCACCGAGCATGACCAGGCCGCCGATGATCAGGGCCCAGGCAACCGGGCCGAGCGTTTCCGGCAGTTCGAAGCCCAGTTTCTTGACCACCAGGCCGAGCACCGCGGTGACGCCGAAGGACACGCCGAGCTTGAGCAGGTAATCGCGATTCGCCGGTTCCGCCCAGCCAGTGAACAGTTCACGCAGGCGCTGCCGGTAGATCAGCACGATCGCCAGGATGGCGCCGGCCTGGATCGAGATGTTGAACAGGTCCGAGCGTGCGCCCAGCCAGTGTTCTGCGATCAGCAGGTGGCCAGTGCTGGAGATGGGCAAGAATTCGGTGATGCCCTCGATGATGCCGAGCAACAGGGCAGCGAGCAGTTCGTTCATTCGGTAGCGATGTCGGGAAAGTGAGCCATTGTTGCAGATCAAGGCCGGCGCTCGCCCCTGACTTGCGTCAACGGCCGCCACTTCGGATGAGGCAAACTGTGACTGTGCCGATGCTGCCTGCAAACCTGGTCGAATTCACCGTAGTCCTGGGGATCGGACTGCTGATCGGCGTCGAGCGCGAACGCAACAAGGGCAGCGGACCTGATCGGGCCGCCGCTGGCGTGCGGACTTTCGTCCTCTGCGCCCTGGCCGGCGGCGTCGCGGGGTTGCTCGGCACGGCGGCGCTGGTCGTGGCCGGTCTGGTCATCGGATGGTTGGCCGCCAGCAGCTACCGTCGGTCGCGGGACGCAGATCCTGGCCTGACCACGGAAGTGGCGATGCTGGTGACTTTCCTGCTCGGCTGCCTGGCCTTGCGCGCCCCGGCTCTCGCCGGCGCGCTCGGCGTGGTGGTAGCCCTGGTCCTGGCCAGCAAGAGCCGCTTGCACCGTTTCGTTCGCGAAGCCCTGACCGAAACGGAAATGCAGGACTTGCTGATCCTGATGGCCGCCGCATTCGTGGTGCTGCCGCTGTTGCCCGCCGATCCGGTCGATCCGTGGGGCGTGATTGACCTGCGTCGCCTGTGGGCGCTGGTAGTGGCGGTGATGGCGGTCAGCAGTGCCGGTTACGTTGCGCTGCGTGCGTTCGGCTCGCGCCTGGGCCTGACCCTGGCCGGTTTCGCCGGCGGCTTCGTGTCCAGCACGGCGACCATCGCCAGCATGGGCGAGCGCGCGCGGGAACTGCCGGCGCATCGCGCGGCGTTCGCCGGCGCGGCGCTGGCCTCCAATGTCGGCACCGTCGTGCAACTGGCCGTCGTACTGGCCGCGCTGGCGCCTTCGCTGCTGCGCCCGGCTGGCGTACCGCTGTTGGCTGCCGGCCTGGTCGCGCTGGCGGCAGCGCTGGTCGCCGGCGTGCGCAGTGGCAACGGCGGCGACGGGCGGCACCCGCCGCCGCCCAGGCGTCCGTTCGAGTTGCGCCAAGTGCTGGCCTTCGTCGCCTTGTTGGCGGCGATCATCCTGGTCGCCGGGATCGCCCGCCACTGGCTCGGTGAGCAGAGCCTGCCTTGGGTGCTGGCGGCAACGGGCATGGCCGACGTGCATGCCGCGGCGGCGTCGGCGGCGCAGTTGACCGCCGCCGGGCAGATCAGCGAGGAGTTGGCCATGCAGTGCATTCTCGCCGCGCTGGCCACCAACTCCCTGTCCAAGTGCATCGTCGCCTATGCCCGCGGCGGCGGCGCCTTCGTCGCACAGGTCGCGCCCGGCATCGTGCTGATGGTGTCGGCGTTCGCGGTGGCCTTGCTGCTGCAGGCCTAGCCGCCTTCGGCACTCGGATTGCTCCGCCGGTCCTTGGCCTTCAGCAACCCGAAGTACAGCAACGGAATCACCACCAGGGTCAGCGCGGTACTGACCAGGATGCCGAAGATCAGCGAGACCGCGAGACCGTTGAAAATCGGATCGTCGAGGATGAAAAATGCGCCCAGCATCGCCGCCGCGCCGGTCAGTACGATCGGCTTGGCACGCACCGCGCAAGCTTCGATCACCGCCTGCTCGGCACTGCGACCTTCGGCGATCGACTGGTTGATGAAATCGACCAGCAAGATCGAGTTGCGCACGATGATGCCGGCGAGCGCGATCATGCCGATCATCGAGGTCGCGGTGAACTGCGCGCCGAGCAGCGCGTGCCCGGGCATCACCCCGATCACGGTGAGCGGGATCGGCGCCATGATCACCAGCGGCACCAGGTAGCTGCGGAACTGCGCGACCACGAGCAGGTAGATCAGCACCATGCCGGCCGCGTAGGCGATGCCCATGTCGCGAAAAGTTTCGTAGGTGATCTGCCACTCGCCGTCCCACTTGACGGCAAAGTCGCTGGTATCCGCCGGTTGGCTGACGAAAGTCTGCGCAATCTTCTGACCGCCGACCCGGTTGTCGTTCAACTGCCCGACCAGATCGAACATGCCGTAAAGCGGGCTGTCGATCTTGCTCGCCTCGTCGCCGGTGACGTACACCACCGGTAACAGGTCCTTGTGCAGGATCGCGCCATCCCAGGGCGCCCGCTGCACGGTTACCAGTTCCGACAGCGGCACCAGTTGGCCCTGGCTGCCGCGCACGCGCAACGCGAGCAGGCGGTCTGTGCCAGCCTGCTCGGAGACCGGCAGGCGCAGGCGCACCGGACGCGCCACCTTGGAGGCGCCGTCGTGGACATACGTCGCATCCAGGCCAGACACAGCCGCGGCGAGTGCATCGGTGATCGCCGATTGCGGCACGCCCAGGCGCGTGGCGCGGGCGCGGTCGACCACGATCGTCTCTCGCGGCGAATCGGCCTCGACGCTGGTATCAATGTCGACGATGCCGTCGGTACCGGCGAAGCGCTTCTCCAACTCGAGCGCGAGCTTGCGGCTGCGCGGGTAGTCGGGACCGTAGACCTCGGCCACCAGCGGCGACAGCACCGGCGGGCCGGGCGGGACTTCGACCACTTTCACCGACGCGCCATGGCGCTTGCCGACGGCGGCCAGTTTCGGCCGCAGTGCGCGCGCGATCTCGTGGCTCTGCCGTTCGCGCTCGTGCTTGTCGACCAGATTGACCTGCAGATCGCCGACATTGCTGCCACTGCGCAGGAAGTACTGGCGGACCAGGCCATTGAAATTCATCGGCGCCGACGTGCCGGCGTAGCCCTGGTAATCCAATACTTCGGGCACGGTGTCGAGCACGGCGGCCAGTTCGGTGAGTAGCGCATTGGTGTCCTCGAGCGTGCGGCCCTCGGGCAGGTCGACGACCACCTGGAACTCGGACTTGTTGTCGAACGGCAGCATCTTCAGCACCACCAGCTGCATCACCGCCAGCGACGCGGCAAGCACGACCAATCCGGCGACGCCGCCAAAAAACAGCAATCGACGACGGCCGCCTTTGGCCGGATCCAGGAACGGATGCATGATCCCGCCAAACAGGCGATGCAGGCGCGATGCCTCCGGTGCCTGGCCGTCGTCGTGCACGGCGTGATGCCGGGACAACAACTTCAGCGACAGCCACGGCGTCACCACCAGTGCGATCGCCAGCGACAACAGCATGCCGACCGACGCATTGATCGGGATCGGACGCATGTAAGGCCCCATCAGGCCGGAAACGAACGCCATCGGCATCAGCGCGGCGATCACGGTGAAGGTGGCCAGGATGGTTGGGCCGCCGACTTCATCCACGGCGGGCGGAATCGCTTCGAAGAGGGTCTTGCCGCCGCGCGCCATGTGCCGGTGGATGTTCTCGACCACCACGATGGCATCGTCGACCAGGATGCCGATCGAGAAGATCAGCGCGAACAGCGATACCCGGTTGAGCGTGAAGCCCATCGCCCAGGACGCGAACAAGGTGATTGCCAGGGTCAGCATCACGGCGCTGCCGACCACGATCGCTTCGCGCCAGCCGAGCGCGAACAACACCAGCAATACCACCGCGCCAGTGGCGAAGACCAGCTTCTGGATCAGCTTCATCGCCTTGTCGGTGGCGGTCTGGCCGTAGTCGCGGGTAATGGTGACGTGCACGCCGTCCGGGATCAGCTCGCCCTCGAGTTGCGCCAGGCGCGCGGTGATGGCGCCGGTGATGTCGGCGGCGTTACTGCCCGGCTTCTTAGCCACGGCGATGGTGACTGCGGGCGCCATGCCGCCGGCGGGGCCAACGCGTCCCGGCGGCGCGCCATGCCAGGCGTAACGCGTGGCCACATCGGCGCCGGCGCGAATGTCGGCGACATCGGCCAGGCGCACGGGCTGTCCGTCGCGCAAGCCGATGACCAGGTCGGCCACGGCATCGGCGTCGGCGAGGAAAGTGCCGGCGGTGACTGGCACCGCGCCGCCATCGCCGACGCGCTCACCGAGCTGGCGCACGGCGCTCGCGGCCTGCAAGGCCTGGGTCAGGTCGGAGATGGCCAGGCCGTGCGCGGCCAGCTTGGCCGGGTCGAGCGTCACCAGCACCACGCGATCGGGCGCGCCGAGCGTGTACACGTCGCGGGTGCCGTTGATGCGCTTGATCTCGGTTTCCAGCGTGTGCGCGACTTCGGCCAGGTCGGTGGCGCTGCGCTGCGGATCGTCCGTCCACAGCGTGAGGCCCATCACCGGCACGTCGTCGATGCCCTTGGGCTTCACCAGCGGCTGGCCGACGCCCAGGCCCGGCGGTAGCCAGTCCTGGTTGGAATAGATCTGGTTGTACAGGCGCACGATCGCCGGCTGGCGCTCGACGCCGACGGTGTACTCCACGGTCAGCACGGCCATGCCCGGACGGCTGGTGGAGTACACGTGCTTGACGCCTTCGATCTCCGACAGCTTCTGCTCCAACGGCGTGCTTAGCATCTGCTCGACGTCGCGCGCGCTGGCGCCGGCGAAGGGCACGAATACATTGGCCATGGTCACGTCGATCTGCGGCTCTTCCTCGCGCGGCGTGATCAGCACGGCGACCAGGCCCAGCAACAGACCGAGCAAGGCCAGGATCGGCGTCAGCGGATTGGCCTGGAACGCGGCGGCCAGTCGGCCGGACAGACCGAAGCGCGGACCGCCGTGTCCGTCATTCATGGTCGGCACCCGCGCTCTTGCGTTGCGCGGCCAGGGCCTGCAGCGCGGCGACCGGATCGGTGGTGATGACTTCGCCGGCCTTCAGGCCAGCCAGGACCTCGACCTGCTCGCCGATGCGTTGGCCCAGGCGCAGCTGGCGCAAGGACAGGCGCTTGCCATCGGCAAGCACGTACACGCCGGTGATCTCGCCGCGTTGCACCAGTGCATCGCGCGGGATCCGCGGCAGGGTACCGCCGCCAGCGATCGGGAACAGCACTTTGGCGGTGGCGCCCGGCTGCGGCGCGGCATCCACGTCCGGCAGGATCACGCGAACCGCCACGCTATGGGTAGCCGGATCGGCGGCGGGAAAAACAGTGATCGACGCGGCGTCGACGCTGCGGCCATCGGCGAGCAATACACGCGCCTTGTTTGCGGCGCGAATGGCGACGGCGTCCGATTCCGGCACCTGCACTTCGATGCGCAGCGCGCCCGGCGCGTACACCGACATCAGCGGCTGGCCCGGGGCGATGCTTTCGCCCGGCTCGACCCGACGCGCACTGACGATGCCCGCGAACGGCGCGCGCACGACGGTGTAATCAGCCAGTTGCCCGGCCTGCGCCAATTGCGCGCGGGCCGCATCGCGCCCGGCGACGGCGGCGTCGCGCGCGGCGCGCGCCTGGTCGAGCGGCAGTCGGGACACGAATTGTTTGTCGCCAAGCGCGGCGTAACGCGCGTAATTGGCCTGGGCCTCGGCGGCGGCGGCATCGGCGGCGCGCAACTGCGCACGGGCGGTGTTGGCGCCGGCCTGCTGTTCGACCGCGGTCAGGCGCAGCAACACCTCGCCTGCGGCGACGCGGTCGTTGACGTCCACCGCGACCACGGTGACGCGGCCGCTGGTCTGCGCCGATAGTTCGGCCTGCTGCACGGCCTC
This sequence comes from Gammaproteobacteria bacterium, assembly GCA_031431355.1. GTDB lineage: Bacteria > Pseudomonadota > Gammaproteobacteria > Xanthomonadales > Xanthomonadaceae > Arenimonas. The sequence continues at coordinate 20,583 of JANPDF010000264.1, forward strand.
GACCACGCCGTCCCAGGCGCGACCGCCGCCCGCGCCGCCGACCGACACGGTCACCGTGTCGAGCGGGGCCAGCGCCGGTAATGCCGCGGCCTGTTGGTCCTGCGTGCACGCCGCCAGGACGAACAGCAGGCCGGTTGCCGCTATCTTGCGGAGGCTGCTCACGTGAACGCGCAGCCTCCGCCGGAAACCCCGAACTTCTTGAATACGATCGCCGCCGGGCAGAAGCCGGTGAAACTGGCCTGCAACAGGTTCAGTCCGACGAAAGCGGTGAGCAGCAGCCACCACGGCGATACGAAATAGGTCAGGGCGACGCTGAGCAGGATCATCAGTCCGGCGAAGGACATAACGGCACGATCGAGGTTCATGGCTTTTCTCCAGTGTGTTGCTGTGGTGGAAAGAATTACTTGTGTGGCGACTTCAGCCGTTCGATGCCGAGCAGGCCGAACA
>JANPDF010000265.1:0-9486 GCA_031431355.1 Gammaproteobacteria bacterium
GGCACCATCGTCGCCCAGGGCAAGGAAACCCGCGAGTTCGACGGCCACCAGTACGTGATGGAAACCGCGCTGCAGGCGGACGTGTCGCTGGTCAAGGCATGGAAGGCCGATAAGGCCGGCAACCTGGTGTTCCGCAAGACGGCGCGCAACTTCAATCCAGCATGCGCGATGGCCGGCACGGTCTGCGTCGTCGAAGTCGAAGAGGTCGTCGAGATCGGTGCGATCGATCCCGACCACGTGCACCTGCCGGGCATCTACGTCGACCGCATCGTGCTCAACGCAACACCGGAAAAGCGCATCGAGCAACGCACGATCCGCCCAGCCTAGCCCGCAGCCCCATGTAGGAGCGGCTTCAGCCGCGAGTGCTTGCAAAAATGGTCGCGGCTGAAGCCGCTCCAACAGGAGAGTCGAGATGAGCTGGACCCGCGATGAAATGGCGCAGCGCGCCGCCCAGGAACTCACCGACGGCGCCTACGTGAACCTCGGCATCGGCTTGCCCACGCTGGTGGCCAACCACATTCCGGAAGGGATGGATGTGTGGCTGCAGTCGGAGAATGGGCTACTGGGTATCGGCCCGTTCCCGACCGAAGCCGAAGTGGACGCCGACCTGATCAACGCCGGCAAGCAGACGGTTACCGCGCGCGCGGGCGCGGCCTATTTCGGCAGCCATGATTCGTTCGCGATGATCCGCGGCGGCCACATCGACCTGGCTATCCTCGGCGCGATGCAGGTCACCGGCACCGGTGACCTCGCCAACTGGATGGTGCCGGGCAAGATGGTCAAGGGAATGGGTGGTGCGATGGACCTGGTCGCCGGCGTCAAGCGCGTGGTCGTGCTGATGGAACACGTGGCCAAGGACGGTGGCCACAAGATCCTGCCCGAGTGCACGCTGCCGCTGACCGGCGTCGGCGTGGTCAACCGCATCATCACTGAGCTGGCCGTATTCGACGTCACCGCCGACGGCCTGAAGCTGGTGGAAGCCGCGCCGGGCATCTCGGAAGCCGAGCTCAAGGAAAAGACCGGCGTCCCGTTCCACTAGGAAGCGCCCGACGGAACATCTCTCTACTCAAGGATGAAGAACTCGATGAAAAATTTGCTTGTCGCCCTGCTGCTGCTGCCCTCGCTTCCGGCCTTCGCCAGCAGCTGTGAGGATTCCTTCGCCAAGAAGGGCAATACGTTTACCGGCACCACCTTTTCGGGATCGGTCAGTGTCGCCAACCTCAGCGTCGATAGCGCCTTGGGCCAGATGCGTGCGATCGCCACGGCCAAGGGTATGGACGTGCTGAACGAGGATGCCGAGAGCGGCACCATGATAATCGAGGACCCCGAGACCGCCACCCACAAGCCGCTACCGATGATCGTGTCGGCAAGCAGCGACGATGGGCAGGGCCAGGTCACGATGGTGCTCAAGCTCAACAAGGGCGCGATGGCCAGTGCCGAGGCGATCAAGGCGGAAATGTGCAACATGCTCGGACGGATCGTGTCGGGAAAGCTTGCGCCGCCGGCGAGCGCCTCCGCGCCGAAGCCGATGGAGATCAGCGCTACCGCGCTTTCCGACATGCTCACCCGACAGGCGAACGACAACCTGGCCGCGGTCGACGCCCGTTACCAGGGCAAGGTATTCAAGGTGTCAGGGCGGACCACCGGAACCATGTCCGTCGGCAAGGGACGCTATAACGTCGGCTTTGTCTCGTCTGACTACAACAACATCAACAGCGTGTCGGTGGTCTGCCAGATGGCGAAGGACCAGACCGCCAATGTGCTCAGCATGCGCGATGGCGAGAAGCTGACAATGATTGGCACTTTCGATAAATTCATGGATATCGAGCGCAACTTCCTGCTCAGGGATTGCCGCGTCAACTAGCAGTGGAATCGGGAGGACCGACATGCGAAGCGATGATGGGAATGGGGAAGATCGATATCGCTGCGATTGAGGCCGCTCGGCGCAGCTGAAGCCCCGCGGCACGAACTCGGCTAACCCGGTTGGGACTGGGCGCTCCCTTGCCCGGGAGCGCCAGCACGGCGTAACCAAAGGTAGCCGAGGATGCCGGCCAGGGAAGAGGCGACAAGAATTGCCATTTTCGAGGCGTTGATTTCGGCCGGCTGGCCAACGAATGCCAGGTTCGCGATGAAGATCGACATCGTGAAGCCAATGCCGCCGAGCAGTCCGGCTCCAACAATGTGGCTCCAGCCGAGGTCGGAAGGCAGTCGGCAGAGTCCGAGCGCCACCGCGATTGCGCTGAAGACAACGATGCCAAAGGGCTTGCCAATCACGAGTCCGGCCACGATTCCAAGGCTGTTGCTGCCGAGGAATGCCTCATCCCAACCGGCGACGATGACGACGCCGGTATTGGCCAGTGCGAAAAGCGGCAGGATCAGGAACGCGACCGGTTTGTGCAGCGCGTTCTCCAGGCGATGCGATGGCGAGGCCGCATCCTCGGACTTCGAGGAGTAGGGAATCGCAAACGCCAGCAACACGCCGGCGATCGTGGGGTGGATGCCCGACTTCAACATCAGGACCCACATCGCGGCGCCGCCCAGCAGGTAAGGCCACAGCACCTGCACGCGCCCGATCCGGTTGAGCAGCGCCAGCGACGCGAAGACGCCGATCGCGCCGAGCAGGTGTGCAAGCGAGAAGCTATCCGTGTAGAACACGGCGATGACGATGATCGCACCGAGGTCATCGATGACGGCCAGTGCGGTCAGGAATATCTTCAGCGATGCCGGGATCCGGCTACCCAGCAAGGCCAGCACGCCGAGGGCGAAGGCGATGTCGGTCGCCATCGGGATGCCCGCTCCCGCCTGGCTCGGCGTCCCCGCGTTGAAGGCGTAGTGGATCAGCGCAGGTGCGGCGATGCCACCGACCGCGGCGGCGATGGGCAGCAAGGCGCTCTTGAGATCAGACAGCTCGCCGCTGTGGAGTTCACGTTCGAGCTCAAGCCCGACGAACAGAAAAAACACCGCCATCAACCCGTCGTTCACCCACTGCTCGAGGCTGAGACCACCCACCTCCGCGTGCCAGAACTGGAGAAAGGCCGGGCCCAATGTTGAGTTGGCGACCAGAAGCGATATGATCGTGCAAGCGACCAACAGCAATCCGCCCGACTTCTCTGACTTGAAGAACGCGTTGTAGGTGTTGGAAAGGGTCGTCGGCACAGCGTCTGCTCGATGCCGGGTAGCTACAGCGCTTTTTCCAGCTCCGGCAATATCTGGAACAGGTCGCCAACCAACCCATAATCGGCAATCTCGAAGATCGGCGCGTCGCCGTCCTTGTTGATGGCGACGATGGTGCCGGCGTCCTTGATGCCGGTCAGGTGCTGGATCGCGCCGGAGATGCCGATTGCCACGTACAGCTCCGGGGAAATGATCTTGCCGGTCTGGCCGACCTGCAATTCGTTCGGCACGTAGCCGGCGTCCACCGCGGCGCGTGACGCGCCCACGGCGGCGCCCATCTTGTCGGCCAATGAATAGATGATTGAGAACGCATCGGCGGAGCCGAGTGCGCGGCCACCGGACACGACCTTGCGCGCGCTCTGCAGGTCGGGGCGGTCGCTCTTGCCCTGTTGCAGTTCGACGAAGCGGGTGTGCGTGGGCAGGGTCGCGTCAACGGTAATCGCCTGCACCGGCGCATTGCCGCCTTCGCCGGCGGCCGGCCACGAGGCCGTGCGCACGGTGGCGACCACGGTGCGGTCGGTCGGCGCCTTGACCGTGATGATCGCGTTGCCGGCATAGATCGGCCGCTTGAAAGTGTGCGCATCCTCTACGGCCATGACATCGCTGACCTGCGCGGTGCCAAGCAGCGCGGCGACGCAGGGCATCAGGTCCTTGCCGAAGGTGGTCGAGGCGCCGAACACATGCGTGTAGCCCTCGGCGGCCTTGGCGATCTGCGGCGCCAGCACCTGCGCCAGCGCATGCGCGTTGGCGGCATTGGCGATGGTCAGCACGCGGGCGACGCCGGCTATCTTCGCGGCTTCGGCGGCGACCGTGTCGGGTGCGTCGGACAACACCAGCACGTCGATGCTATCGGCCTTGATGGCCGTAGCGCAGCTGACGCAGCGGGCGGTGGAGGAATTCAGCTTGCCGTTGAGGTGCTCGGCGATGACCAGGACCTTGCTCATGATTTTTCCTTGATTACGCCAGGCCCTTGGCCTTCAGTGCAGCGACGAGTTCGCCAACGTCCTTGACCATCACGCCCTTGCTGCGCTTTGCCGGCGGCGCGTAATGCGTGGTCTGCAGCAGATGGCCCGGATCCACGCCGAGGTCGGCCAGTTGCAGCGTCTCCATCGGCTTGCTCTTGGCCTTCATGATGTCCGGCAGCTTGATGAAGCGCGGTTCGTTCAAGCGCAGGTCGGTGGTGATCACCGCCGGTAGGTCGACTTCAAGTGTTTCAAGTCCGGCATCGACTTCGCGCGTGACCCGCGCCGTCTCGCCGTTGACTTCAACCTTGCTGGCAAAGGTCGCCTGCGGGCGGCCCCACAACGTGGCCAACATCTGTCCGGTCTGGCTGCTGTCATCGTCGATCGCCTGCTTGCCGAGGAGCACGATGCCCGGCTGTTCCTTTTCGACCAGCTTGAGCAGCACGCGCGCCGCGGTCAGCGGCTGCACCGGCTGGTCGCTGACCACGTGGATGGCGCGGTTGGCGCCCATCGCCAGGCCATTGCGCAGATGCGCCTGGCAATCGGCGGGACCGATCGTGGCGACGATCACTTCCGTGGCCAGACCCTTGTCGCGCAGGCGCAGGGCTTCTTCCAGCGCGATGTCATCGAACGGATTGGCCGAGAGCTTGACGCCCTCGGTGACCACGCCCGAACCATCGGGGCGGACCTGGATGCGGACGTTGTAGTCCACGACGCGCTTGTAGGCGACCAGAATTTTCATCTACGGGGATTCCTGCGCAGGGCCGAAGGCCCAGGGTGAACGGCCATTTTACCCGAACCGCCGGCCCGGGTAGGCCCCCGACTAGGCCCCGATCCGCCGGCTGAGCACCGCCACGAACCGCTCCGCCGAGCCTTCACCGTACGGAAAGAACAGCGACGGCTCGGTCAGCTCCAGCTCGAGCACGCGCGGCGAGCCGTCCGCCGCCCGGATCAGGTCGACCCGCGCGTAGGCCAGCGGGCCGCCGGGCAGGGCGGCCAGGGTCGCCTTGGCCAGCGCGATTTCGTCGGCGCCTGGTTCGCGCGCGGTGATCTTCTCAGGCGCAAACAGGGCGCGGGTCGGGCCTTCGTCGCGCAGCAGCAGCGGTCCCTTGCGGATCGCGTGGCTGAATTCGCCATCGAAGAACATCAGCGCGGTTTCGCCGGCCTCATCGACCGAGGCCAGGTAGGGCTGCATCAGCACGCTGCGGCCTTCGCCGAGCAGGCGGGCGACATGCGCGGTCGCCGCTTCGGCCTGTGCGCGCGAGTAGCGCTGCGCATCGCGCGAGCCGGCGCCAACCGCGGGTTTGACTACGAATTCGGCGGCGGAATATTTGTCGAGAAAGGCCTTGAGCGCCGACGCGGCATCCTCGCCCGGCTCGGCGAACTCGCTCGGCACTACGCCGATGCCCAGCGCGGCCAGGTCGGCCAGGTAGTGCTTGTCGGTATTGCGCTGGATCACTTCGAGAGGATTGAGCAAGGTGCTCTGGCCGCTGACGTGCTCGGCCCAGGCGAGGAATTCCGCCAGCCGTTCGGTGTAGTCCCAGGGCGAGCGCAGCAACACCGCGTCGAAGCGCGACCAGGACACCGTCGGATCATCCCAGGCCACGATCGGCGCTTCAATGCCGGCGTTCTGCAAGGCCAGCTGCAACGGCGCCAGGTCTTGGTCGAGCGCGAACGCTGCAATAGCGGTAACCAATGCAATCTTCATTCGCTCATTTTCTCACGAAGCGCCGCTTACAGGGGCAGCGCGGCGGCGATCAGCGGCAGCCAGCGCGCATACATCGCCGCCGAGGGATGCAGGCCGTCGGCCACCACGTCGTGGTCGGCGCCGTCGGCGCGGGTAAGGTCGGTGATGTCGACGAAGGCTACGCCCCGGTCGGCGCACTTTTCCGCGGCGGCGGCGTTGTACTGGTCGATCTCGCGAGCGACCTGCCGGCGATCGCGGCCGCCCGCGATGGCGAATGGCGTCCGCCCCCAGTCGGGAATCGAGAGCACGACCACGTGCGCCTTGCTGCCACCCGCGAAGCCGATGGCGCGGTCGAGCAGGGCAGTGAATTGCAGTTCGAAGGAGGCGAGATCGCGGCCGCGATATTGGTCGTTGACGCCGATCTGCAGGCTCACCAGCCCGTAGCGCGGACGCAGCTGGCCCTGGGACTGCTCCTCGTCGATTGCCGCGGACAGCTCATCGGTGGTCCAGCCACTGCGCGCGATGTAGTGCGGGTGGGCGATGGCCACGCCGCGCGCGCGTAGCAGGGCTGCCAGCCGCGTCGGCCAGCGGTCGCCGTCCTCGACGCCTTCGCCAATCGTGTAGGAATCACCGAGCGCCAGGTATTCCGCGGGCACCTGGCCGTACGGTTCCGTCCCGACGTCGGCCGCGGCGATCACGCCACCGCCACGTGCCGGTGCTGGTTGGCCTGCGCGAAGCGCTCAAGCAGTGAATCGATGCGTCGGAATACTTCGCGCACCGTCGCTGCCTCGGGCAGCAAGGTCACGCGGAAATGATTTCGGTAGGGCACGTTGAAGCTGCTGCCCGGCACCACCAGCACGCCTTCGGTTTCCAGCAACTCAAGTGCGAACAGGTGATCGTCGAATCCGATCGCCGCCGCGCCGACCACGGACGGAAACGCATACAACGCACCCTGCGGCAGCACCAGCTTCAAATGTTCGCTCGCCGCGCAGGATTCAATCACCGCACGCCGTGATTCGAACAGGCGGCCGCCCTCGACGCACAGCGGCGTTATCGTGTCCGGGCCGTTCAACGCCGCCGGTACCGCGAACTGGCCTGGCACATTCGCGCACAGGCGCAAGGCGCCGAGCAGGTCGATTGCATGGTGGTAATCACCGAGCCGCGTCGCTTCGCCGGACAGCAACGCCCAGCCGGTGCGCCAGCCACAGGCGCGATGCACTTTCGACAGGCCACCGAAGCTCAGGCACGGCACCTCGCCAGCCAGCGCCGCCATCGGTACGAACGTCGCGTCGTCGTAGGTGATGCCGTCGTAGATCTCGTCGGCCATCAGCAACAGGTGGTGCTTGCGCGCGATCGCTACCAGACGCTCGAGCAACGCGCGTGGATACACCGCGCCAGTCGGGTTGTTCGGATTGATCACCACCAGCGCGCGGGTGCGCGGCGTAATCAGCGCCTCGACCTGGTCGGGATCGGGCAAGAAGCCGTTGTCGGGGCTGCATGGGTAGTGCACGGCGCGGCCGTCGTTGAGGATCGTCGCCGCCGTCCACAACGGGTAGTCGGGACTGGGTACCAGCACTTCGTCATCGGGATTCAACAAGGCGCGCAGCGTGATGTCGATCAGCTCGGACACGCCGTTGCCGATGAACACGCGCTCGGGAATGGCATTGGGCGCGCCGCGTTGCTTGTAATGCGCCGCGATTGCCGCGCGCACGGCCGGCAGTCCCTGCTGGTGCGTGTACGGGTCGGTGCCCGGCAGGTTGTCGGCGATAGCGCTCTGCAAATGCGCCGGCGCGCGGAAGCCGAATGCGCCGGGATTGCCGATATTGAGTTTGATCAGGGTCCGGCCTTGGGCTTCGAGCTCCAAGGCGCGGCGGGCAAGCTCGCCGCGGATCTCATAACGGACTTCAGAAAGACGTTCGCGCGTAGCCAGGCGATGTAGGGACATGGGGTTAAAAAAGAGTGAAAAACTGCCCAAAGCCTACCGGAATCCCTCCGAGCTTTACAGGACGGGACTGCCCCGGCTTAGCGCTGCTGCCAGAGCGCCCACGCGGCGGCGGCGGTGAAGCCCAGTTCCCAGGCCAGCGCCCAGCCCAGGAAGCCGCTGAAGCTGCCGAGCAGGCCGATACCGATCAACCTCGCCAGCGCGGTGCCACCATTGGCCAGCAGCACCAGCCATAGTCCCGCCACCTGCCATTCCGGTCGCATCGAGCAGGCGATCAGGAAGGCGCCCAGCCCGATCTCCATGCCGCCGTAGAAGGCGCGCAGCTCAATCTGTCCGGTCGGCGTGGTGCCGGCGATGCCGACCTTGGCCAGGCCGCCAACCGGGTCCAGCAGCAGCCACAGGCCGAAGCCGAGGAAGCCAATGCCGGCGAGCAACAGGACGATCATGGGGAGTGTCTTCATGCCCCGAGCATGCGCCGATCCGGGTGAAGGGCAGGTGCACAGGGCTAGAATGCTGGCAATGCACGCAGAACCCGATGCCTTCGCCCGTTTGCGCCCGATCGGCTGGTCGGATGACGCCGATCTGGTCAAGGCCGCAGGCAACCGCCGGGTGGCCCGGGTCATCGGCCAGCACCGCAGTGGCTTTGACGTCGCCGAGTTCGCTGGCGACCTGCGTCGGGTGCAGCCGCCCGCGGCCTGGACGCGCCCGCGCGGAGATCCCGAGTTGCGCGCCGTGGTCGGCGACTGGGTCACGCTGGACGAAGAGGGCAAGAATATTGCCTCGCTGCTGCCGCGGCGCGCGCTGCTCAAGCGCGGCGCCGCCGGCGAGCACTACCGGCAACAGCTGATCGCCGCCAACATCGACCACGTGCTCGTGGTGTGCGGCCTGGATGCCGATTTCAATCCGCGCCGGATCGAGCGCTACCTGCTGGTGGTTCAAGCCAGTGGCGCGGCGCCGGTGCTGGTGCTGACCAAGGCCGACCAGTGCGCGGACCTGGAGGACGTGTTGGCTGCGCTGGAGAGCGTACGCCTGCAGGGCACGCCGGTGCACCCGCTCAACGCCAAGAGCGCCGACGATGTCGCAGCGCTGCATCCCTACCTGGGCCCGGGTGCCAGCGTCGTGCTGGTCGGCTCCTCGGGCGCCGGCAAGTCGACGCTGACCAACACGCTGCTCGGCAGCGAGCGGATGAAGACCAAGGCTGTGCGCGAGAACGATTCCCGCGGCCGGCACACCACCACCTATCGCGTGCTGATCCCGTTGCCGCAGGGCGGCTGCATCATTGACACGCCGGGCATGCGCGAACTCAAGCTCAGCGGCGAGGAAGACCTGGCCGATGGCGGTTTCGACGACATCGAGGCATTGGCGCAGGCCTGTCGCTTCAGCGACTGCGGACACAGCAACGAGCCTGGTTGCGCGGTCAACGCGGCGATTGAGGGCGGCGCGCTGACCGAAACGCGCTACGCCCACTACTGCAAGCTGCGCGACGAACGCGACGCCGCCGCCGTCACGCTTGCGCAACGCCGCGCCGAGGAACGCGAGGCCAACAAGCATCTCAGCAGGCGCCTGAAAGACAAGGGCGGCCGCCGCTAGATGAGCCAGCCGACCGCCAGCGAAATCGCCGAAGTCGAGTACCACGCCAAGCTCGACCAGCGCCTGACCGCGGCAGTGAAAGGCATCCGCCTGCTCGAAGCAGTCAGCTGGCCGGTGGCGGCGCAGGAGGA
>JANPDF010000266.1:0-3622 GCA_031431355.1 Gammaproteobacteria bacterium
ACCGCGCAGCTGAGCACGCTGTTCGCGCTGGCCAACCTGTGGATGGCCCGCAAGAAACTCGACTTACTGGATGGACAGGTCCGTCTGCAAACGGTGAAAGCGATCTGAATCCAGGGCCAATGGGCATCCCGATGCCGCCACTGCATCGACTATCCAACGCAATCCTGCCCTCTCGATCAAATTCGGGTCGAATTCGACGCTTCGAATCAACGGGCTTACTGGATGCCACTTGATCAGACCTTCCTTAGCCCCCTGTCACCTCCGCGCAACGCCCCAAAGGCGCTGGCTCTGCTCAAGCGGCCGGGGATGATCCGGCTGGCCGAGTGTCACCAAGCGGGCATCACCGCCACCACGGTCGGACGCATGGAGCGCCAATGAGGTCGTGCGCATGGCCCGCGGGCCATACCAACTGCCCGACGCGGCGCTCGATTCCCAGCAGTCGCTGGCCGAGATAGCCCGACTGGCGCGCCCAAGCGTCACTTGCCTGGCCTTTGCTCTCCCGTTCCCCCAGCCCGATTGACCAAATGCCACCGAAGGTCTGGATCGCCATCGGGCGCAAGGCGCCAACGCCATATTGCGGCGCGAGAGCGAGCAACAGACGCAGAAAACTGATCCGTCGAATCCCCCGGGTCAGTGACGCTCCAGAGTGGCGCCTCCGGTGATGTCCGCGCGTCAGCATCCGTCGCGCGGGTTGCCCGCATTAAAGTACGCGCACCGCAGCACCCTCCCCGGCCATGATGACAACGCACCGGCAGTCGATTGCGCCAGTTCGATTTCACGGTTGGGAATTGCGGCCTGAAGAGCGCGTGCTGTTGGTGAACGACGCGCCGGTCCAGATAGGTAGCCGCGCATTCGAGCTGTTGATGACGCTGGTGGAGCGTCGCGGCACCATGGTGACCAAGGGCGAATTGCTCGACGCGGCCTGGCCGGGGCTGGTCGTCGAGGAAAACAACGTCTCGGTGCAGGTCGCCACCTTGCGCAAGGTGCTCGGCGCCAGGACCATCGTGACCGTCGCCGGTCGCGGCTATCAGTTGAGCGCCGAGCCGCTCCCTGAAAAGGAACGAGCCGCGCCGCCCGCGAACGCCTTGCCGGAGCTGCTCGGGCGCGAGCACGAACTCGCGGCGGTGACCATCTGCCTGGCCGACTCGCCGCTCACCACTATCATCGGCACTGGCGGCGTGGGCAAGACGGCGCTGGCGCGCGAGGCCTTCTCGCGCCACTGCGCGCTGCTTCAAACGTCCGGCTTTTGGATCGACCTGGCGCCGATCCGCGAGGCGCGGCAGGTCGTGCCGCTGATCGCCAAGTCGCTGGGCATCGAGATGACCGACCCCGGCCAGGACGCTGGCGACCTGATGGCGGCGCTCAGCCAGACCACCGCCTTCGTGGCCCTCGACAACTGCGAGCACCTCATCGACGAAGTCTCGCGATTCGTCGGTCTGGCCCTGAACGCCGCGCCGCGATTGCGATGGCTCGCCACTTCTCGCGAGCCGCTGCGCGTGCGGGGCGAGACCGCCCATCGGCTCGAACCGCTCTCGGTGCCGACAGGCCCGGTCACAGCCGTGCAGGCGGTGGAGTACGGCTCGATCGCCTTGCTGTGCAAGCGCGTGGCCGAGTCAGATCGGCGGTTTTGCCTGGACGACCGCAACCTGGCCGCCGCCGTCTTGCTGTGCGGGCAGCTCGACGGATTGCCGCTGGCCATCGAGATGGCCTCCACCCGGGTCGCCACCTTCGGGCTGGACGATGTCTGCCGGCGCCTTGGCCAGCGTCTCAAGCTCCTGAAAGTGGGCACGACCGGCCGCGTTCCGCGGCACCAGACGCTGGAAGCCACCTACGACTGGAGTTATGGCCTGCTGTCGGACTGGGAGCAGGCCGTGTTCCGCCGTCTCGCGCCCTTCCTGGGCGGCTTCCGCGCGGACATGGCGCAACGCGTGGTGAGCAACGACGACGAGAGCGGCACGATCGATTCGTGGGCCGCGCTCGATGCCATTGGCGCGCTCGTCGACAAGTCGCTGGTGCAGCGCAGCGTCGACGAACCGGGGCGCTTCTTCCTGCTCGAAAGCGCGCGGGACTACGCTCGGTCGCGCCTCCACTCCGCCGGCGAGACCGACACCGTGCTTCGACGCCACGCGCGCGCCGTGGCCGAGTGGTTCGCGCCCGTGCAGTCGGACGCCGACCACATGACCGACGCGCAGTGGGTGCGGCACTATTCACCCGAACGGCACAACGGACGCGCCGCGCTCGCGTGGGCGTGCGAGCAGCGGTCGCCAGACGACGTGGCGCAGCTCGTGACCGCGCTGTCCATGATGGACTGGCTGCTCTGCCGACAGGCGGAAGTGCTGGTGTGCGGCGTGCCGCTGGATCTTCTCGCGCAAGCCTCACCCGCAAGACGAGCCGCCGCGTACCTCGAATTCAGCTGGGCGCACTATTGCGACGGCAGCCACGCGCTGGGCGCAAAGCTGTCAGAGGAAGCCTTCGACCTCTTCGCCGGCCTGGGAGAGACCGCGCTCGCCTACCGCGCGTTGGCGCAACTGGCGCGGCTTCAAGAGTCGCGCCCCGGCATGTCGGACGCGGCGCAGGTGGCATGGCAGCGGCTGCAGCAGTTCGACGACCGACAACTGTCGCTGCGGACGCGGCTTTTCTGCGCCATCTCGGCCGGCCCGGCGGACCGCCCCGACTACACCATCGAGCGTTTGCAGGAACTCCGGCAACTCGCCGACGAAGCCGGGTTCGAGTCCACCGCCGCCATCTGCGGCTGCAACCTGACCGACAAGCTGCTGATGGCCGGGCGCCATGCCGAGGCTGTGGCGACGGCAGACCTCTTGCTGCTATCCACCGGCCCGCGCCCGCGCGCCAACGCGTTCATCCTTCACAACAAGGCGGCCGCGCTGATCTCGCTGGGGCGGTGCGACGAAGCCTACGAGTCCGCTTGCCTGGCGTTCCAAACCATGCCCGCCGTGGCGCACTTTCTCATCGATACGTTCGCGCTCGGCGCGGCGCAGGAGGGCCGCCTGGCCGATGCGGCCGTGCTGCACGGCTGCGGCAACCGCATCCGCGAGGAGAACCACGAGGCGCCCGACGCGTGGGAGGCCAGTGCCATCGCCGAGACGGCTGCGCGGCTGGAGGCTGGCATGAGTGCGACGCAACTTGCGGAACTCATTAAACTCGGAGCGACTATGTCGGCGAGTGAAGTGCTCGCGATCAAGGTGTTTCCTCGAGAGCGTGGGGCGCGCGCCATGGCTTCGTCTCCAGCAGACGTGCCAAGTCGAGCGTCTTCAGTCGGTGTTGCCTGAGCCAGGCCAGCAGCAGGTCGGCGGCGTGCGGCGCCATGCGTCCTTCCTGCAGCAGTGCGCTGCGTATGCGCTCCGGCGTCCTGTCGCCGAACCACAGGGCTCGCAGCGCGTCGATGATGGCGCGAGCCGTCGCATCGTCGATGCCGAGGTCGCACCCGCGCTGGTCCAGCGCGTGACGCAGGTTGACGAGCGGCTCCGTGACCGGGAAATACGGCGCCTCGGGGCAGTGGAGCAGGCACATGTCGTCGTCGTTGAAGTCGTCGAACTTCCCGAACATCGCGTGCACCTCGCCGAAACCGAGCATGCCTTCATGGCGCAACTCGTGCGCGCGG
>JANPDF010000267.1:0-12696 GCA_031431355.1 Gammaproteobacteria bacterium
CGAGCTGGCAAAGCGCGGCTGGCAGGTGTCGGTCTACGAGACCAATGCCGACGCCGGTGGATTTTTTCGCAGCGCGCGGGTTGCCGGTGACCACAACATGCCTTCCGAATATTCCTGGCATGGCATGGGCCCGTGGTACCACAATGTTTTTGATCTGCTGCGGCAGATTCCGTTTGATGCGACCGGCAGCGTCTACGAGCGGGCCCTGTCCCGACCGATTGCCTTCGGCGTCGGTCCTGATCAAGGCCAGGCCGCGTTCAACGATACCGGTGGCAGGACGGTGCAAGTAGGCAAGATGTTCCGGATGACGCGGCTCGACCGTTTGCGCTGGAGCTGGTTGCTGCTCAAGGTCTGGACCGCGAGCCGTCGCAGCACGGAGCACTATTCGGCCGTGAATGCGGCCGCGCAGTGGCGCCCCGTGTTGACCGCAACCGCGTGGTCCACCTGGGTGGCCTGCTTCGGTCCGTGGATCGGCTCGGACTGGACCCGGGTGTCCTTGCATCACGCCGGTCATTTCTTTCGCAAGCAGTTGTTGTGCCGGCCCGCCCACGACCATGCCGCCGATAGCGACGGTCCTGCCTGGCAACAGGGTGCGGGCATTGGCTGGCTACTTTTGCGCGGCCCCAGCAGCGAATATTGGTTCAAGCACTGGTTGCGCCATCTGCAGGCCAGCGGCGTGCGCTTCCACTGGCAGGAGACCTTGCAGCGCCTGGATTTTGACGGCGAACGAATCACTGCCGCGCACCTGGACTCCGGCACCCGGGTCGAGGCTGCGGTGCATGTGCTGGCGACCCATCCGTTTGCCGCGGCGGAGATCATCGCCCGCACGCCTGAATTGGAACAGCTCGAGCAACTGCGCCTGTTCAAACCATTGACCAAGCAAGGGCCGCACGTCCAGGTTTCATTCCGGATCGCCTTTGCCGAACGCTTGCGTTGGCCGCGCGAGCGTTGCGCCCTGGTGCTGGCCGATTCCGAATTCGACCTGACCATTTTCGCGGAAGAACAGGTATGGGCGCCGGGCGTGGCGCTCGGCGAGGACCTTGCCTCGCTGTGGACCGGAACCTCGTGCGTGTCCAGCATTCCCGGCCGTTTGTTCGGACTGCCGGTGGAGCATTGCAGCGAAGAGCAATTCATCGCCGAGGTGAAGGCGCAGCTGCTACGTTGCGGCTCGCTTGATGCGCTGATCCGCGAGGCCAATGGCGGGCGGTCACTGGACTCGTTCGAAATTGTGCGCTCCGAGGTCTGGCACGAATGGACCTTTTCAGCCGACGGTATTCGCTCGCGGCAGCCGAAGTGGGTCAATGCGACCGGCAACTTGCAGTGGCAACCGACGCAGGCGACCCCGGTGGCGAATCTGCTGCTCGCCGGCGCCCACACCCGGACTGCGGCCGATGTCTGGAGTATCGAGGCCGCGGTTGAAAGTGGCCGGCGCGCGGCGCAGCTGATCGAGCCGGAAACCACGGTGCTGCCGCAGTATCGGCCGAGCTGGCTGCGACTTATCGGTGCGGTCGATGACTTGTGCTATCGCGTGGGCGCGCCGCAGGTGCTCGAACTGCTCCGGGCTGGCGTGCTGGTCGGACTGGTCGTGCTGGTCGGGGTCGCGGTCAGCCGACTCTGAGTTGCCAGCAGCGCCGCCGCAAGCACCCCTTGGCCAGGCTGTTCTCGTTCGAGCGGATCGATTGACGTGAAAAAGAATCCAAATGACTTGAACAATTTCTGGGTGAGCCGATGCCCGACAACCCATCGCCTCATTCCCATTCACCCTAAAACTCAAACCCATCCGCCGCCCGATAAATCTGCGCCGGCCGCTGCGGCCCACGCAGAAACTCCCCTTCCACCGCCACCAACTCCGCTGCATCCTTGATCTGCCGTCGAAACGCGCCCTTGTCCAGCTCCTGACCCAGGATGGCCTCGCAGGCGCGCTGCAATTCGGTCAGCGTGAACTTCGCTGGCAGCAAGTGCAGCGGCAATGCCCCGCGCGCGACCTTGCCGCGCAGCGTGTGCAAGGCTTCGGTCAATAACTGGCGATGGTCGAACGCGAGCCGATGGCCCGGCCGCTCCGGATCGCACCACTCGATCGACTCGGTCTTGTCGCCGGCCACGGCCGGCACCTGGTCGCTCGGCAACAGGGCGTAATACAAGACGCTCACCGACCAGCCGCGCGGATCACGGTCGGGACCGCTGTGCGCGGCAACCTGTTCTAGGTGTGGCAGGGCGACCCTGGTCTTGGCCGCGAGGATGCGGGTCGCCGTTTGGTCAAGACTGTCGTCGATCTCCGGATTGAGCACGCCGCCCGGCAACGCCCAGCCACCCGGCGTCGGGCTGTTGGCGCGTTGGATCAGCAGCACGCGCAAGCACTGGTCCTGCAGCGTGAACAAGGCCACGTCGGCGGTGACAATCGGGTACAGGCGCTTGTTCCTTGCTGGACTTGAGTCATCGGGCTGATCTGGTTTGGCTCGCGGACGTATTGAGCGACGCACAACAGGCAGCACCATCTGCTGACTGGCTGCTGCCCTGGTTTGCCAAAGTCTCAGTTCACTCACTAAAGGTGACTTATATGGCGATTTGGTAAACTCCTCCTTGCATCTAGTTTACCAATCGGCTATTTTACTCACTATGAGTGAGCAAACCTCCAGAAAGATAAACCAACTGCTGGAGACGCTGGGCGATACCGATCTGGTGTCCGCGCGCTGGCTCCGTGCGCACGGCTACTCCTCCAGCCTGGTCGCCCGCTACGTGGCGAGCGGCTGGCTGGAATCGCCAGCCCGTGGCGTCTACATGCGCAAGGGCGGCCTTCTCCTCTGGGAAGGCGTGTTGCACTCCCTGCAGGCACGCGAACAACTGCCCGTGCACGCGGGCGGTCGCTACGCACTCGCATGGCACGGGCATGAGCACTATTTGCGACTTGGAGAAGCCGCAACCGTCACGCTCTACGGCCCCGCTCGAGGTCCGGGCTGGGTCCGACATCTCAAGCTAGCCGAGCGCTTCGAGCACTGTGGTAGGGGCCCGTTCGACCTAACACCCCTGTCGCTCACGGACGGCGTTATGGACGACGAACTGTACGACCGTGGCCTGGAACGCGAGGCGGATACGTCGCTTTCAGCCAGCGTTATCCTCGCCAGCGACGAACGCGCAATGCTTGAACTTTGCGACGCGCCTCCAAACGCCGCTCTGGTCTACGAAGTCGATGCCCTGATGCAGGGCATGGCGGGGCTGCGCCCGGAACTTGTCAGCCGGCTGCTACGCCTGTGCAGCAGCATCAAGGCCAAGCGGCTGTTCCTGGCGCTGGCCGAGCGGCATGCGCATCCGTGGTTTGCACGACTGGCCCTCGACGGCGTGAACCTCGGTAGTGGCAAGCGCGTGCTTGTTCCAGGGGGGCGCCTGCATCCGAAGTACCAGATCACCCTGCCGGAGGATCTCGATGCCCACCTGGGATGATCGCTATCGCGACCGGCTGAAACTGCTGATCGAGATCCTGCCCATATTGGACGGCGAGCAGCGTTTCGCACTCAAGGGCGGCACGGCGATCAACCTGTTCGAGCACGACCTGCCCAGACTCTCGGTCGATATTGATCTGACCTGGCTACCGGTCCGCAACTTCGACACCGACGCGCAGGAAATCGCGGAAGCGCTGGCGGGACTCGCCGCCCGTCTATCGGCGGCACCCCTACGCCTTCAGGTGCGCGCTTCTGCAGCCGAAGGCGCACGCAGCGTGACGCGGCTGATTGCCAGTCGGGGGCGCGCCCAGGTCCAGATCGAGACGACGCCGGTGATGCGCGGGACCGTTCACCCCATCCGTCGCATGGATGTCCGGCCCGGTGTCGAACGATATTTCGGCTCGGCGCAGGTGCAGGTGCTGCACTTCGCCGACCTCTATGCGGGCAAGCTCGCGGCGGCGCTATCGCGGCAACATCCGCGTGACCTGTTCGATATCGACGTACTGCTGCGCCAACAGGGCATTGACTCGATATTGTGGCGGACCTTCCTTGTCTACCTCACCTGCAGCCCGAAGCCTGCTGCGGAAATACTCGCCCCGAGCGCGCCACGCGATTTCGCAGTGGTTTT
This sequence comes from Gammaproteobacteria bacterium, assembly GCA_031431355.1. Lineage (GTDB taxonomy): Bacteria > Pseudomonadota > Gammaproteobacteria > Xanthomonadales > Xanthomonadaceae > Arenimonas. The sequence goes on from JANPDF010000267.1 coordinate 4,066, forward strand.
CGACGCACAATTTCGTGGCATGACAACTGAACCCGTGACGGCAGAACAGCTTCTGGCGGCGCGCGCAACACTGCTCGGCCGGATCTCTCAATTGCTTGATGCAAAAGCGCGCGAATTCCTGGAGTCGGTGGAACGGGAGGCGCCGGACTTTGGCCTGATCGGACTGCCGCAGGCCGCCGATCTGCCCGGTGTGCTACGCAAACTGCAGAACCTCGCGAGGCGATCGCCTGCCAAGCGCGACGCCGACTACCGCCAACTCGCCGATACGCTCGATCGCATCGGCCGTAATCGAGCGAAGCCTGGATGAGCCGATGTTCGAATGGGATTTCAGCGAAAGCAACAATCCCACGCTGTCCGCCGACGGATACACTAGCCTCCGAACCGATTCGGAGCACCGTCATGTCGCACCTTCCAGGGCTGCTGTTGCTGGCGCTGCTGGCCTCGGCGCCGGCCCACGCGACGGAATTCGAAACCATCGATAGCAACGACGACGGCCGCGTTTCCTCGTCCGAGTACGAGGTGCATGTGCGCGAGGTCTATGACCGGATGGACGGCAACGCCGATGACAAGCTCACCAAGGCCGAAGTACAGGCATCCGAAACCATGTTTCTGCGCCACGTGTACGCCGGCGGCATCCTGCTGGGCGCGACGGCCGAACCGACCACGGCGGAAAAACTACAGCGGCTCGACGCCAACCGGGACGGGCTAATTTCCCAGCACGAGTACGCCACCGCCGGGGCGGCCAAGTTCCGGAGAATGGACCTCAACAACAATGGCGAGCTGAGCCCGGAAGAGTTCGCGGTCGCCGGCTAGCTGCACCACAGTGAACTATGAGCAACGCATCACGAAAATTGGTCCACGAACGTCCGCGGCCTTGCTAAAATGACCTTCGTGAACACCACCACTTCCGACAGCCCCTCCCTGCTGCAAAGCCTGCGCCCTGCGACGCGGTTGACGCTGGCGATAGTGTTGCTCGGCTGGCTGCTGCTGCAGGTGATCCTGCTGATGCTTTCGAACGTGCCAGGCATGGCCGATATCGCCCGCACGATCACGCTGTTGATTGCGGTGGCCATTCCCCTGACTGCCTGGTTGTTGGTCATCCACTTCCCGGATGCCGACGTGTCCCCGGAATCGCTCAAGTTTCTGCTGATGGTCGCGGCCATGGGTTTCGCTGCCGCCGCCGCGATGCGTTGGGTACTCAAGCCGCATTCTGGCGCTCCGATCAACGCTTAGATCCTGAGTACACCGTAGCGCGTGACTGCGAGCACGGGTCCGACCCATTGTTGCTCGGCGCCATGCGCCGGGATCTATGGATCAGATGTCGCAGCTGGCCCGGTAGGCCCCAATCGGCGCCCGGCGGACATCCGGACCCAGGTAGTGGCTAATATGGCCTAGCCGCCTTGGAATCTCCGTCCATGCCTGCAGTTTCCCCTGGCCCCTTCGATCCCAGCCCCAGCGCTTCCGGGCCCGGCTGGGGCGGATTCCTGGTGCGGCTGTTTGCGGCCGGCACCCGCAGGGAGATGGCGACGGTTGCATTGGCGGAGGCCGAGCGCGTCTTCGGCTGCCAACGCGGCTCGGTGGTGTGGTGCCGGGCGACGGAGCCCGGCGCGCCGCCCACCTGGCACGGCCACCCCGGCGCGCCGAGCGTCGAGGACCTGGGCTTGCTCGCGCGCGTCGGGTCCGGCGATCCGGCGCCCGGCACCGGCGGCGCGGCGCGATTCGCCCGTCAGCTCCTGTCCGCGGACAAGGATTTCGATGTGAGCGTGATCGCGGACTGGCCAGCGCTGGGGCCGGAGTTCGAACAGCGCTGGAGCGAGTTTCGCGCCTTCGTCCAGGTCCGCGTGGAGCAAGCGCTGGAACTGGAACGGCAGGACCGCACCGCGCAGACGCTGCAAGAGGCCGCTCGATTGCAGTCGGCGCTGTATTCGATCGCCGACCTGGCCAGCGGTGGCCTGGATATGCCGGACATGTTGCGGCAAATCCACGCCGTGGTCGGCACGCTGATGTACGCCGAGAATTTCCTGATCGTCCTGTACGATCGCGAGCGCGACACCCTGCGTTTCATCTACTTTGCCGACACCAAAGACAGCACCGTGCCCGATGCGCAGACAGAAACGCTGGCGAGCGAGATGAGCAACAGCCTGACGCTGGCGATGATGCGGCGCGGGCAACCGGCCATGGGGCCGTCGGCACGGCTGCGCGCCGAGTTCGGGCTGCAGAAGATCTCGGCCTACGGACCCGACAGCGCCGACTGGCTCGGCGTACCGATGCTCGGCGAGGCCGGGATGTGCGGCGGCGTGGTGGTGCAAAGCTACGACCGGCCAGACTGCTACCGCGCCGAGGACCGGGCGCTGCTTGCCTACGTCGCCCAGCACATCCTGACCGCACTGCAGCGCAAGCAGGCGCAGGAAGAACTCGAGCGCCGGGTCGAGGAGCGCACCGCGGAGTTGCGCGTCGAGGTGCAGGAGCGCGAGCGTGGCGAGGCCTTGCAGGCCGCGCTGTATGCGATCGCCGAACTGTCCAGCAGCGAACGCGACATGAGCGACATGCTCCGGCGCATCCACGACGTGGTCCGGCAGCTGATGTACGCCGAGAACTTCTTCATCGTGCTGCGCAACCTCGATCGCCAGACCTTGCGCTTCATCTACTTTGCCGACGTCAAGGACCCCGGCCTGGTCGATTCCACGGAAGAGATTCCCGAGGCGGCGATGGCTTCGAGCATGACCGTCGCGCTGATGCGCCAGGGCCAACCGATTCGCGGTGCGGGACGCGAACTTGCGCGTCAAATGGGCGTGGCGGGAGCCACCGTGGTGGGTACCCCGGCGGTGGACTGGCTGGGCGTGCCGATGGCCGAGGACGGGCAGGTGCGCGGCGCAGTGGTGGTGCAAAGCTACGATGCCTCGGTGCCGCGTTACACCGAGGAGGACAGCGCGCTGCTCGCCTACGTCGCCCAGCACATCCTCACCGCCCTGGCGCGCAAGCAGACGCAAGTGGAGCTCGAGCGGCGCGTGCAGGAACGAACCCAGGACCTGGCCAACGCGGTCGGCCGACTGGAAGAGGAGATCGTGCAGCGCGAATGGGTCGAACAGAAACTGACCTACGAGGCCTTGCACGATTCCCTGACCGGCCTGCCTAACCGCAGCTACCTGGTGGAGGCCCTGGAGCGCTCACTGTCACGCCTGCGCACGCATCCGGGCGCGGCCTTCGCCGTGCTGTTCCTGGACCTGGACCGGTTCAAGGTCATCAACGACAGCGTCGGCCACCTGGTCGGCGATGAACTGCTCAAGCTCGCGGGCATGCGCCTGACCACCTGCGTGCCGAGCCACGGCGTGGTCGCGCGCCTGGGCGGTGACGAGTTCGCCATCCTGCTCGAGGACGGCGTCGACACGCACGCCGCCTGCCAGGTGGCGCAGCGGATCATCGATGCCATCAGCGAGCCGATGGCCATCGCCGGCAAGGAGCTGTTTTCTTCGGCCAGCGTCGGCATCGTCATGAGCGATCCGCGCTACAACAGCACCGACGAGCTGTTGCGCGATGCCGACTTCGCCATGTACCGCGCCAAGGCCGCGGGCCGGCAGCGCTTCGAGATCTTCGACGAGCACCTGCACCGTGAAACGCTGCGGGCCATGGACACCGAAGGCGACTTGCGCCGGGCGCTGATCCGCTCGGAGTTCGAACCGCATTTCCAGCCGATCGTGCGCCTGGCCGACGCCACCACGGTGGGCTACGAGGCGCTGATCCGCTGGCGCCATCCCGAGCGCGGCCTGTTGGTGCCGGAGGACTTCCTGTCGCTGGCCGAGGAAAGCGGCAGCGTGGAGCAGATCGACTGGCAGATGTTCGACAAGACCTGCCAGCACGTCCTGGCGCTGGTCAGCGACGGTCAGTACGTCACCTTCAACCTGTCGCCGCGGCATTTTCGTTCCACCGACCTGCCGGCGCGTTTCCTGGCGCTGCTGGCACGGCATGGCATCGCGCCGCGCCTGGCGCGAATCGAGGTGACCGAAGGCACGCTGCTGGAGAATCCGGAACAGGTCTGCGCGATGATCGCCGAACTGCGCGAGGGCGGGATCCTGGTGGCGCTGGATGATTTCGGCACCGGCTACTCGTCCCTGAGCTATCTGCACCGGTTCCCGTTGCACGCGCTGAAGATCGACCGCTCGTTCATCGCCAGCCTGCGGCCAGGCGGCACGGCGGCGAGCACGGCCATCGTCCGTGCCGTGCTGGCACTGGCGCAGACGCTGGGGCTGGAGGTGGTGGCCGAAGGCGTGGAGACGCAGGAACAGCGGCAGTGCCTGCTCGATCTTGGCTGCGAGTATGGGCAGGGCTTTCTTTTCGCCGCGGCGCAACCGGTGCCGCCGCGCCTGACGTAAGCGCGAGGTCGGGAAGACCCGCCGGCTGTCAAGTCGGTGATAATGCGCCTAATGAGCAAGCCCCCGCTTGCGACGATGAGTCCCCATGAGCCAGCCCCCGCTGCCACCTGGACAAGTCGAGTCCGCGGAATTCCCGCGCTTCGGCCTGAGTCAATTCGCTGGTCGTTTGCCGGCCATCGCCGGCAAAATCCGGGTCGATATCACTGGCGACGTGCGCTGTCCGCTGACCATCGGCACGGAGTTCAACCGCCTCACGCGCAGGGAGCAGCAATCCGATTTCCATTGCGTCACCACCTGGAGTTGCCGCTCGCTGCGGTGGAGCGGTTTCTTGTTTTCCGATTTCTATCGGTACTTCGCGCTACCCCTGGCCGGCGCGAATCCGGAGGCGACCTTCGTCGTGCTGCGCGGTGAGGACGGCTATCGGTCGAGCCTGCCGCTGGCCGACTTGCTCGCTCCGGATGTGCTGCTCGCCGACCGTCTGGATGGCGAGCCGCTGTCGATCGCACACGGCGCGCCCTTGCGCCTGGTCGCGCCGGCGCACTACGGATACAAGAGCGTGAAGCACATCATCAGCATCGAGTTTCGCTGCAGCGATGCCGGCTACCGTCCGATTGGTTTTCGCTTCATGTCTCATCCGCGGGCGCGAGTTGCCAACGAGGAACGCGGCCAATGGTTTCCCGGCTGGCTGCTGCGCCAGGTGTATCGCCCGCTGGTGCGGCCGACGATTGCGCGCTTCGAGCGAATGACGCGGCGATGACGCAGGCAACGTCAAGGGCAACCTCTGCGGTGGCTGCGGCACCATGCGGCTGCCCGGCGGGGCCTTGATACAGGTCAAGCGAACTGATGGCGGTGCTGCGATGATTGTCCGATGAAGAACTGGAAACACCCTTGGCGACCGGGAGCCCGGCGCGGGCTGGCTTACTCGCTGGTACTTTGCCTGCTGCTTATGGCCGGCGGCGGCGTCGGCTTCTGGCTGCTGGAGCCACGCGCGCACACCATCGGCGACGGATTGTGGCTGGCCTTTACTACCGCAGCGACCGTCGGCTACGGCGACATCGTGCCGAGCACCCATGCTTCGCGCACGTTCGCAGTAGTCATCGTTCTGATCGGGTTGTCGGTCCTGTCACTGGTCACGGCCTCGGTGGCCGCCATCTTCGTCGGTACTGAAGAGCGCCAGATCGAGCGCGACCTGCTGCAGGAAATCGCTTTGCTTCGGGCGGAGGTCCGGAGCCTGGCAGAAGAGTTGCGTAGTCACGAACCTTGACCCTGGTCAATGCCAGCGCAGATTGATCGGGCACACTCGGATCTTGTTTATCGGCAGTCCGCGCCATGGCCGAAACCTCTGACCGACCGTTTCGCATCCTCTCGCTGGCGGGAGGCGGCTACCTTGGGCTGTACACCGCCTGTGTCCTGGCCGAGTTGGAAGCGATCGCGGGAGAACCGCTGGGCCGCCGGTTCGATTTGATCGCCGGCAGTTCCGTCGGTGGCATCCTGGCCATCGCGCTGGCCTTCGAAATGCCGATGGCAACGCTGCGCCAGTTGTTCCTGGAACACGGCACCGAAATTTTTTCCGATCGCGGCCTGGCCACCAGCACGGTTGGCAAGCTCCGCGACCTGACCCGCTCGGTGCTCGGCCCCAAGTACAACGGCGAGGCCCTGCGCAAGGCGATGGTCGCCCAGCTGGGTCGCAAGACCTTGGGCGACGCGCTGCACCACCTGGTCGTGCCCAGCACCAACGTGTCGCGCAGCCAGACCAAAATATTCAAGACGCCGCATGCATCGGGTTCCCGCGGCGACGAATCGGTGCACGCGGTCAAGGTGGCAATGGCCACTTGCGCGGCGCCCGCCTATTTTCCGTCGGTGCGCGTCGGCAAATACCTGTACGCCGACGGCGGCATGTTCGCCGTGGCGCCCGACCAGGTCGCGCTGCACGAGGCCGAGCACTTTCTGCACGTTCCAGCCGCGCGGGTGCACATGCTCTCGATCGGTACCGGCACCGCCAACTACAAGCCGACCAGCAAGGTCAACGAAGAGGACGGCGCCGTCGACTGGCTGTCCGAGGGCCGGCTGATCCTGACCCTGATCTCGGTGCAGCAACAACACGTGGGGGCGATGCTGGAAGACCGCCTGGGCGAGCGCTACCTGCACATTGACGGCGAGTGGCCGCGCGACGCCGGATTGGGCATCGACGTAGCCACACCAGCAGCCGCTGCGTCGCTACTCCGCCTGGCGCGAGATAGCTTGCGGCAACTGGACACCGCAAAGTTGCAGCGCGAGTTTTTTTCCCGGCGTGATTAGCCGGATCGCCAGCGGCAAGATCTGAGCGGCTGCGAACCAGTCCAACGCCACCGCCTCGACGCCATCCCGCAAGGCCATCCAGATTGAGATGCAGCAACCGCAAAAAGGGTTGCGCGCATGTCGCCGGAACAGCCAATTTGTACCGAAGAGCACCGCGAACTACGCCCCCTGTGCCGCAAGTCACTCCCACCTCATGCACGAGAATAGCGGCGGAAAAAGGAGAACGATGGAACCTCGGAACGGAATGACACGACGCCATCCGCCGAAGTCCAGGGAGCAATGCTAATGAATACCAAGTCTCTTGTTGCAATTGCCCTATTTGTCGCCGCTGGCTCAGCCGCCGCCGCCGATCAGAACTTCCCCTCGGTGCAAGTGAGTGCACGGGCACCCATCGCGCTGGAATTTTCCTGCGACAACCTCGCCACGCCCGCACCGGCCGACGTTGCCCAGATCCTCAAGCTCAATGACCACAGCCAGACCGGTGCGCTGAGCAGCAAGTTGATGGGCGCGGTGGCCGAAGCCTGCAACGCAGGCGTGTCGAACATCGTCGTGCACCGCGGTGCCAACGGTCGGTCGCTTAGCTGGAGCGCGGCCAGCCAAGTCGGCGACAGCATCGCGCTGAACTGAACCCATGGCCGCCGGAGAGAACGGCGTGCGACGGCCTTAGTCGTCGCACGCAGGCTTTCCCACAGCGTCAGCGCGCTTCCGGCACCAGCACGCTGAACTTGATCGCCGCCAGCTGCTCCGGCGTCTGCCCGAGCGTGCGCAGCTTCGGCAGCCAGTGCGGGTCGCTGCGCAGGTTGGCCAGCGCCGGATTCTCGATCGCTCACGGCGCCATCGGCTGTGCTGTAATCTCAGCCGGAAACGGGCATTGGTTCCGTGGAGGAGCGCGCGATGAAATGGTTCCTGGCTCTACTGCTGACCTCCACCACGACAATGGCCGCGCCACCGGCCACCGTGGACGCGCTCGGAATGGAGTACCTCCGACTTACGTTGGCCATGGCCGCGCACGACAGTAACTACGTCGATGCCTATTACGGTCCGCCGGAGCTGCAGGCCGAGGCAGCGAAAACACCGCAGTCACTCGCCGAGCTCAAGGCCAAGGCCCTGACCATGCAAGCGGACTTGGCCCAGGTGCCGTCGCCGCAGGCCGGTTCGATGGAAGCCCTGCGCCTTCAATTCCTGAAAAAGCAAACCGTGGCCATGCTCGGCCGGATCGATTTGCTGCAAGGCAGGAAGCTGAGCTTCGATGAGGAATCGGCGGTCCTGTATGACACCGTGGCGCCGCATTACGAGCGCGCGCATTTCGAACACATCATCAAACAGATCGACGTGCTGCTGCCGGGGCCTGGCACGACGGTGGAGCGCGTCAATGCTTTCCGCTCGAAGTTCATCATTCCGCGCGACCGGCTGGAGAAGGTTTTCGAGGCCGCCATCCAGGGCTGCCGCGAGCAGACGCTCAAGCACATCACGCTGCCCGAAGGCGAGAGCTTCAAGCTGGAGTTCGTCACCGGCAAGCCGTGGAGCGGCTACAACTGGTACAAGGGCAAGTTCCAGAGCCTGATCCAGATCAACGTCGAGTTGCCGATCTACATCGAGCGCGCCATCGACATCGGTTGCCACGAAGGCTACCCGGGCCACCACACCTACAACGCGCTGTTGGAAAAGAACCTGGTCAATGACCGCAAGTGGCTGGAGTACAGCGTGTACCCGCTGTTCTCGCCGCAATCGCTGATTGCCGAGGGCAGCGCCAACTACGGGGTTGCGATGGCATTCCCCGACACGCTGCGGCAGAGTTTCCAGCGCGAGGTGCTGTATCCGATGGCCGGCCTCGACGCATCGCTGATGGAAAAATACGAGGCCCTGTTGAGCTTGACGTCGCAACTGAGCTACGCCGGCAACGAGGCGGCGCGCGGCTACCTGGACGGAAAACTGACACGGGAACAGGCGATCGACTGGTTGA
>JANPDF010000268.1:0-3170 GCA_031431355.1 Gammaproteobacteria bacterium
ATCGCCTTGGCCTTGCCGGTCTTCAGGATCGACAGGTTGGCGACGGTGATGTCGATGCGCGTGGCCAGCTCGGTGAGCGTCATGCGACGGGCGTGCAGTTGATCGTCGAGGCGAACGAGGATCGCCATGTCACACCGTCCCGTCGAGGTCGGCGCGCATCCGGGCGCCGCGTGCGAACACGCCTGCCAGCACGAACAGCAGCAGCACCGCCCGCCAGGGCGCAAGCGAGAAGCCGCCCATCTCGCCCGTCATCTCCACGGCCGTGGAGATCGCGAGCACGATCAGCCGCAGCAGCTCGATCGCCAGCACGCTCCACGCGATCACGTGCAGGCGCTGTGCATTGTCGAAGACGAACGGGTCGCCACCGCGCACCGAGTCGACGATCGCCAGCAAGCGCCGCAGGATGGTGTGCACGATCGCGGCGCCGACCAGGCCGATGATTTCGATCGCGCGGATGACAGTCGGCAGTTGCGGGTGCATCGTCGCCGTGTCGTAACCGAGCGGTTTCATCGGCCAATCGGCCATGAAGAAGCTGGCAGTGAACAGGGCAGATATGCCAAGGCCATACAGGATGTTCAGGACGGTCAGGACCTGGATGATCGGGCGAGCGGCGGCCAGGGCATGGGCGGAGGTACGGGTCATCTGGAGCTCCCATCGTTATCGTGGAACGATATTAGACATATCGTTTTGCGATACGCAATAGGCTTTTAGGCAGGGGTGCCAGCAGTTGGGGGCTGGTCCAAGGACTCCGGCGCCTTCGTCGGCCCCGCTACCGCTGCCTCAGGTAATCAGGCGGCAACGTCCACGTACTCGACCTGGGTAGCTGCCGGAGGAATCGGCTGACCGTCCTCGCGCATCCCGGCAAGGTGCATTTCGATGGCGCTTCGGATATTGCGCTCGACTTCCTCAACCGTATCGCCGGTGGCGATGCAGCCCGGCAAGTCCAGGACATACGCGCCAAAATTGGCGTCGGTCCGCTCAATGACGATGGCATAGCGCATTTCGGTCACCTCTTGTGCCCGGATTGCCGGAGGATGCTTTTCAGGAGTCCGGGGGAAACATCATCGCCCGGTTTGCCGGCCACTGTCACGCGACCGGGCTTTTTCAGATGTTTCAACTGGTGGGAAAGCGACCAAACTTGTCCCACGGACCGTAAGGATGGTTAGGACTGATAATCCGCGCTCTGCTTCGCGCCGAATCGCCGGTTGGGGCTAGACTCGACCGCAGCCCGGGCGGTCGGATCCGCGTCAATGGCAAGCTCATCCACAGCGGGGAGCGAAAAAAATGTTCCGGAACATCCTGAAGTACGGCCTGATCGCCGGCGGCATCGTCGGCGGCATCATGTTCCCCATGTTCACGGCCATGGGCGAGCACAACTTCGAATACGGGATGCTGATCGGCTACGCCACGATGCTGGTGGCGCTGACTGCGGTGTTCGTCGGCATCAAGCAGTACCGCGACCAGGAACTGGGCGGCGTGATCCGCTTCTGGCCCGCCTTCGGCATGGGCGTGGCGATGAGCCTGATCGCCGGCATCCTGTACGTGCTGTCCTGGGAAGCCTCGCAGGCCGTCACCGGCGGCGACTTCATCACTGCCTATTCGAACTTCATGATCGAGCAGGCGCGCGCCAAGGGCGAGATCGAGGCGGCGATCGCCAGGATGTCCGCCGAGATGGCGCAGTTCAAGATCCAGTACGCCAACCCCCTGTTCCGCCTGCCGATGGTCTTCGCCGAAATCTTCCCGGTCGGCGTGCTGGTGTCGCTGGTGTCGGCCGGGCTGCTGCGCAACCCGCGCTTCCTGCCGGCGCGATCGCTTGCCGCGCCGAGCGGCGCCAACCAGCCAACCCGGGACTCCCTGACTTGAAAGCCTTCATCCTCGATCGATATGGCAGCGACACCGTGCGCTTGGCGGACATGCCCAAGCCGCAGCCGCGCGACACCGACGTACTGGTGCAGATCCATGCGGCCAGCATCAACCCGGTCGACTTCAAGATCCGCGACGGCAAGCTCAAGCAGATCCTGCACTACAAGCTGCCGATCATCCTGGGTAGCGACCTGAGTGGCGTGGTCGTCGAAGTAGGCGCATCGGTGCGCCGATTCAAAGTTGGCGACGAAGTCTATGCGCGGGTCGACAAGGATCGGATCGGAACGTTTGCCGAGTACATCGCAGTCCGTGAAGCGTGCGTAGCGCTGAAGCCGGAATCGCTCAGCATGGAAGAGGCGGCGTCCATCCCGCTAGTCGGCTTGACGGCGTGGCAAGCGCTGATCGACCGCGTTGGCCTGAAGGCCGGGCAGAAGGTTCTCATCCATGCCGGCTCGGGTGGCGTGGGCACGTTCGCTATCCAGTTGGCCAAGCATCTGGGCGCGTTCGTGGCGACGACCACGAGTACGAAGAATGTGGCGTGGGTGAAGGGCCTCGGGGCGGATGTTGTCATTGACTACAAGACGCAGGATTTCGCGGCGGAGCTGCGCGATTACGATGTAGTGCTGGATACGCTGGGCGGGGATGTCACCGAGGAGTCTCTCCAGGTGCTGAAGCCCGGTGGCAAGCTGATCTCGATCTCCGGTCCGCCCGACCCCGAATTTGCTGACGAATGGGAGTTGGGCTGGCTATTGCGCCAGGTGTTCCGCCTGCTCAGCTACCGGGTACGCGCGCGCGCCAGGCGGCTTGGCGTGAGTTACTCCTTCTTTTTCATGAAGCCGAGCGGCGAGCAGTTGCGAAGCATTGGCGCGCTGATCGACTCAGGCGTATTGCGGCCGGTGGTGGATCGGATCTTCCCATTCGAGGAGACCGTCGAGGCGCTGGCCTACGTGGAGCGGGGCCGGGCCAAAGGTAAGGTGGTCGTCAAGTTGCGGTAGCTCCCTGCGCGGGTACGATTCACCGGACGGCATTGTGCCGAGAGTTTTCCCCGAGTGAGTACCGACATGGATAGCAAGCACCGTTGCAGCTGGAGCGAACCCGACCCGCTGATGCGCCATTACCACGACACCGAATGGGGCGTGCCGGAGCGCAGCTCGCGGGCCTTGTGGGAGATGCTCATGCTGGAAGGCTTCCAGGCCGGGCTGGCGTGGATCATCGTGCTGCGCAAGCGTGAGGCGTTCCGCAAGGCCTTCGCCGGTTTCGATCCGGCCAAGGTCGCTAAATTCACGGAGAAGGACGTCCTTCGCTTG
>JANPDF010000269.1:0-2530 GCA_031431355.1 Gammaproteobacteria bacterium
CCGATTTCGCCGTTCCCGGAATGCGCGATCCGGAGGGGACCGGCACTGAGGGCATCGCGCAGGGGCCACTGGCGCAGGCCAGGAAAGCATCCTGGAAGCGCGCGTCGAGGTAGGTAAATGCCGCCTGCCAACGCCAGTCGCCAGCCAGCGGCGCATCGATGGCCAGCTCGAGGCCCTGCCTGCGTGCGTGGCCGACATTCTGGTAGGTGGAGCGTCCACCGGAGTTGCTCGCGACCGCCAACTCGTCGTCGACGTCTGCCCGGAACAGCGCGACCTCTAACGATGCGTCCGTCGCACTGCGGCCCTTTGCACCGAACTCGAGGTGTCGCGAGCGAGCCGCTTCGAGGCCTAAATTGAGGCCGGCGCTGCCGTCGGGACGATAACCGAGCTCGTCGAAGGTGGGAGTCTCGAAACCCATGCCATGGGAAGCGTAGAGATTCCAGCGCGAGCCAATGGCCAGGCTTATGCCGGCCACGGGACTGGTAGCGCTGAACTCGCGTTCGCCGCTGTCATCTGGGTTGCTGGCGGTAATGTAGTTGTCGCGAGATTCGAATCGAACATTCGAACGGCGCACGCCCAGAATCAGCGTGCCGCGCTCCGAGTAAGACCATATCGCCTGACCATACCAGTCGGCATTGCGGACCAGGTCCTGCTGGTCGCGCCGCAGTGCGCCGCGAACCCCGAGCTGCGTGCCCGAAAAATTGTTGAAGCCAAGCCGGCGCTGCTCCTGGCGATCGACGTTGATGCCTGCGACGAATTCGATCGGGCGGGAGCCAAGAGTTCGATGCAAGGTCCAGCGCGCGTCCACCCCCGAGAAGCGACTTTCGAGATCGACGACGCCGCCGCCGTGCAGCGGATTGCCCTGCGCAGCCACCGGGACGGACAGGAACTGCAGGATGTTCCGGCTGCCTGCATAGCCGAGCAGCCGCAGCGCGTGTCCGCTGTCGAAGGGTTGCTCAAGCACCATCCCGAGTTGCGCATGGCGAACCGCCTTGCGCGTGTCGAATTGCGATGCGGCGGCAGTCGCCTGGCGTGGATCGGCGGTTAGTTGCGCCGCTGTCAGTCCGAGCGGATCCTGGGCCTCCGGCGAATCCAGGCCAGTGGCCAGCAGGATCAGCTTGCCATCGCCCGGCGTGTTCAACTTGAGCCGCGCATTGAGCGAAGTGCGACTCGCACGGCTGTGATCGCGAAAGCCGTCGGTTTCGAAATGGGTGAGCTCAACCGTGTAATCCGAGCGAGGGCCGCCGCCGCGCAGTCCCGCGCTTGCGCGATGCACCGCGTCGCTTCCGGTGGCGAGCGACAAGCTCGCGCCTGGATCGGCGGCGCCGTCGGCGGTGAGCATCTGGATCACGCCGCCGGAGGCGTTGCCGTACAGGACGGAGAACGGACCGCGCAAGACTTCAATTCGCGCGGCGGAGGCGAGGTTGAAATGGGAGACCTGGCCCTGGCCATCGGGCATGGTTGCCGGAATCCCGTCGAGGTACAGGCGCACGCCGCGTATGCCAAAGGTCGAACGGGCGCCGAATCCACGGATGGAAACCTGGATGTCCTGCGCATGGTTCTGACGTTCACGAGCGAGCACGCCAGGGACGCCGACCAGTTTCTCGCTGAGGTTGACTGACAGACCCGGAGCAGAAAGTCGGTCGCCTTCGATGACGGTGATGGCGGATGGAACGCTGTGAACCGGCGCCGCCGTCCTCGTGGCAGTGACCTGCACCGGTTGCAGCACCGGTGGCGCGGGATCGGGAACCTGGGCGCTGACCGCGCTCGCCGTTGCTATGCAGGCAAACAGCAGCAACGGTACCGGCAGGGTGCGCGGCTCGGCATGGCAACTGGCGATCTGGCGGCTGTCGATCATGTCAAGTTGGGGATCGCAAGGTTGATTCCGGAATCGCCACATTCTGCTCCGTCCTGCCGGAGTCGATTCCCGCGGCATCAGGGCAACAGCCAAGCACCACCCTGAAAGATACAGATGCCGCGGCCAACCCATTGATTTCGTGCGAACTTTAACAGGACGCGGTCCCGGCGAAACGCAAACTGTCCGTTGCACGCCAGCTTCCGCGTTGCCGATAAGAAGGGGACATCGAAAGAATGTGGGCAGCCGCCATCGCGGCAGCTGGGAGCGCGTCATAAAAAGTTGAAAAACCAGGGGGTTAGCAATGAACGGGCACAGGCACGTCAGCGCAGTTAAAACCCGCAGCCGCCGGACCATCAAGCTTGCACCCACCACCCGCGCCATCCGCGCCGCGCTGGCTGTCTCGGCCACGGTGCTGGCCCTGACCGGCAGCGGGGTCGCCACCGCCGCCTGCTCCTACACCGATGTCACGACGGTGACCTGCACGGCGGGCGCCTACAACCTGGGACTGCCGGATGGCGCCTTCGTGCCGGTCAACGACCTGACCCTGGTGCTGGACGCGGGGGTCACCATAGCCCCTGGGGTCGGGGTGATTGGCCTCGACGCCAATGATCCGCTCTGGGCCGGCGATGTGACCGTGATTAGCTCTGCCGACATAACCACAATCGGCGCTTT
>JANPDF010000270.1:0-4842 GCA_031431355.1 Gammaproteobacteria bacterium
GCCGAAGATCTCGCCGCTGCTGGCCAGGGTCAGCACGATCTTCTGGCCGGTGGTGTCGCGGATGAACAATTCCACCTCACCGCTCTTGACGATGAACAGCGACTCCCCCGGATCACCAGCGCGAAACAGCGGCGTTCCGGCAGCGACGTTGACCAGGTCAACGACACCGGCGAGGCGTGCTCGATCCTCATCGCCGAGGTGTGAGAAGAGGTCGACGGCTTTCAGGACTCCGGCATCGCAGGGCATGGCTGGCTCCGTCGGCGCTTCGAACTCGCGGACTGTGCGCAGACTCTGACCGCGCGCGTGGAGTGTTGCAAGCCGATGGTGTAGATTTTTCCCAGGGCGGACGCCCAACCGGCCGGCTGCGGCCGGCCCAGGAGGCAAACCAGCAAGGAGGTTGGTCATGGCTACAGCGAAGAAGAGTGCGAAGGGAGCGAAGGTAGGCGCGCGCAAGGCCAAGTCTGCTGCGGAGCCCAAAGCTGCGGTCAAGAAGGCGGCGGCCAAGACAAAGCCCGCGGCGAAGGCGAAACCGAAGGCCAAGGTGTTGGCGCGGCCGAAAGCGGCGCCAAAGCCAAAGATGGTCAAGAAGGCCGCGAAGAAGGCCGCGAAGAAGGCGACCGCGAAGAGCAAGACAACTGCGACCAAGACGGCCGCGCCCGCCAAGCGCAAGGTTAGGCGTCCGAAGGCCGCGGCCGCGCCACAGCCGAGCCTGGACCGGACCGTGAACATGGGCCCGATGCGCGGCGACAACAGCTTCCCGGAAAGCAACAAGGCCGGGAGCGGCAAGGGCAGTCCCGACTAGGGTGAAGCAACGGCTCTCTTGCAAGGGCCGTTGTTTCTTGGTGTTGGCACTGACAGCGCGGGAACGTGCAGCCCGATCGGCTCAGGCAATCCCGTGCGCGGTCTTGAACCGCTGGAGCTCGTCGGCGGAAGCCATCTGAGCAGCCAGCCACCGCCGCGGGTACGTGCGCGACTTACCAGATGCGCACGCGTTCCGTCGGCGGCACGTACAACTTGTCGCCGACCTTGACGCCATAGGCCTCGTACCACGCGTCCAAATTGCGCAGCGGCCCGTTGATCCGGTACATCGCCGGCGAATGCGGGTTGGACTTGATCAGGTTGACCAGGGATTCGTCGCGATACTTGGTCTTCCAGACCTGCGCCCAGGCCAGGAAGAAGCGCTGGTCGCCGGTGAGGCCGTCAATCACCGGTGCCGGCTTGCCCTTCAGGCTGAGCTGGTAGGCCGTGTAGGCCATCGACAAGCCGCCCAGGTCGCCGATGTTCTCGCCCATGGTCAGCTTGCCGTTGACGCAGGTGCCGGGCAGCGGACAGTAAGCGTCGTACTGCTTGCCGAGCGCATCCACGCGAGTCTGGAAGCGTGCGCGGTCGGCGTCGGTCCACCAGTTGCGCTGGATGCCGGCGAAGTCGGACTTGGAGCCCTGGTCGTCGAAACCGTGGCCCATCTCGTGGCCGATCACCGCGCCGATGCCGCCGTAGTTGACCGCCGGATCGGCGTTGACGTCGAAGAACGGCGCCTGCAGGATCGCAGCCGGGAACACGATCTCGTTGAACTGCGCGTTGTAGTACGCATTCACCGTCTGCGGCGTCATGAACCACTCGTCGCGATCGGTCTTCTGGCCGACCCGACGGTTGTCATCGTTGACATAAAACTGTCGCAAGGCCATCACGTTCGCCATCAGGTCGCCGGGCACGATCTTGATGTCGCCGTAGTCGCGCCACTCGGTCGTGTAGCCGACCTTGGGCACGAAGGTCTCCAGCTTGCGATAGGCCTCGACCTTGGTCGCCGCGCCCATCCAGTCGAGCTTCTCGATATTGATGCGCAGTGCCTTGCGCAGATTCTCGACCAGTTCGTCCATGGCCGCCTTGGCTTCCGGCTTGAAGTGGCGCTGCACATAGACCTGGCCGACCGCATCACCGAGGCCGTCGGTGGCGCCGACCACGCCGACCGCGCGCTTCCACAGCTCGCGTTGGCCCTTCTGACCCTGCAGGATCTTGCCGGTGAAATCAAAGCTGGCCTCGTCAATCTCGCGGCTTAGCAGCGGGGCGTTGCCACGCACGGCGTGGAAGGTCAGGTAATCGCGCCACACCGGCAGCGGCGTCTTGCCGACGATCTCCAGCACCGGGGCGACCGCGCTTGGCGTGGTCACGTTCACCGAAGCCGGGACCGGCATGCCCTGCGCCCTGAAATGCGCATTCCAGTCGTAGCCCGGGTAAAGCGAGGCAAGCTCGGCAAACGGGGTCAGGTTGTAGGTCTTGTCGCGGTCACGCAGCAGCGCGCGATCCCAAAGCTTGCCGGCCAGTGCCGTTTCCAATGCCAGCACGGCCTGCGCGCGCGCCTTAGCATCCTTGACACCGGCGAAGCCGAGCATGCGCTCGATGTGGTTGGCATAAGCGGCGCGAATCTGCACGAAGCGTGGGTCGGGATTGAGGTAGTAATCCTTGTCGGGCAGTCCAAGGCCGCCAACGCCGATGCCGACCAGATACTGTTCGGGATTCTTGCGATCGATGGAAATGCCGGCGCCGACCGGCGCGCGCGTGCCATCGACATCGGAGGCGCCGAAAGCCGCGATCAGTTTGGCCTGCGAGTCGATGCCGGCGATCCTGTCGAGGATCGGCTTGATCGGGCCGATGCCGGCGGCGTCGCGCGCCGTCGAATTCATGTAGCTGGCATAAAGATCGCGCACTTTCTGTTCGTTGCTGCCCGGCGCCAGGTCCTTGCGCGCGGCCAGCTCTTCGATGATTGCGCGCGTCTGCTCCTCGGCGCGATCGGACAGGGTGTCGAAGGAGCCGTAATCGCTTTCGTAGTCCTTGAGCTGGTAGGCATCCTGCCAGCGACCGTTGGCGTAACGATTGAAATCATCGCCCGCCTTGACCGCGGTGTCGCGATTGTCGAGTTCGACGCCGAAGCTGCCCAAGGCTGGCGCGCCGGCGGTCGGGGTCTGGGCGGCGGCGGAGGTGGCCAGCGCGGAGGCGAGCGCGAGCACGAGCATCGTTTTGTTCATGGGAGAGGGTCCTGTCGGCACGGCGGGCATGGCCCGGGGGAAATACCATTTACAGCACGGACAGCGCTTCTGGCGGATGCCGAAAGTCATGGATGGTCTCGACAATGCGTTCAGCATTGGCAAGGCACTATGGGGCAAGCACATAAAAAGGGTGTCCGCCATGATTCCGAGAATGACTTTGCTGGCAGTGCTACTCGCCGCCCCGATGGCGGCGATGGCCAACCAGCCTGTCGCCCAGCTCGACCTCGCCCGCTACGCCGGGAACTGGCACGAAATCGCGCATCTGCCGATGTTTTTCCAGCGCAAGTGTGCAGATCGGATCACGGCCACCTACTCGCCCTTGCCCACCGGCAACATCAAGGTGGTCAATGCCTGTCGCACTCGCGAAGGCGAAGCCATGCAGTCCAGCGGCGAGGCGCGCAAGGTGGCTGGCAAGCCAGGCGCCCTGCAGGTCCGCTTTGCGCCCGCGTGGCTGTCCTGGGTGCCGATGGTCTGGGCCGACTACTGGGTGATCGATCTGGATCCGGAATATGGTTGGGCGGTCGTGGGCGGACCGAGCCGAAAATACCTGTGGGTGTTGTCGCGTACGCCGACGATGTCGGGTGCGCTGTTCGCATCGATCAAGGCCTGCGCCCGCGATCGCGGCTATCCGGTCGACAAGCTGGTGATGGCCGCGCCGTTGACGCCGTGACTGCGGCGGGATGAACGGCGCTGAAAGCGGGGAGCGCATCGAGCCTCGGCGGCCGCCGAGGGCGTGAGGGGCTCGCTTACACTGGGCTGATGCCCCGCGCCCTCTTGCTCTCGACCCTCGTTTTCGGCTGCCTGTCCGTATCACTGGTCCATGCCGTTGAGTTGCAGCCGGTGCAGATCACTGGCGTGGACGGGGAATTGGAAGCCAACGTCCGCGCGCACCTGTCGCTGGAGAGCATGTCCGCCGCGCAGCGAACGCGGGTCAGCGAGACGCGACTGTCCTATTTGCTGCGCGCCGCGCCCGATGAGGTCCGCCAGGGGCTCGAGCCGTACGGCTATTACCACGCGCAGGTGACGCCGAACCTGGTCCGCACCGGCGAGCAGGTGACCGTGCAACTGGCGATCGTGCTCGGCGATCCAGTGCGCGTGCGCAAGCTCGACGTGCTGATGGAAGGACCGGCAAAGGTCGATCCGTATGTGTCGGCGCGCGTTGCCGGCTTCCATCCGCGCCCGGGCGAGGTCTTTGCGCATGGGGTCTATGAAATTGACAAGGCCCGCATCGCGCGCGCCCTTGGCGAACATGGTTACTTCGACGCCGAGCTGGCCGTGCACCGGGTCGCGGTCTCCCGGGCCGAGCACGCCGCCGACATCGGCCTGTCGTGGACCAGCGGCCGGCGTTACGCGCTCGGGCGGGTCACCTTCGAGGGTCAGCAGCTGCGCGCCGGCGTGCTCGATCCGCTGGTGCCCTGGCGCGCCGGCGAGCCCTTCGACCAGGCGCAATTGCTCGCCCTGCAGCAATCGCTGGTTGATACCGATTATTTCAGCGGCATCAGCCTGTTGCCCGAGCCGGAGAAGGCGATCGGCGGCCTCGTACCGGTGAAAGTCACCCTGGAGCCGGGCAAGCGCAGCATCTACAACCTCGGCCTGCGTTACGGCACTGACAGCGGCGCCGGCGTGCACGTGCGGCTGGAACGTCGCTGGCTCAACGATCGCGGGCACAAGATGCTGCTCGACCTCAACCTGGCGCAGTTCAAGAGCGATTTCACCGCGCAGTACAAGGTGCCGACCTTCGGCTGGCTGGACGGCTGGCTGACCTATGGCGCGGCCTTGCGCGAGGAGCAGATCCAGG